>JAJYMV010000037.1 GCA_021786705.1 bacterium
GACGGCGCCGAACCAAATACTCGATTCCGGGCCGACCTCGACGTCGCCGATTAAAACGGCGGTGGGAGCGATGAAGGCCGACGGATCGACCCGCGGCGTCTTGCCGCGAAAGGTTACCAGCATGCCGACGAGGCTTCGTTTTCCGCCGGGGAGAACCCCGCAACCATGCCGATGATGACACCGCCGCCCATCGTTGCGGCCTCTGCAAAAGTGCTGGTGCCCGGGAAGGGCTATTACGATTATTTTACCGCCGACGGCGCGCGCCGACGCATCTATGCAGCGCACTCCGGTGCGCGCGAGTTGGTCGTTCTCGATGCCGATAGCAAGCGCGTGTTGCGAACGATACGCGTCGGTCCCTTGCACGGTGTGGCGGTCAACCCAAGCAACGGGCACGTCTTCACCGGCAACGGCACCGATAAGAGCGTGAGCGAGGTCGACCCCGTCGCCGGGCGCGTTCTGCGCACGGTGAAGGTCGGCGGGCCGGTCGATGCGATCGCCTACGATCCGGCGACCAAGCACATCTACGCCGACGAAGACGACGGCTCGCACCTGTACGTGATCGACGCGCGTTCGATGACGCTGCTCAAAACGTTGACGCTCCCGGCGAAGAAGCTCGAGTATCTCGCGGTGAATCCTCGCACCCATACGCTCTATCAAAATCTTACCGATCGGCGTGCGATTGCGGCGATCGATGCGCGAACGCTCGCGGTGAAGCGCGTCATGCCGACGCCGTTGCTGAAAGGCAACCATCCGCTGATTTTCGATGCCACCGACAACGCGATTATCGACGTCGGCGAGAACGGCAAACTCGGCGTCTATTCGACGCGCGGGGCCTTGCTGCACGAGGCATCGTTCCCCGGCAGGGTCGATCAGTGCAGTTTCAGTGCGCGCCGCCGCCTGCTCGCCTGTTTCGGAACCTCGCTGACGCTCTTTTCCATTCGCGCCGGCGGTGTGCCGGAATTGATCGGGCAGAAGAAGATCGCGCGCGGCATGCACACCGGCACGATCGATCCCAAGAACGGCGATATCTGGGTGGGCTGGCCCGAGGGCGATCGCTCGTACGTCGAGGCCTTCGCGCTCGCGCCGAAGCGGCCGTAGGCGTGGCCGCGCATCGCCACCAGACGCCGCTGCGAGGCGTCCGGGCGACCCCGAAGCCCAAGCCCGAGGGCGACCCTGCCTACGGGCCGACGAACCGCCGCTACATCGGCGTGCCGGGGCACATCCACGAGATCGTGGAGATCGGGGGCAAGCAGCTGGCAAAGGTCGGCTTCGACGACCGCAAGATCGTCTATTATCTGCTGGACGATCTCGAGCTGGACGAGAGCGCACAGCGCGGAACCTTCCACGACCGGGAGGGCTAAGGCGCCGTTCGCGCAGAATAGCCGGGCTCGGTCTCCACGTGCCGACGTAGCTCAGTTGGTAGAGCAGCTGATTCGTAATCAGCAGGTCAGCGGTTCAAGTCCGCTCGTCGGCTCCAGAAAAAGCCCATTTGGGCGGCCTCCGCTACGCGCTTGTCATTTTTCGGGGAAGCGAGCTTTTTTCTGCACTATCTTGCGCTCGTCGAAGCGTTCATTCATTGAAGAGAAGATTACCGGCTACGGCATTCATCGTGCTGGATCTTATCGCGTGCTCCGGACGCACGCACGCGCAGAGGGTTCATGCCGCGTCAACGCCGCTCGTTGTGGCAACGCCGATCTCAGTTCCGTTGCAAAAGATCCACGGTGTTGCGCCGATGGCACCAGGATCGTGGTCGTCATCGCTGGCGGGAACGCAGGCGAAGCGCTATCGCGCACTTGCGTCGCGCGCTCGGCCATGTCGAGCCGCTCGAGTTGCGAACAGGATCGACGGCACGCTCTTTATCGGATGTAGCGATGGGAATATCGTCGCCGTTGGTTCTCACGGAAATGTTTTTGCGTCGACGAAGGTGCCGATGGGACACGTGTTTTCGATCTTTGCTGCAGGGCGCAGCGACATTGCGGTCTCGGGATATAATGGCGGTGCGTTTATGAGCAGTGCGCTAGCGATTCTGCGCGCCGACAATCTCCGGCCGGTCGGTCCCAAACTCATCGAGGATAGTACCCTTCTCGGTGTCGTTGGCGACCGCGCCTATATCGACGATTGGTGTTGTTTCGGGCGCCCCGACGAATATGGCCCGGCGACGATCTATTATATTTCTCTAAAAACCGGATCTGAGAGTCCGTCGGTCGATCTCGCTCCAGATCCCCAAGCCCACCCGCCTAATTCGCAACCGTTGGGGCAGGGCGAGCACAATTATCTCATAGGTCGCTATCTCTACGTCGTGGTAGGGAGCGTAACATACCGCTATAACATCATGAATCTAACTCGCAAACCGATGCGGATGCATACGCCGTAATGGTTGCCGTGATTCCATCGGTAGCACTCGCATATAAAATTTTCGCCGATGCGCGCACGTATCGGGACAAGCAGTACTACCCGCCTCGCATCAATTATAGCGTCCGAATACGCGTTCGCGATAAGGCCGGAACACGGGTGGAAAATTTTCGCTCTGCATTCGATGCACGCAACGAAAATATCTGGGTCGATACCGTCAGCGACTACGAGCGCGCCCATCCCGCTCAGGGGCGCGGCGTCGACTTCTGCTTTGCGGCAATTGCAGGTGGCTCGCCGGGCGGATTGCGACCGATGCTGCCGCGCTGCGGACCACCTCTTGCCCCAGCGCCGAATCAAGATTTTATCGGCGTACCGGTTCTAGCTCCGAACTATTCGTTTTCGCTCGGGAGTGCCGACGTCCACAACGTGAAGAGAGCTCCCGATTCGGCGCAAATCGTGCGCCAAATTCGCCGGGAGTTCCACGACCCTGAACGCCGGGTATCGCCGTCGCAGACGGGGGGATCGAAAATACCGGTGATCGCAGATGTCGTTGCCTACGCTCGACGCTATCTAATCACGCTTGCCGGCGAGGAAACCGTCGGCACTCATCGATGCTACCATCTTACGCTGCGCCCGGTTCAGGTAAGTGGAAGCTATCGCTTGCGCGATCTTTGGATCGACACCAAGACGTTCGCGACGATCCGAGCGCGTATCGCACTTAATTTCGTCACCGGTCCCGGCACTCACATTCCATGGACGATCGATTTCACCGAAATCCATGGTGCGCGATATATTTCCTCGGAGCGCGCGGATGCTCCATATCGCTATGCGGGGCGCGTCTACGATCGTGTCACGATTCGCTTTGTGAACGTGCATGCACGGAAGAAAAGAATGCCGTTTCTGCTTCCATTTGCAACCTATCTCAAATTGCGCGAGCCCAAGTAAGGGCTTCGGACGGGAACCTTCCGCGCGTTACCGGGTGTCGTCGGCGCCGCTTTGATTGCTGCCCATCGTGCGGATTGCGATGGTGCCGATGCCGGCGACGGCGATCGCGAGGGCGATCCAGAGCAGCCACGGGTTGCGTTCGCTCCACGGCTGCGCATGCAGGGGAACGAAGCCCGGGTTGCGTCGCGGCGCGCCTAACGTCGCGTCGGCGGGAACCTCTGCGACGTTTGCGTGCGTCGCAGCATAATCGAACTGCGGTGCGCGTGCGGCAACGTTGCCGTAGATTAGTCGATAGCCCATCGCCGGGAGGGCATCGAACACGACGCGTCTCGGCACGCCGTACGCCGTTACTACGACCGAACGCAGCGGTGCATCGCTTCCATTGTGAATGCGAATACGCCAGTCCGGCGCCTGCGTTTCATCGAAATCGATGAAGGCGCGATAGGTATCATGCGTTCGCGCGATCGATCCGGATGCCACTGTTTGCCAGGTGTGCCCATCCTCGCTGCTTTCGATATCGACGTCGCGAGCGTAGAGCCGATTCGCCGCGTCGATGCGGATGCGGTCCACCGGTACCGAATCGATGCCGATGGCGCGATAGGTCTCCGTTCCTCCTGCGGTGCGCGAAGGAGCGCCAAGCCGTACTTGGTAGCGCGTCTGCGCGGGAGCGGCCGACGGCGCCGAAAAGCGCAAGCCGAGAATCGGGAAGCGATGGTCGCGCAACAGCACGCGCACTCGCACGTAGCGGGCCGTACTTGCGGGAAAGGTGACCTGCGTGTTGGTTGCCAGGCCGTCGCGTTCGTAGTTGTAAATCGGCGCATTCGTGCGAATGGTGCGCCAGGTGAGCCCGTCGTCGCTCGCGTCGACATCGACGCGTGCATCAAACGTGTCGAGCGGAGTGACGATATCGAGCACGCCGTACGGAGTGCGATGCCCTCCCAAATCGGCGACCGCTTGCGAGTACTGCGAGGGTACGAACCCGCGATCGGTGACCGTCGCATCGATCCACGTCGGGCTCTGGGAGTCCGGGGAGGTAGCAATTGCAAAGGGAACCGTGCCTCCGCGTGCGTTCACAATGCGGAGATCGCTCAAGTCCGGTAGCGCGTTTGCGTAAATCGTGGACGGAACCTCAAAGGCAACGCTTCCGGTCCGCCGCGCTTGGATCGTTCGTACGTATTTCCAATGCTCCCACCGTGCCGGAAGCGACCTCTGTGCGAGAACTGCGGCGGCGAAAGCGGCGGGAATCACGTGCGCTCCTTTACTGCCCCTGCGAGGCGTTGATAGGCATAGGCGATGGCGAGCAGCACGATGCCGAGCGCCAGAAACGAAACGATGCGAATGCCCGGGTTAACGGCCTCCATATCGACCGCGAACGCCTTGATGATCGCACCCAAAAGCAGTGCTAAGCCTTCCCATCGCGCCAGCGCGAGGCCGCGTCGTAATCCATATGCGAAAAGGCCGATCGCATAGAACGTCCAGAGGAGGGTGATGGCGAGTTGGCTATGTCCGGCAGCCACATACAGATCGTTCGAGAGCGCGTAGAGCAGCGCGAGATGGCCGAGTGGCTGAAACGCCAGAAAGATGCCGCTCTCCACGGCATGCATCGTCGCAGGGCGCTTTTTTAGTTGCGCTGCAAAAAGCGAGAGAGCGATAATCGTCACCACGGTGAAGCGATCGTTGAGGAATGGGTGCCCTCCGCTCGGTGGGAACATGGAAAGGGCGAATAGCGCACAGGCAAAGGCGAGATAGCCGAAGAGACGCACCGTCCACAGATCGAGCCGCAGGCCGATCCAGCAGAGCAATGCACCCTCGATGGCCCAGATGGCGATCACGACCGCGCCGCTGAACGTGATCGCGACGCCGCCGGTGATGAGTGCGAGAGCGATGGCGGCGAGCACGTTGCGATCGTTGGACTTTGCCCTTTGCGCGAGCAGGACATAGACCGCCGCGAGCGCGACGACCGCTGCGGTAAGCAGGTGACGATGCGCGTTATAGAGTTCGAGGTGAAGGCAGATGTAATACGCGCCCGTCGCCGATACGAGCAATGCCGATTCATACGCCGATAGTGCGACCGACGCGAAGGCTTTGCGTATCGGCTGCCACCCAAAGAGCGTCAAGAAGAGCGTGGCAAAGAGAAGCATTGTGGGAAGCGGGAGGGCTGGATCGCTGCCTCCGGCGACGGCGAGAAAGAACTGCGTAAAAAGAAAGGCAACACCTTGGACGCGTGGCCAGCGACGGTTGATCGGCAAGAACGCGAGTGCGCCGTCGAGGATCGCGATGTAAAAAAGTAAGGTGAGCGGTGCCGGATTTTGCGTGACGTTCAGCAACGGCGTGATGAAACCGCCCAACATCGCGAACGTCGCGGTTACCTCGGAGTTGCGGTAGAGAGCGAGCACCGTCAACCCGGCGGTAACGAGCGACATCGTGACAAAACTCACGGATATCGGAATCAAATGAAATGCGTTGCCCGCGCCCCAAAGCGAGAGATAGAGAACGCCGCCGCCGATCCCCGTGAGTGCGCCGGCGTAATGCGGCTTCCCCTTGATCTGCAGCCAGTCGCCGAGCGCGACGAGCGCGACGCCCGCTAATAAACCGATTGCAACGCGACCGCTCGGCCCCACCCACCCGTTGCTAAAGGCGTAGTCGATGAAGAACGCAACGCCCAGCAACAGCGTAATCGCACCGATCGCAAGCAAGACGCGCCCACCGAGGAACGCCTCGGCGTCGGTGCGGGCCGGGGAATGCCGAGAACGCGAAGATAGCGACACCTCGGAGGCCGATGCCGTGAAGACGGGTGGTGCTGCGGGTGCGCTCGGCGCTGCGCGCCGCACGGGAGGCTCGGTCGCCTGTAGCGTCTGTAGGTTCGCCGCAAGCTCTTCGACCGTTCGTTCTAATCGTGAGAGACGTGCTTCTACATCGTTCGAGTGGGTATCGGTCATGCGAGATCCTCCGAAAGCATTACTCGGGGTCCGGTATTGGCGTCATTGCGTCGTAATGTTCCCGATTTCAGCGACGCCCGGCAACGTGAACCACATGTTCCCATCGGGGCCGGGTGCGATTCCGAGCGGGCGTGCTCCGTCGGGTAGCGTGTACGAAAACTCGCTAACGACGCCGCTCGGGGTAATGCGGGCGATTTTATCGGCATATACCTCCGTGAACCACAGATTACCGTCGGGGCCGGAGGCTATTTCACCGAGCCCTGCCTGTGGGGTGATGCCCGTCGTGAACTCGGTGACGACGCCGCTTGGCGTAATGCGCCCGATGCGACCGGCGCTAGGCTCGGTGAACCAGAGGTTGCCGTCGGGGCCGGCCGCGATGGCGACGGGAGCGTTTCCAACGCTTTTGCCGATAGTGAATTCGGTCACCGATCCGCTCGGCGTGATACGAGCGATGCGACCGATTCCGGGTTCGGTAAACCAGAGGTTGCCATCGGGGCCCGAGGTAATGCCGTAGGGGTGCGCGCCCGCACTGATACCGGTTGTGAATTCGGTCACCGCTCCGCTTGGCGTGATGCGCCCGACGCTGTTGTTTTCAATCTCGGTAAACCAAAGGTTGCCGTCGGAACCCGCGGCAATGTCGTTGAGCCCTGCTTGCGTCGCGATGCCGGCCGAGAACTCGGTGATGGTGCCGCTCGGCGTGATTCGTCCGATGCTGTTGTCGCCGGGATCGGTGAACCAAAGGTTGCCGTCTGGCCCTGCGGATATGTCAAGGGGAAATGCATTCGGCGTGATGCCGGCTCCGAACTCGGTGACGGATCCGCTCGGCGTAATGCGCCCGATGCTATTGACGTCGGGTTCGGTAAACCAGAGGTTCCGGTCGGGGCCCTTTGCTATGTGAAATGGCGTTGCATGGGCGCTGATGCCCTTTGCGAACTCCGTAATGAGACCGGCGGGTATCGGGCCGATACTCGTACGCGGGGGAACGTTCGCCGAGCCGCCGCAGCCCGTTAGAAAGAGTGCGAGCCCCGCAGCGGCAATAGAAACGGAGCGAAATAGGGAAGCGATATCCGATTTCATCGGGCGGAGTTTATCGGGCCCATGGGGCAAGCCCTTGCGGTTGAGGGTGATTTCGAGCAGGGAGCATCTGCGGCGGTGCCGGAGAGGGCGATGCATGGAAACAATGGGCACGCTTGTGAGGCGAAGCGGCATGGAAGCGTGCCGACGGGGCGTGTGCGCTCTTGCGATTGCGTTGGCGCTGCCTGTAGCGGCGCGAGCGGCGTGCACCCCGGCTCCTTCGAGCGCGCCGGTGACCCCCGCCGTACGTGCGCTCGTCGACGGGATCGACGCCCGCGGCTTAGAGCGTTTTGCTCGAATGCATCCGACCGAATCCCGGAGCGCGTGGAGCGGATCGCCGGTCCTCGACTGGTATTTCAATTCGATTGAATCGGGGAGAGCGCTCCTCGCTCGTCCGGCCGGTACGAGAGCGCTCCTCGCCGATCTTTCGCGTGCGGGCGTCGATCTATCGGGAAGAATCTGGGCCGATCCGGCGGAGAGCAAATACTCGGCGGCTGATGCCACCGCGCTCGCGCGAAATTATTGCGTGCCGACACGATGGGAAAAGCTCGCTGCAAGCGGGCGCGCCTTTCAGCGATGGAGAGAGGCCCACGTACCGCAGCTCCGAGATCTCCTTGATATCAACGAGAGACCCAGTATGCTTTTTGTCGCGGGTGTGAAGAGCGCGCTCCCGCGTATTCCGGCGCACTACGTAGAAAAGCTGCCCTTCTATTCACGCGGCGGCGTCCGAGGCGCTCGCATTGAAGGGCGAATGGCGAAGACGGCACTCTACCTCTTTTGGGGCAAGCGTGATGCTCTGAAAAGCTTTCGAAAATCGCTCGATCTTCAACGTTGGAAGAGCGTTCGCGATGCCTTCAATCCGACGTCAATTTCCCTGTCGAACGTGGTGTACGGGCGTTCCTATTCATTTTCACGCCAGGTGCCGGATGAGATGTTTTTGGGATTTACGGCGCTGCCCCAGGCGCCACACCAACACGGAATTGCTGGAAGTAGCTTTTTACAAATTGGTTCCCGAAATGCAATG
>JAJYMV010000115.1 GCA_021786705.1 bacterium
ACTGCGGCGCCTCGATACGGGCGCTATCGCGCCCTACTCGGCGTGACAACCCGTGTCAGCCCGAGTAGGCTGCGAAGCAGCCGTATCGAGGGCGAGCAGGGCGGGCGGCGCTACTTCGGCAGGAGCACCTCGAGAGTGCCGTCGTGGAAGGCGTCGATGCCCAGGATCGCCAGGCGCTCCGCGAGCGCGTCGGGCTCGACGCGGCCGGCGGCGGCGCCGACCCAGGTATTTCGGCCGCGCTCTTTGGCAAGGTAGAGCGCGCGGTCGGCGAGCGCGACGACCTGCATCCAGCTCAGCGAGAGCGGCGAGTACGGGACGAACGGAAAGGCGGCGAAGCCGATCGAGCAACTCGCGTTCACCCGTTGCCCGCGTTCGAGCGCGAACGGACGCTGCGCGACCGCGGCTCGGGCGCGTTCGGCGATATCGCAGGCGTCGTGGCGACGGCTACTGCGCGTCACCACCAAAAACTCTTCGCCGCCCCAGCGCACCAGAAAATCGGACTCGCGAAAGACCTCGCGGAGACGATCGCGCATCTGCATGAGCACCAAGTCGCCCGCATTATGGCCGTGGGTATCGTTCACCGTTTTGAAATGGTCGAGGTCGATGAGGAAAAACAGCAGGTCGGCATCGGGTACGTCGCCGGTGCGTCGCAGCGCCGCCGAAACTTCGAATTCGAGATGCTGCGCGAGAAATCTCCGGTTGCGTAGCCCCGTCAACGGGTCGGTAACGCTCATCTCTTCGAGCTTCGCGTTCGCTTCGGAGAGTTCGCGCGTGCGGTCGCGAACGATCGAGCGCAGCTCGCGTTCGTTGCGCTGCACGCGCAGGCGCAAGATTCCCGCCGACATCGCGACGAAAAATCCGCTTCCCGTCAGCGCGAGCGCGTTGAGATTCGCGGGCGTAAAAAACACGCCGCGCATCGCGGAATAGAGCACTTCGACACCGAGCGTCGTCGCTAGAACGATGACGAAATCGCGCGTGCGGTAGAACGCCTGCTGCACGCCGATCGCGAGGATGAGGCTGCCCGCAATGTACGATGGATTGTTGCCGCTGTTGACGACGAGAATCGGCGAAGCGATAACCGTTGGAAGGACGTTGAGAAGCTGAAGATTCGGCGAGTATCGTCGCAGGCGTGGGGCGACGAGCAGCGCGAGCGAGACGGCCGCGGCGATCGCGGCGGCTGCGACGCGCAGTGCGAGCGAGTCCGGCGGCACACCGGGCGTCGCTCCCAGCACAAAATGGAATGCCGGAAAGAACGCAATGATGAGCGCACTATAGACGAAGATCGTTGTGGTCGAGCTACGCTCCAACCAACGACGATACGACCCTTTACGATCGTCGGACACGATATGAAGAATGCGCCTCGGGGGGGCGCGGCACCTGGGGCTCCTCTTCTTGCCCCCAAGGTACGTGGCGGAGGCGGCCAGCCGAGCCTGCCAGGTGGAGCAAGCGTCCCTCGGGAACAGGGCGGGCCTATGAAACGCACACTAACGGCGCTCTTTGCGCTGGGCATTGCGGCCCTCTCCCCACTACTTGCCGCGGCGCCGGCCTTTTCGGCGACCGGCGCTTCCTCGAGCGTGCCGCCGATCACGGTCGAAGACTGCCATCTCGACTACTCTCCGGGCGGCATCCTTCCGCTGACGAAAACCGTCGGGCCGTTACATATCGACTTTCGGAACGATGCCAAACAACCGGTGATCGAAGCGCGTTTCAAGGTGCGCCTCAACGGACGCGACGTCATCATCGTCGATAAGGGCACGTTCTCGCCCGACGTCGAGATCAAACATCTCTTCCGCAATTTCAGCGGCGGCGAGCATTTTCTGTTCTCGCGACAGCCGCAGCCAACGTGCTCGCTCGTCGGCGCAACGTTCGCCGACGGTAGCACGTGGAGCCCCTCCGCCGTTGCTGCGAGCGTGGCGCCGGCGGCGAGCGCAGCTCCGAAACCGAGCCTCGCGCAGTTTGCTGGGACCTGGAACTGCGTTACTGCGGCCGGCTCGCAGGTCGTCGATACCTTTACCAACGCACCCAACGGCGACGTTCTTCTGCATCAGGCGTGGACGGCGACGAATCCCGCTGCGAACGGGACGTGGGATCAAACCTTTTCGTTTGCGAGCGCACCGGGGCTCTGGACGGTAAAACTCGTCGGTTCGAACGGGTGGACCTTTGCCGGCAGCTCACCCGGATTCGTCGGCAACGCGATCCTTTTTACCGGAATACAGAATCAGGGAAGCGCGCGCGTGCTCGTGCGCGAGCGTTTCACCGTCGATTCTGCGAATCGATTCGAACACGTGTGGGAGCGGTCGAGCGGCGCGAGTAACGCGACCTGGGCCCCCTCGAGCTACGCCGACTGCAAACGTACCACCGTTACCCTCGGTTCGTGAAACCGCGGTAGATGCGGATCAGCGTCTCTTTCTGATCGGTCGTCAGTGCGGGGTCGAGCCGGATCGCCTGTTCGAGGCTCTGGCTCGTCGTCGGCTTGCTGTCGTCATCGAGAAGCCCGGCCTGCGCGTACATCGTCTCGGCCGATAACTGCAGCGCGTTCGCGATGCTCTTGAGAACTTCGGCCGAGGGTTTATAAAGCCCGCGTTCGATCTGGCTCAGATACGGATTCGAGACTTTGGCGACATCTGCGAGTTGGCGCAACGAAAGGTTCGCAAGTTCGCGCTGGCTGCGAATAAATTCGCCGAGCCCCTTCCATGCGCTGCCGTCCTTCGCATTCATCGCCGTCCCTTCGCTTTCTTCGATGCCTTCTTCGGCGCGCTCTTGGGTGCGGCTCTCCGCTCCCCGTGCGCGCTGCCGTTACCGTGCGTTGCAGCCTTCGGCGTCGCCGCTGCTGCGGGTGCGGGCGCCGATTGCGCTTTGCGCGCCGGAAGATCGATCGGCTCCGCGACCTGGTTTTGCACGTAGGGGCCGGGAGCGGGTTCGCCACTGGGAAGATCGTACGGGCGCACCATCTCGCCGCCGCGCGGCTCGATCCAACGCGCCCAGTCTTCCCACCAGCTGCCCTCTTCTTTGGTGGTGGTTGCGAGCCAACCGTCGGCGGTCTCCGCGCTTTCGACGTGCGCTTTCGTCCAATGCCAACTCTTCTTGCCGCCGGGGGGATTGACGATGCCGGCGATGTGTCCGGCGTTGGTCAGCGTGTATTTTTTATCGGTGCTTCCGACGAGTGCGAGCGCCTTGAAACTCGAGCGCCACGGTGCGATGTGGTCGTTCTCCGCGCCCAAAACGTAGAGCGGCGTGCGAATCGTGCCGAGGTCGATCGGCGTACCGAGAATCGTAAACGCCCCCGGTTGGACGATCGCGTTCCGAAGGTAGCAAGAGCGCAGATACTGCGAATGCATCGCAGCGGGCATGCGCGTGCTGTCGCCGTTCCACGCGAGAATATCGAAGGCGGGCGGCTGTTTGCCCATGTACCAGTTGTTGACGACGTAGCTCCAAATCAGATCGTTCGCGCGCATCCAATCGAAGGTGCCGGCCATCTCGGTCGACTCGAGATATCCGCGTTCCTTCATCTTTTTCTCGAGGCGCGAGATCGTCGCTTCGTCGGTGAAGACGCCGAGATCGCCCGGCTCGCTGAAATCGATGAGCGTGTTCGTCGTGCTCAAACTCTTCACGCGATCGGCCTGCCCGTGCGCGGCGAGATAGGCGAGGAGAATGTACGAGAGCGTTCCGCCGAGGCAGAGCGCCGCGATATTGGTCTGCTTCTCGCCGGTGATCGCTTCGATCGCATCGAGCGCGGCGAGGGGGCCGAGTTTGAGATAATCGTCCATCGTCACGTTGGCGAGGCTCTCGTCGGGGTTGCGATAGGAGATCATAAAGGTCTGGTGGCCGTGGCGCACCGCCCACTCCACGAACGAGCGCCCGGGTGCGAGATCCATCACGTAGTATTTGTTGATCCACGGAGGGCTGCAGAGCAATGGCGTCTTGTGAACCTTCGCGCTCTGCGGTTCGTACGCGATCAGCTCCATGAGTTCGTTGCGGTAGACGATGCGCCCGGGAGTGGCGGCGAGGTTCACGCCGAGTTTAAATTTGCTGGTATCGACCTGGCGCGGCATGCCTTTGTTATTCTGCAGGTCGTCCATATAATTGGCGAGGCCTTGCTGTAGCGATTGCCCGCCGGTCTCCATCGCCTCTTTGATGACGCTCGGGTTCATCCATGGCACGTTGCTCGGTGCGTACATGTCGATCAACATCTGCATCGCAAAGCGGGCTTTGCGTTTGGTCATTTCGGGAAGCCGCGAACCTTCGATGAGTTGCATCGAGGCACGCGCCTGCGAGAGATACTCTTCGAGCGTTCCCGCGAGCATCGGGTTATCGCGCCACGCGGGATCGGAGAAACGCTTGTCGCCGTCGTTCGGCGTGGCGACGGCGTCGACGCTCTCGCCGCTCATCCGCCGCAGCATGTTCATGCCGATGCTTTGCTGCGTTAGCGCCAGCGTCGTCATCCAGGTGGTCATGCGCATCGGGTCGGTCATCGCATCGGCGATCACCGCGCGTAGCGCGTCGCCGAGCGATGCGGGATCGAGCCCGCTCATGTCGAGCGCATATTGAAACTCTTCAACCGGAATCGAGCCGATCACATGAACATCCCCCCGTTGATATTGAAGGTTGCGCCGGTTATGAAGGCGCTCTTTTCATCGATGAGAAAACGAACCGTACGCGCGATCTCCGAAGGGTCGCCCATGCGGCCGATCGGCGTCTGCGCGGTTGCGGCGGCGATGGCCGCTTCGGGCATCGCCGCGACCATCTCGGTTTTAATGAAGCCCGGCGCGATCGCGTTGCAGGTGATGCCGCGCCCCGCCATTTCCAGCGCGACGGTCTTGGTGAGGCCGAGCAAACCGGCCTTCGCCGACGCGTAATTCGCCTGCCCGATATTTCCGGTGAGTCCGATTACCGAACTAATGTTGACGATGCGGCCGTAGCCTTGCGCGATCATCTGTTCGATCACCGCCTTCGTCATGTAAAAAGGCCCCGAGAGATTGATCTGCAGGACCTTATGCCAATCCTCGATGCTGAGTTTTCGCAACGTCTTATCGGCGGTGATGCCGGCGTTGTTGATGAGGAAATCGATGCGCCCGTGTTTGGCGATGACGTCGTTGACCGCCGCGACGCAACGATCGTATTCGCCGACGTTGCTTTCGTAAAAGACGACGCGTTCCGCGCTGCCGTTCAGCGTCCCGCGCAATTCTTGCGCGCGCGGCTCGTCGGCGGGGAGGCCGAGGATCGCCACGGTCGCTCCGTCGTCGGCGAGCAGCTTGGTCATCGCGGCGCCGAGGCCGCGTGCGCCCCCGGTGACGATGCCGACCCGGCCGACAAGCGAAGTGAGTGCCGCACTGGCGGCGGCAGCGGGAACCGTCGAATTGCTCATGCGCTAGGCTTACCTAGCGGTGCAGTGGCCTCCTTTGCGCCAAACCTGAGCTTGACACGTTCGGCGCGCTTGCTTAGGGTGAAGTAAGGATGGGAAATAAGGAATTTCGAGCAAGGTTGACAAGTAAGAATCAAATGACGCTACCGAAGGGGGTTAGCGCCCTGCTCAACGTGGGGCCGGGCGATAGCATTCGCTTCGAACTTGGAGACGATGGCTCGATCGTGCTGCTCCCGCCCTCGGTGAGGGAGCGTCTCGCGTCGCTCGTCGGGCGAAGCCGACGGGGGAGCGGAAAGTCGCCGGAAGCGGTCGACGCGGAAGTGCGCGAGATGCGCGGCGATATCGAGGAATGATCGCGCTCGATACCAACGTCATCGTCGATATTGAGGAAGGGACCCCGGATAGCGCGGAGCGCGCCATGCGCGCCATCGAACGTGCGGGCGAACGCGCCGGGATCGTGATTTGCGGCATCGTTTACGCAGAACTCCACGCGCGCCCGCAGCATGCTGCGAACGATCTCGACGATGCCCTCCGTACGGCGCGTATCGCCGTGGATCTCCAGCTGACGGCCGAAATCTGGCGTGAGGCGGGGCATGCGTACGCGGCCTACGCTCGTCGCCGGCGCGCCGCCGGTGGCGACTCCCCGCGAAGGATTCTCGCGGAGTTCGTTATCGGGGCGCACGCGCGCGCCGTCGGATCGCTCGTTACCCGGGACGCGGCGTTCTATCGTCGCGCCTTCCCCGAACTTCGGGTCATCGCGGTCGATGAGCTCGAGGAAACCTCGAATCGCGCTTGACGCCCGGCTACCTTCATGCTATCGTACTAGTGAACTAGTACAACAGCATAAGCGCACGGGCGCTGGAAAGGACGCGATGCCGGTCATTTTTACCGTCGATCCCCGTAGCGGCATCCCGATCTACCTGCAGATCATCGAGCAGGTAAAACGATCGGTGGCGCTCGGGCTCCTCGCCTCCGGCGAGCAGTTGCCGACCGTCAAGCAACTCGCCCTCGATCTCACCGTCAACCCGAACACGGTTGCGCGCGCCTACCGCGATCTCGAACACGACGGCGTGATCGAGACCGCATCGGGGCGCGGCTCGTTCGTTCGAGCGAACGGCAGCGCCGATGCGGCGAGTATCGCCGCCGGGCGCGATGTTGCGCGCGGCGAGATCGACGGCGCGGTGCGCACGGCGAAATCGCTCGGACTCGCGCGCGCCGCCGTTACCGAACTCTTTGAATCTTCTCTCGATCGCTGGCTCCCGGAGGCACCATGAACGCTCTCTCTATCACCGGATTGCGCAAGACCTATGGAAGCGTTGCCGCAGTCGACGGCATCGACCTCGAGATTCCGCAAGGCTGCGTCTTCGGCTTGCTCGGCCCGAACGGCGCGGGGAAAAGTACGACTTTTAAGTGCGTGCTCGGTCTCATTCACGCGAGTGCGGGCCGCGTGCTCTTCGCCGGGGCGCCGCTCGAACCGGGCGCCTTCGAACGAATCGCCTACGTTCCCGAACGTAGCGTGCTCTACGATTGGATGAGCGTCCGCGAACACATCGAGTACATGCAGACGAATTTCGTCGGGTTCGATCCCAAGCGCGCGCGCGAATTGCTCGAACAACTCGGCGTCGGCGACGAACGCAAAAAGGTTCGAGCGCTCTCGAAAGGCATGCGCACCGCGACAGCCGTCGCGCTCGCATTCGCGCGGCGCATCGATCTGCTGTTGCTCGACGAACCGACCAGCGGCCTCGACCCGGTCAATCAGCGCACCGTACTCAATCTCATGATCAACGAAGCCGCCCAGGGAACGACGGTCGTCTTTTCCTCGCATCAAATCGGTCAGGTCGAACGCGCGGCCGAACGGATCGCCGTGATGCAACGCGGCCGGCTCGTTCTCGAAGGCGTCGTCGACGATCTCAAGGCCGGGCGAAAGATCGTGGCGGGAATTCTTCCGACCGACGATTTCTCCATCAACGGCTTCGCAAACGACGCGCGCATCGGACGGCTCGAACGCAACGGCCGCATCCTGCGCGCCTACGTGACCGAGCAGCCCGAGGACATCGCCGAAAACATGAACGCACTGGGGGCGCAAGGGCTACGCGTCGTGGATCTCAGTCTCGAGGATATTTTCTTAGATGCCGTCTCGCCGAAGGTAGCGACGGCATCGATCGTGGAGGGAGTCTAACCGTGGATTACGTTGCAGCGCTCCGTGGGCGCAGGTTGATGATCGCTACGGCGATCGTAATGGTCGTCGCATTATTCGTCAGCGCCGTTATCCGGATGACGATGCCGCACTCGCTCGCGCACGATCTTTCCTCCGATGTTGGAGCGCACGAAAAGGGTGCGATCGTCACCCACACGGTTCTTCCCAACGGCGACAAAAAAACGGTAACGGTACTACCGAGGACACATACGCGCATAGTAACGATCGACCGCGGGTATTTGGGCGGCAGCGTCACGATAACGCGTCCCGCTCGCAAAGGCGAACGTCCCACAAAACCAACGCATGGTTTCTCGTTTGCCATCTCGTCGAGCACAAAAACGAAACGTAGTATGCATCGCTCGACCATTCAATTGGGAGGGCGAACGGATTTAGGATTCTTCTCGGTGTTGGCGATTTTCGTAGGCCTCATCGTGGCGACGATTCGATCCCTAGCTTTTGCTTCCGAGAACGACGGGCACCTTGAGATGACGTTCGCTCGGCCGGTCGCGCGCGAATTCGTCGCCCTGCGTATCGTCGCAACGGATTTCCTCACGATCGTCGCCACCGAAGCGCTCACGATTCTCGCGGGAATCGCCGGGTTAGCAATGTACCTGTTCCCGAACCTTGCGATCTCGCCGTACACCGTTGCAGCGCTGTTAGCCGCCGTCCTGATTCCTATGGCATG
>JAJYMV010000184.1 GCA_021786705.1 bacterium
CGCGAACGAGCGTTAGACGTGCATCAAGAAGCCGTCGATCAGCTCCGCGAGCCGATCTCCGGCTTTCACCGCCGCTGCGTTCACGGCGTCGTGCCCGGTCGCCGGCGCTCCGGCGTGATTGGTGATAACGCTGATGCCCAACGTATTGAGGCCGCGATACTTGGCGACGATCGCTTCGAGCACCGTCGACATGCCGACCGCATCGGCGCCGATGGTGCGAAGCCAACGCGCTTCGGCAGGGGTCTCGTAGGTCGGCCCGAGCAGTCCGGCATAGACGCCTTCGTGGAGCGTCTGCGAACCCGCAGCGGCGCGCATGTGCGCGCGCAATCGTTCGCTATAGAGTTCGCTGCAATCGAGAAAGAGGTTTTGCTGCGGCAAGGCGACGAGCGGGTTGTGCCCCGTCAGATTGATTTGATCCGCAACGAGCATGAGATCGCCGGCGGCGTAACTCTCGTTGATCGCACCGGCGGCGTTGGTGAGCAGAATCGTTCCGGCGCCCGCTTCGGCGGCGAGCCGGACGGTCGCCGTCACTTGCTGCGCGGAGAAACCCTGATAGAGGTGCACGCGCCCGGCGAACGCCGCAACGCGCTTTCCGCGCCATACACCGACCATCACTTCGCCCGCATGTCCGAGCAGCGGCGCGACGGGAATGCCGAGCAACCGGTCGTAGGGCAGCGCGGTAAAACTCCAGTGTTGGTGCAACGCCGTCGAGAGCCCGGTGCCGAGAACGATCGCCACGTCGATCGTGCCGCCGGCGAGTTGTTCGATCGTCGCGGCGTCGCGCGAGAGTACCTTATCGGATGGGGCGCGTCGGTCGATCATGGTCGTACCTCCTTGTGGTCGTGCGTTAGGGTTCGAGAAGAATCGTTCCGGTCATCTCCGCCGGAACGGGTAGGCCCATCAAGGTTAAGAGCGTCGGCGCAACATCGCCGAGTTTTCCGCCGTTGCGCAACCCCACGTCGAGATCTGCAGCGACCAAGATGAGCGGAACCGGGTTGGTCGTGTGCGCGGTCAGCGGGTTGCCGGCTTCGTCGATTTTCTCTTCGGCGTTTCCGTGGTCGGCAGTGACGGCGAGCAAGCCGCCCGCTGCGAGCACGCCCTGCGCGAGGTCGGCGATGCAAGCGTCGAGGATCTCGCACGCCTCGATCGTCGGCTCCCATTTGCCGGTGTGTCCGACCATGTCGGCATTTGCGTAATTCATGACGATCGCGTCGAAGGAGCCCGAGGCGAGCGCTGCGAGCGCCTCGTCGGTAATCTCGCGCGCCTTCATGCGCGGTTCGAGATCGTAGGTTGCGACGCTGCGATCGGAGGGCACCAAGGTCCGCTCCTCGCCCGCGAAGATCTCTTCGCGTCCGCCGTTAAAAAAATAGGTGACGTGCGCGTATTTTTCCGTCTCGGCGAGTCGCAATTGCCGTAAGCCGGCCCGCGCGAGGACCTCGCCGAAGGTGTTGTGTTGCGGCCGCGGCCCGAAGAGGACCGGATTGGGAAACGACTCGTCGTATTTCGTCATCGTCACGAAGCGGAGATCGCGATAGCGTTCGTCCTTATCGAACATCGTCGTCAGCTGGCGCGCGCGGTCGGGACGAAAGTTAAAAAAGATGCAAGCGTCGCCGTCTTCGACCGTGCGTTCCTTGCCGATCGCCGATGGAACGACGAACTCATCGCTTTCGTCGCGCGCGTATGCATACTCCAATGCATCGGCGGCGGTAGCGAAGCGGCGCTGCGTCTTTCCGAACGCGAGCAGATCGTACGCCGCCTGCGTGCGTTCCCAGCGAGAATCGCGATCCATCGCATAGAAGCGGCCGGAGAGCGTCGCGATCGCCCCTTCGGCTCCGAGCGCGGCGAGCCGGCTCTCGAGCGCGTCGATGTAGCGGTGCGCCGAACGCGGCGGAGTATCGCGGCCGTCGAGAAACGCGTGAATCGCGAGTGGGACGCCTGCGGCGACCGCTTCGTCGACGATCGCGAACAGATGGGTGATGGAACTATGGACCTGCCCGTCGGAGAGCAATCCGAGCAGGTGGAGGCGCCCACCGGTGCGCCGGAGATGTGCGAAGGTGTCGACGAGCACGGGGTTCTGGGTGAATTCGCCGCTCGCGATCTCGTCGTCGATCACGACGACGCCCTGCGGCACGACGCGCCCGCTCCCAAGATTGGTGTGGCCAACCTCGCTGTTGCCCATGATCCCCTTCGGCAGGCCAACCGCTTCGCCGCTCGCTTCGAGCAACGTATGGGGATAGCGCTCCAATAGCGCATCGTAGTGTGGTAATTGCGAAGCGGCAATAGCGTTGCCGTGCCGCTCCGGCCGATAGCCCCAACCGTCGAGCACCGCCAACACGACCGGACGAAACTTCACGCAGCGACCGCCCCGGCGATAAGATCGGCGAACGATCTCGGGTCGAGCGAGGCTCCACCGACGAGGCCGCCGTCGATATCGGGCATCCGCACGTACGCGGCGGCATTCTCGGGCTTCATGCTGCCTCCGTAGAGTATCGGGATCTCGGCGAATGCACTCCGACGCTGCCGTATCGCAAGCGCCATCTCTTGCGCACGTTCGCAATCGCAATTCTTACCGGTACCGATCGCCCAGACCGGTTCGTAGGCGATGACGAGTTGCGCGGCGCTCTCGTCGTCGAGGGCTCCGACCGCGCCGTCGATTTGCGCGAGAACGTGCGCGACTGCATGCCCCTCTTCGCGCACCGCTAAACTCTCGCCGACCGCGAGGATCGGCGTCATTCCCGCTGCAAGCGTCGCCCGAACCTTCGCCCCGATCTCGGCGTCGCTCTCGCGCTGATAGAGCCGGCGTTCGGAGTGGCCGAGAATAACGTATGCAACGTCGAACTCGGCGAGCATCGACGCGGCGATCTCACCGGTATAGGCGCCTTCGGCGAATTCGCTGACGTTCTGCGCGGCGAGCGCGACGCGACGGCTCGGAGCGAGCGCGCTGGCCGCGCCGGCGAGCGCCGTAAACGGCGGCGCGATCGCGATGCGAATGCGCGACGGTATCGCATCGGCGAGCGGCAGGAATGCATCAACGAAGGAACGCGTTTGCGACGCGTTCTTGTTCATCTTCCAGTTGCCGACGAAGAGCGGAGCGCCGTGACTCATGCGCGCTCTAATGCCGCGATGCCCGGAAGCGTTCGCCCTTCGAGAAACTCCAACGTCGCTCCGCCGCCGGTGCTGACGTGCGAGACGCGGTTGGCAAAACCGAGAAGCGTCGCCGCCGCGGCCGCATCGCCGCCGCCGACGACCGTGTAGCCGCCCTTCTTGGTCGCACGCGCGATGGCGTCGCCTATCGCACGCGTTCCGGCGCGATAGCTTTCTTTTTCGTAGACGCCCATCGGCCCGTTGAACACGATCGTCTTCGCGCGCGAGAGCGCATCGGAGTAGACCTTCGCCGTTGCCGGGCCGATATCGAGAATCATGTCGTTACCGACGTCGTCGATCGAGACGACGTGCGAGCGATCGTCGGCATCGAATGCCGGCGCGACGACGGCGTCGCTGGGAAGCAGTATCTGCACGTTCTTCCCATCGGCGCGAACGAGAATCTCGCGCGCGGGATCGAGATCTTCGTCGCGCAGCGAGCTGCCGACACGCACGCCCTTTGCGGCGAGGAACGTGTTCGCCATTCCGCCGCCGACGCAGAAGCCGTCGACACGGTCCATCAGGTGAGTAAAAAGTGCGACTTTATCGCGCACTTTCGCTCCGCCGATCGCGCAGATGAACGGACGCTCCGGCGAACCCAAGAGCCCCGAGAGCGCGCGGATCTCCGATTCCAGCAACGGCCCCGCAGCGCAGGGCAGGAGGTGGGCGAGCGCCTCGGTCGATGCGTGCGCGCGATGCGCGGTCCCGAATGCGTCGTTGACGTAACAATCGCCGTTCTCCGCGAGGGCGCGAGCGAACTCCGCATCGTTGCTCTCTTCTCCGGGGTGAAAGCGCACGTTTTCAAGCAGCGCGATGCCGCCGGGTTCGAGCGTCGCAACCGTCGAGCGCGCGGCATCGCCGATCGAGTCGGTTGCAAAAGCGACGGGACATCCCAGTCGCTTCGCCAGCGCCTCTGCGACGACGCGCAACGAATAGCGTTCATCGACTTTGCCCTTCGGGCGCCCGAGATGCGAGAGCACGATCGTGCGTGCACCTATTGCTTGCAATCGCCGCAAGGTCGGCAACGCCGCATCGATGCGCGTGTAATCGAGAATCGTTCCACCTTTGAGCGGAACGTTGAAGTCCTCGCGAAGGAGAACCCGTTTACCGGCACAATCGAGATCGTCGAGCGTTGCAAAGGCCATCGCGCTAGCCTTTGAGACTGTGCAGCACCAGCGACGTTAAGTCGGCGAGCCGGCACGAATAGCCCCATTCGTTATCGTACCAGGCCGCGAGTTGGATGAGGTCGCCGTTTGCGTTGTTCAGCGAGGAATCGATAATCGAACTGTACGGCGACTTCTTGAAGTCGCTGGAAACGAGCTCTTCCTCGCAGTACTGCACGTACTCTTTCATCTCGCCTTGCGCGGCCTTGCGCAGAATGGCGTTGAGCTCGTCTTTCGTCGTAGCTTTTTTCACCTGAGCGACGAGATAGATCATCGAGACCGTCGGCGTAGGAACGCGCAGTGCAAAACCGTCGAAGGTTCCTTGAATTTCGGGAATCGTGAGGTAGAGCGCCTTCGCGGCACCGGTGCTCGTCGGGACGATGTTGGTTGCGGCGTTTCGCGCGCGCCGAAGATCCTTATGCGGCGCGTCGAGAATATTCTGGTCGTTCGTGTACGAGTGAATGGTGGTCATGAAACCCTTCACCCATCCGAGCCCGTCGACGATCGGTTTGACCGCCGTGGCGAGACAGTTCGTCGTACAGGAGGCGTTGGAGATGATATGGTGCTTGCCCGGGTCGTACGATTTTTCGTTGACGCCGAGAACGACGGTCAGGTCCTCGCCCTTTGCCGGAGCGGAGATGAGGACTTTCTTTGCGCCGCCGCCGTCGATATGCGCCCGCGCCTTCGCAGCGTCGGTAAAGAGGCCGGTCGATTCGATCACGACGTCGACGCCGTGCTGCTTCCAGGGCAACTTCGCCGGATCGCGCTCGGCGATGACCGCGATCTTGCGCCCGTCGATCGTCATTTCGTTCGCCGTCGCGGAGACCTCGCCGGGGAAGGTGCCGTAATTGCTATCGTGTTTGAAGAGGTGCGCGCATTCGGCGGCGCTGGTAAGATCGTTGACCGCGACGATCTCGATCTCGGGGTGGCGCTCGATGAGCGCTTTCGTAAAGTTTCGTCCGATGCGGCCAAAGCCGTTAATGCCGATGCGCATGCGTTACTCCGTTGTAAAAGAAAGCACGTCCAGAGCGCCCGCTGCGAAGGCGGCGAGCCGCTGACCCGTACTTCTACCGGGTCGCGAGCGGCCGCCCCTTCCTTTCGCGGCGGCCTTCACGAGAGGAGACTCCTCAGTCACCCTCGCCCTCGCCGCGCAGGCGTCCGAGATGACGCGCCAACGCCGAAAAGCGGCTCTGGACCGTTGGCTTGGAGATCGGCGGCTCGCAGCGGGCCCCGAGTTCGGCGAGCGCAGCTTCGGGATATTTCAACCGCAGCTCGGCGATCTCGCGTAAGGCGGGCGAGAGCGCCTTCAAGCCGTGTTCGCGCGAGATCTCCAGAATGAGTCGGCGTTGGCTCGCCGCGGCACCGGCGCTGCGGTCGAGGTTGGCGGCTTCGGTGTTGACGAGACGGTGAATGCGATTTTTGGTTTCGCGCATCGCGCGAATATCTTCGAGCGCGAGCACGGTGCGGTGGGCTCCCACGAGCGTGAGAAACTCGACGATAGTGTCGGAGTGCTTGTAATACAGCACGTCGCGCGTTTTTCGCTTCATGCGCTTGGGCCGATATCCCAGCGCACCCAGCAGCGATGCGAGCCGCGTTGCGAGCGCCGCATCGTGCGGCGTCAATTCGAGATGATACCCGGAGCTCTCCGCCGCGAGCGAACCGACGGCGAGAAAGGCCGCGCGCGCCTCCATGATGCGGTCGCAACGCCGCGTCGGTTTGTGCATCGGCGCGAGCAGTTCTTCGGGAATACGAATGCTATAATCGACGCCGCCGCGCAGCCGCTTTACGGGTTGCGATTCGATCACGTAGGCCTTCCGGTCGGGCAACAGGGACCAAAAGAGGCGCGCGACGGCGTTTCGCTGCGTGTGAAAGCGCCCTTTCACCGCCCCGTAGGTGACGAGCGCTCCGAGTAATGCGGCGCGACAGTGAGCGGCAGTCGGTATCTCGCGGGCGAGCGCGTCCTTGGCGTCGGTAGAGAGCGATGCGTTCACGAGAGCGATCTCATATCCACTCGTCGGGGCGCTCGCGCCGCGTATCGAGAACTTCGTAGAGCGAAGCCGGAAGGAGCGCGGGCGTGACGCGAAGGGGAACGTCGAGCACGCGAACCGTGACGATGCGATTGACGTAATGAATTTCCAGAACGTCGCCGGCGGCGACCCGATAGCCCGGCTTTAAGGTTTTTCCGTCGCGTAAAATACGACCGTGTTCGAGCGCTTCGTGCGCTTCGCTGCGTCGTTTCGCAAGTCGGGCGACTTTCAGGAACTTGTCGAGCCGCATAGAGCGGTAATGCGCGCCCGCTCGCAGATCACCTTTGCTAAAGGGGGTTCGCCGATGGCCGCACGAACGCAAGGCACATGGCCACGAGCGCTCCAAAACTCCGGGCGGGATTCGATCCGCTCGACGAGAGCAAACCGATGTGGAGAAGCCTCGCGCTTTTTCTCGTTCCGTTGATGCTGAGCAATATCATGCAATCGGCATCGGGTACGTTCGGAAGCGTCTTTCTCGGACGGCTGATCGGCGTCGAAGCGCTTGCGGCGGTCTCGGCGGTCTTCCCGCTCATGTTCGCGCTCTTCGCGTTCCTCATCGGCATCGGTAGCGGAAGCACCGTGCTGATCGGGCAGGCCTACGGCGCCAAAGATATTCACAAGGTCAAAAAAATCGCCGGAACCGTTCTCGGCGCGACGCTGGCGATGGGCATCGTCGTTGCTGTACTCGGCGAGATTTTTTCGCCGAGTATCCTCGCCGCGCTCGGAACTCCCGCGAGCATCCTTCACGATTCCGATCGCTACGCGCGCGTCCTCTTTCTGTTCGCACCCGTGCTCTTTCCCTATATCACCTACACGACGGTGATGCGCGGGGTCGGTGACGCTCAGACGCCGTTTTACGCGTTGACCTTCTCCACGATTCTCAGCATCGCGCTCGCCCCGGCGTTCATCCTCGGTTGGTTCGGCCTGCCGCACCTCGGCGTCGTCAGCGTAGCGGTGGCGTCGATCATCGCCCAGAGCCTCGCGTTGATCGGCTTGCTCGTCGTCTTGCGCCTTCGCAACGATCCGCTGCAACTCGATCGCGAGATGCTTCGTGATTTTATGGTCGACTGGAAAATTTTCTGGACGGTGCTGCGCATCGGCATTCCAACTGGAATCCAAGTCGTGCTCTTCGCACTCGCCGAGATCGCCGTCATCAGCTTCGTCAATCGCTTTGGACCGTCGGCGACGGCGGCATACGGTGCGGTCAATCAAGTCGCGAGCTACGTCCAGTTCCCAGCCGTATCGCTCGGCATCGCCGCCTCGATTTTCGGCGCGCAATGTATCGGCGCGCGCCGCGAGGACCGCCTTCTCAGCGTCGTGCGCGCGGCGGTAACGCTGAATTACATCATCGTCGGCTTCCTCGTCGTCGTGTGCTACATCTTCGCACACGACATTTTGGGATGGTTCATCACGGATATTCCGACCCTGAAGATCGCCGCCGGGCTCCTCGCAATCACGCTCTGGAGTTACGTGTTTTTCGGAAATTCGAGCGTCATTTCCGGTGTGGTGCGCTCGTCTGGGGACGTGATCGTACCGATGTTCAACGGCATCGCATCGATCTGGCTCGTCGAAGTGCCCGCAGCGTATTTCCTCATGCAACGGTTCGGCATCGACGGTATCTGGATGGGCTACGCACTCTCGTTCTGCGTCGTGCTCGCACTACAGTTCGGTTATTACGAGTTTTTCTGGAAGCGCCGCACCCACGCACGCTTAGTGTAATTCGGCGCCTCGATACGGGCGGAGTTTACCCCGAACTCGCCGAGGGGCCCTACTCGGCGTGACAACGATCGCGCTACTCGGCGTGACGGAATTCGCGCTAGCCGCAAATGAACGCCGAGCGACCGCGTGATGTCGGTGCACCCGACGAGCGCTTAAGCGAG
>JAJYMV010000112.1 GCA_021786705.1 bacterium
GCGCTCGGCGTGTTGATCGCGGCGCAGCGCGCGGGGCTCGCACCGCACGCGATCGTCGACGAAACGCGTCCGCTCTTACAGGGCGCTCGGCTCACCTATCTCGAGTGTCAACGCGCCGGAATCGAGGCGACGCTGCAAGTCGATGGGGCGGCGGCGATCGCGATGGCGCGCGGCCGCGTCGATGCGGTCATCGTCGGCGCCGATCGCATCGCGCGCAACGGCGATACGGCGAATAAGATCGGTACTTATGCGCTCGCGATTCTCGCAGCGCATCACGCCATTCCGTTCTACGTCGCCGCACCGCGTTCGACGTTCGATTTTACCATCGCATCGGGCGCCGAGATTCCCATCGAAGAACGCGAAGCGGCGGAGGTGCGTTCGTTCGCCGGCAAAGCGGTCGCACCGGGGGACGCGCGGGTCTATAACCCTGCCTTCGACGTAACGCCGGGGCATCTCGTCGCCGCCTTTATCACCGAGTACGGTCTCCTCCGCCCGCCCTATCTCGAGAGCATCGCGACCCTCGCCGGCCGCCCCGCTTGGTCGGCGTTGCGGAGCGCCGAAGAGCAGCGCGCGTGAAAGCCTACGATTTTCTCGATAACGCTCCGAAGATCGGGGCGCTCGTCGCGATCGAGGGAACCGATCGTCTGCTCGCCGAGCGCGTGCGCGACGCCATCGTCGCGCGAGAGCTCCCCGAGGACATTCGCGCGCTCAATTGCAGCAGCGTGACCATCGAAAGCGTCGACGACTGCGCGCAGATCGAAGAGGCGATATCGGCGATGCCCTTTCTCGCGACGCGGCGCGTCGTGATCGTCAACGACGCGCAGAATGCGAAAGCGGCCCCGCGCCGCGCGCTCCTCGAACTCGCGCAACGCTGCGCCGAGGGCGAGAACCTGTTGGTGCTCTGCGATCTCGTCGCTCCCCGCTCGACGCGCCCGGTCTCGCTGGGCTCCCAACTCGGCCGGAGCGCGCAACGCATCGACTGCTCGGTGAACGAGGACGTTCGCGCGCGTTTCGTGAGCGAAGAATTGGCGGCCGCCGGAGTGGAGGCCGAACGCCAGGTTCTCGCCCACCTCTCGCGCTCGGAGAGCGATCTCGCGAGCATCCGCAACGATCTCGCGAAGCTCTCGTTGCTGGGACGCACGATACGGCTCGCCGACCTGGAGCAGGAGAGCCTCGTCGTCGACGACCCCAAGCCCTATCGCTTCGCCGGAGCACTCGTCGAAGGGCGCCTCGCCGAGGCGTTCACGATCCTCGGCGACTGCTTCGAGCACGATCCGCGGAACGCCGCAATGCCCCTGCTCTCGGCCCTCGCCAACGAATACGCACTCCTCTGGGAGATGGCGCGCCCGGGCGGCACCCTGCCCGCGCGGATGGCCTGGCGGGAGCGGGCGCTCCGGCCGATCGCACGTCGCGTCGGGGAGCGACGGGCGCGGGCGGGCTACGAGCGAGCCCTGCGCGGGATCGAGAGCATCGTGACCGGGCGGGCCGGCAGCGACCTGGAGGATCTCCGCCTCCTCGTCGAGCGGACCAGCCTCGAGCTCGCTCTTCGCTAGCCGGGCCCCCGCGAAGAGGCCGAAAACTCGCGCTGCGAACGAGGCCGCGGCTACGCTCGAAGCGAACAGCGGCGAGCACCCATGGATCACTCCAGTTATGCTTCGCCGTTCTCTTGGAGGTACGGTCGCAAGGACGTGCGCTCGCTCTTCTCGGAGCGAACGCGGCGGCGGCTCTGGCGCGAGGTTTGGATCGCGCTCGCCCAAGCGCAATCGAAGCACGGTTTCGTCAGCGAGGCGGAGCTCGCCGACCTGCGCGCGCACGCCGATGAGATCGATATCGATGCGGCATTGGAGATCGAGCGCTCGATCCACCACGATCTCATGGCCGAGATCCGCGTCTACGCGTCGCAAGCGCGTATCGGCGGCGGCAAGCTGCATCTCGGCGCGACCTCGATGGATATCGAGGACACGGTCGAGACCTATCGCATCCGCCGCGCGCTCTCCAGTATAGGGGAACGCTTACACGAGTTACTCGCGGCGTTCGCCGAACGAATCGAAGCGCAGGCCGATCGCCTGTGCATGGCGTTCACGCACTTGCAGCCGGCGGAGCCGACGACGCTGGGCTACCGCTTTGCGATCTACGCCCAAGATCTCCTCATCGACGACGCCAACCTCCGCCACGTCTTCGCACAGATGACGACGAAGGGACTGCGCGGCGCCGTCGGGACATCCGCCTCCTACGAACAATTGCTCGGCGGTACCGGCGCGTCGATCGATCTCGAACGCGAGGTGCTCGACCATTTTGGGCTCGAGGCGCGGGCGGCGAGCACGCAGACCTACACGCGCAAACTCGATTACCTTTTGCTTGCCGCACTCGCCGGCATCGGCACCTCGCTCTCGAAGTTCGCCGCCGATATGCGCATTCTCAGCGCCCCGCCGTTCGGCGAGCTCGCCGAGCCTTTCGGAAGCGCGCAGGTCGGCAGCAGTGCGATGCCGTTCAAACGCAATCCGATTCTCTGCGAACGGATCGATTCGCTCGCGCGGCTCTTGCCGGCATACGCCGATGTTGCGTGGCAGAACGCCGCGACGAATTACCTCGAGCGCACGCTCGACGATAGTGCGAACCGACGGACCACGATCCCCGAAGCGCTGCTCTGCGTCGACGAGTTGCTCTCGCTCGCGCTTCGCGTGGTGCGCGGGCTGCGCATCGACGAACGGCGCATCGCACAGAACGTCCGTACCTACGGTCCGTTTGCCGGTACCGAGCGGGTGATGATGGAAGCCGCGCGCGCCGGCGGCGACCGTCAGGAACTGCACGAAACGCTTCGCGGGCGCGCGATGGAGGCGTGGGACGCGCTCGCTCGAGGCGAAGATAATCCGCTGGCGGGGTTACTCGCCGGCGACCCGGCGTTGACCGCATTGATCGATCCCGCCGAGATCCGTCGCTCGCTCGATCCCACGGGACACGTCGGGCTCGCCGCGCAGCGCGCGCGCATGGTTGCGGCGCAGGTCGCCGCATTGCCGAATTTCCCGCAACAACGCATCGTCGCCGAACACCGAGCGGAGGAAGAACGTGAATAAAGGGATCGAGATCGCACGGGGCAAGACCAAAGTACTCTACGAAGTCCCGAGCTCTCCCGACCAACTCGTCGTCGCGCAGGGCGATGCGATTACCGCCGGCGACGGTGCGCGGCGCGACGAAATCCCCGGCAAAGGGCGGCTCGCCGCTCAAACCACCTCCCGCGTCTTCCGGTTGCTCAATCTCTGCGGATTGCCGACGCATTTTCTCAACGGTGGCGAGGACGACGACGACAATGAAATGTTGGTTCGCCGCTGTTCGATGATCCCGTTGGAGGTCGTCGTTCGCGGCGTCGCGGCGGGCTCGTTCGTGCGCCGTCATACGGGGCTCCAGCGCGGGGCGATCCTGGTGCCGCGGGTAACGGAGTTTTTCCTCAAAGACGATGCCAACCACGATCCGCTCATTTCCCCCGAAGAGATCGCCGCACGCGGGATCGCTTCGCCCAACGAAATTGGAGCGATGAGCGAGATGGCCCGGTTGACCTTCGAAATTCTCGCCCACGCCTGGCGACATCGCGACGTATTGCTCGTCGATATGAAGGTGGAGTTCGGGCGATTGATCGGCGGTGAGAACCAAGGGCAGCTCGTGATCGCCGACGTGATCGACAACGATTCGTGGCGCATCTGGCGGCACGGGCACGAAGAGCAGATGCTCGATAAACAAATCTACCGCAATCTCGATCCGGTCGATGCGGCGGGGCTCGCGCGCGTGAAAGCCGCCTACGAGCAGGTCGCCGATTACGTCGGCAATTTTCCGGCGATGCGCCCTGGGGTCGCGGCGATTTTCGTCGACGATGCACGGATGGTCGATCGGGCAAATGAAGTTGCGACCGCGCTCCATACGTTCGGTATTCCGACGGCGCGCCATCTCGCTAGCGTCACGGTGACGCCGGGCTACGTGCTGCAGATCGTTTCGCAGATCGAGGCGGGCTTCGCCAGGCCGATCTTCGTGGCGATCGGCGACCACACGCTGCGTGCCACGCTCGACGGCAGCGCGAGCTCGCCGGTCATCGATGGAAACGACGAACCGCACCGTATCGCGCTCGCCTGCGCGAAATTACTGGCGATCGACGACTCGGCGATGTTCGGACGCGTGATGCTCGCTCAATCGAACGCCCGCTCGGAGATGCTCCGGGTCGACGCGCTCCTCCAACAACAGTTGCCCCCGGGAGCCGTCATTGCGTGATTTAGCCGTCGCCGAGCTCGACGACGAAACGTTGCGAGCGCGTGCCGATGCACTGGGGCTCGCCTTGCGCGTCGACGAACTGCGCGGTATCGCGCAGCGCCTCGGACGAGCGCCGAGTTTGGTCGAACTCTACGCGTTCGACGCTCAGTGGAGCGAGCATTGCTCCTATAAATCGAGTCGCTCGCTCTTAGCGCAACTTCCGACGAAGGGCGCCGACGTCGTACTGGGCCCGGCGGAGGATGCGGGCATCTTGCATCTCGGCGAACACGAGGGCGAGCGGTATGGAATCGTCATCGCCCACGAGTCGCACAATCATCCATCGCAGGTCGTGCCGTTCGAGGGGGCGGCGACCGGAATCGGCGGGATCGTTCGCGATGTCCTCTGCATGGGTGCCGAGGTCGTCGCCGTCGCCGACCCGCTGCGCTTCGGAAACGTCGATCCTGCCCGCACCCATCAACGCGCGGTAGCGCGCGGAGTCGTCGACGGCATCGCAGCGTACGGGAATGCCATCGGGGTTCCCAACCTTGCAGGTGATTGTTATTTCGATGCGGAGTTCGACGATAACGTTCTCGTCAACGTGGTCGCGCTCGGTCTCGTAAAAGAGTCGCAGATCATCCATTCGCGCGTTCCGAAACATGGAGCGGATTTCGTGTTGCTTCTCGTCGGCAAGGCGACCGATGCGAGCGGTTTCGGGGGCGCGTCGTTCTCCTCGGTCGCGCTCGACGCGCGAGAGACGGAGAGCAATAAAGGCGCGGTTCAGGTTCCCGACCCATTCCTGAAAAACGTCATCATGCGCGCCAGCTATCGCGTCTTTTCGATGCTCCGGGAGCGCGGGATCGAAGTCGGCTTTAAAGATCTTGGCGCCGGCGGCATTATGGGGTGTTCGGCGGAATTATGCAGCGCGGGCGGTTTCGGTGCGGAGCTCGATCTCGACACCGTGAATGTCGCCGTCGACCATCTGCTTCCCGAAGTCATCGCCGTGGGCGAGACGCAGGAGCGCTTGCTCTGGGCGCTACCCGAAGAGATCGTCGACGAGGTCGAGCGCATCTATAACGAAGAGTTCTCGTTGCCGCAGGTTGCGCAGAACGCGCGTGCCGTTCGCATCGGGCGTGCGACCGCCGCGCAGCGGTATCAGTTGCGCCATCGCGGCGAGCTCGTGATGGACGTTCCGATCGATTTTCTGACCGGGACGGTGCGCGATTCGCTTCCGGCGCAGCCGCCCGATCCTCCGAGGGCACGGCGAAAGCAGGACCTGTCGTGCGAGCGGACGCTCGACGACCTACTCCATGCAACCCTCGCTCACCGCGACGTCTGCTCGCGGGCACCGCTCTACCGTCATTACGACGCCGTCGTTCGCGGACGCACCGTGATCCCGCGCGGTGAAGCCGACGCCGGCGTTCTCGCGCCGATACGCGGTTCGCAGTTGGCGATTGCATTGAGCGTCGACGGAAATCCGCGCATCGGGCGGATCGACCCGGAACGAGCCGCCGAACATGCGGTCTACGAAGCGGTGCGCAACGTCGTCGCCGTCGGAGCCGAACCGATCGGCCTCACCGATTGTCTCAATTACGGAAGCCCGCGCGACGCGCGACAATTCGGCGAACTCGTCGCAGGGGTCGACGGCCTCGCGCGATCCGCGCGCACCTTGGGGCTCGCTTTCGTGTCGGGGAACGTGAGTCTCTATAATGCGGCGGGCGGCGGACATGCGATCCCGGCTTCGCCGATCGTCGCCTGCCTTGGGCGTCTCACCGATGTTTCGCAGTGCGTGACGCTCGCGCTGAAGGAGGTTGGATCGCGGCTCTATCTCGTCGGTGAAACGCAGCGCGCGCTCGGTGGTAGCGTGCTCGCCGCGCTCTTATCGCTGCGCGACGAAGGAGTGCCCGCTATCGATTTCGAGCGCGTCCTCGTCGAGCACCGCTTCCTGCTCGCTGCGGCGCGTGCGGGGCTTCTGCACAGCGCGCACGATATCTCCGACGGGGGATTGCTCGTGACGCTCGCCGAGATGAGTTTTGCCTGCTATCCCGCGCATCGAGCGCCGATCGGCATCGAACTCGACGGCCTTGCGGGGTGGTCGAACGTCGGGCGCTACGAATCGCTCTTCGGTGAATGGGGCGGCATCGTCGTCGAGGTCGCTCAGCGCGACGTCGATCGCTTCGAAGAACTCGCCGGAGCCTTGGAGAGCGTGCGCGAGATCGGCACGACGATCGAGCAACCGTTCCTCGCCTTCGACGATGAGGCGTGGGAGATCGACGATCTCCACCGCAGTTGGTCGCGCCCGCTCGAGGAGCTCTTTCCATGACTGCACGCGTAGCGGTTCTCGTTTTCCCGGGAACCAATTCCGAGGAAGAGACGCGCGATCTGCTCCTCGATTGTGGGGCCGACGCAAGGATCGTGCATTGGAGCGAAGCGGCGAGCCTCGCGTATTACGATGCGTTCGTTCTGCCGGGCGGGTTCGCATACGAAGACCGCATTCGTGCCGGAGCGATTGCGGCACACGACGCAATGCTCGACGTGGTGATCGAGGCGGCGCAGGCCGGAAAACTCGTGATGGGAATCTGCAACGGCGCGCAAATCCTGTTGGAAGCGGGGCTCGTACCGGGAAGCGGAGAGATTCGCCGCCCGACGGCGGCCTTCACGCACAACGCGCAGGGGCATTTTATCTGCGAACGCGTGCTCTTGCGACGGACCGTTGCGGCGGAACGCTGCGCGATCGCCGCCGCGCTGCCGGAGGGGACACTCATTCCGGCATGGGCGGCGCACGGGCAGGGACGGCTCGCCGCCTCGGCCGCGCACCTCGAGGAGATCGAGCGCGGGGGGCACGTCGTGTTTCGTTACGCCGACGCTCGTGGAGCGACCGACGCGCACCTCGCTCCGCAAGGATCGGCACTCGGTGCGGCGGCGCTGACGAATCGCGAAGGCAACGTCTTGGCGATCATGCCGCATCCCGAACGCGACGGATGGAACTTCAACCACCTCGATCGGCGCGAAGGCGCGGATATTCTCGCTCCTTCGGGGGGAAGCACCCTGTTCGGAAGCTTCGTCACTGCATTGGAGCGTTGGTAATGGGCGAACGGGCATTTGCGGTCGAGTTGAAAATCCCCGATAACGAAGCATACACCGCGATGCGGGCGCTCCAACGCCTTGGTATCGCCGTCGCGCGCGTTCGGCGCGCCGATTTGCTCGTCTTTAGCGGCGACGAAGGCGACGAGGCGTTGCGCGAACGCATCGAGCGCGACGAGACGCTTTTTAACCCCAACAAACATCGCCTCGAGCGGCTCCCCGGCACGCACCCGCGCGAGGGTGAAGTGTGGATCGAAATGCTCGACGCTCCGCGGTCGGCACCGATGCGTCGCCTCGTCAGTTGGCGGCTCTTCGGTGGCGCCGACGAGCCGCTCGGCGGCGACGAGCTCGATGCCGCATGCGTTCGACTGCTTTGTAATCCCGCCATCGAAAGGGCGATCCGATGAATCGGCACTATACCATCGCGACCTTGGGCTCGCACTCCGCGCTTCAGATTCTGAAAGGGGCGCGCGACGAAGGTTTTCGCACGTTGGCGATCACCAATCCTCAGACCGAACGACTCTATCGGTCGTTTCGCTTTGTCGACGAGGTGATCGTTCTTCCGTCGTACTCGGCCTTCCCGACGCTCTTCGAGGAGCTGCAAGCGCGAAAGGCGATCGTCGTTCCGCACGGATCCTTCGTCGCCTATCTCTCGCCCGAAGAACATAAGAAGATGACGATTCCCTACTTCGGGAATAAAGCGGTGCTCGATTGGGAGGCGAGCCGCGAGCTACAGCGCGATTGGCTGACGCGAGCGGGGCTACGCCTGCCGAGACAATTCAAGAGCGGCGCAGAGATCGACCGGCCGGTCATCGTCAAATTGTATGGAGCCGCAGGCGGTAAGGGATATATGTTTATCCGCGACGCCGCCGATTTTGAAGAGC
>JAJYMV010000130.1 GCA_021786705.1 bacterium
GATCGTCGGCGCGGTAGGGATCGCGCTCTACCGTTTGGTAGCACGGCGGCTGCCGGCATAGCGTGCGCGTGTTGCTCAGCGGGTATTACGGGTTCGGCAATATCGGCGACGAAGCGTTGCTGCGCGTCATCGTCGGCCGGATTCGCTCGCGTATGCCCGGAGTCGAAATCGAGGCGCTCTCGGCGAATCCCGAAGCGACGAGCGCGCAGTACGGTATCGCCGCCACGCAACGGCGCGATGCCGGCGCGGTGCGCGCGGCGATCGATCGCTGCGATTGCCTCGTCTCCGGCGGTGGCGGGCTCTTGCAAAACGCAACGAGCACGCGCAGCCTGCTCTATTATGCGGGCCTGCTTCGCGCCGCACACCGTCGCACAAAGAAAACGATGATCTTCGCGCAATCGATCGGTCCTCTCGACGGCTTGGGGCGCCTGTTGGTGCGCGCGCTCTGCGCGGGCGTCGACCGTGCGAGCGTGCGCGACGCACGTTCGGCCCGCTTATTAAAATCGATTCTCCCGGGTACGCGCGTCGAACTCGGTGCCGACCCGGTCTTTCTGCTCGATCTCGCTCCCGACGAACGCGACGTGCGCGACGAAGGGCTCGACCCGGTCGCCTCACCCTACGTCGTCGTGAGCGTGCGCAAGCATCAGGCTTTACGAGCGGGGATTCCCGCGATTGCGCGCGCCGTCGATCGGCTCGCACGCGAACACGGATTGCGCGGCGTCTTTCTACCGATCGGCGGAGCGGAGGATGCCGACGTCGCGACGCGCGTCATTCGCGCTTGCGAGAGCGCGCCGATGCTGCTGCCGGAACGCTCGATCGAACGGAGTGCGGCGATCGTCGCCTCGGCTCGCGTAGCGATCGGCATGCGCCTGCACGCGCTGATTTTTGCCGCCCGCTTCGCGGTGCCGTTTCTCGCCATTCCCTACGATCCGAAGGTCGCCGCGCTCTGCGAAGACCTCGCCTATCCGCTCGCGCCGCTCTGGGTTCCCGGCGGACCGGTCCCCGAGAACGCCGCGATCGACGGCGCCGTGGAGCGACTGATGTCGGAGCATGCTGCGCTGCGCGAGCACCTGCAAGGCTCCGTGGCGGCGCTCCGGAGCGGCGCCGAACGCAATTTCGATATCTTGCAAGATTTACTCGACGGGTAAGAGCCGACGCGCCCGAGGGCGAATGAGAGCCCTCCCATGAACGACGCTTCGCGCGCGGATTATCGCGCTACCCTCAACCTCCCCGTTACCGATTTCCCGATGAAGGCGGAGCTTCCCAAGCGCGAGCCGGGGCGCGTCGCATGGTGGAACGAGCAGCGCATCTATCAACGCGCCTTGGAGCGCAACGCCGGTGCAAAGCCGTGGGTCCTGCACGACGGACCGCCGTACGCAAACGGCGAGTTGCATATGGGGCACTTTCTCAACATGGTGCTCAAGGATATGTTCGTGAAGATCGCGCTGTTGGAAGGGCGCGCGGCGCGCTTCGTTCCGGGCTGGGATATGCACGGGCTCCCCATCGAACTCGAGACGCTCAAACATCTCGGCGTCAAAGATTTTCACGAGATCGATCCGTTGGAACTGCGTGCGAAGTGCAAGGAACGCGCGCTCTATTGGCTCGACCGGCAGCGCTCGACGCGCGAACGCATGGGCGTCTTCGCCGAATTCGATCGTCCGTACCGCACGGTCGATGCTTCGTTCGAAGCGACGATCGTCGAAGCGTTGGCGACGCTCGCCGAACGCGAGCAACTCTATCGTGGGCTGCGCGCGACGCTCTGGTGCATTCACGACGAGACCGCGCTCGCCGAGGCCGAGATCGAATACGAAACCAAAGTCTCGCCTTCGATCTACGTGCGCTTCCGTGCCGACGAGGCGGGGCGCGCCGATCTTCTTTCGCGGTTCGGATACGTCGAGGAGGGTCGCGCGCCGCTCGCGTTTTTGATCTGGACGACGACGCCGTGGACGCTGCCCGCGAACGTCGCCATCGCGCTGCGCGCCGATGCGACCTACGGAATCTATCGCGTCGGCGATGAACTGCTGATCGTCGCCGAGGCGCTCGCGGAGCAGGCGCTCGGCGATGCGTTCGCCGGAGCGCGTCTGCTCGCGTCCGCTCCCGGAAGCCTCCTCGACGGCGCGCGCGTGCGCCACCCGTTCGCCGAGCGCGATTCGGCGATCGTGCTCGCCGAGTACGTCGATCTCGAAACCGGAACCGGCGCGGTCCATACCGCTCCCGGGCACGGTGCCGACGACTTTGCAACCGGCGTGAAATACGATTTGCCGATTCTCAATCCGGTCGACGCGTCGGGGCGATTTACCGCAGAGGCCGCGCCCTATACCGGGCTGCAGGTCTTCGAAGCGAACGATCGTATCGTCGCCGACCTTCGCGAGAGCGGCGCGCTCTGGCGCTTCGAAAGCTACACGCATAGCTACCCGCATTGCTGGCGTTGCCACCATCCGGTGATCTTCCGCGCGACGGCGCAGTGGTTTATTGCGATGGATCAGAACCGGTTGCGCGCGCGCGCGGTCGAAGCCGCGCAGGGCGTTGCGTACGAACCGGAATGGGGGCGGGCGCGCTTGGTCCAGATGCTCGAGAATCACCCCGAATGGTGCATCTCGCGACAGCGGACGTGGGGCACGCCGATTCCGGCGCTCGTCTGTAAGGGCTGTAACGAATCGTTGCTCGATCCGCGCGTCGCGCGAATCGCGGCGGCGCGCTTTCGCGAGGTCGGTGCCGATGCGTGGTGGTCCGAGCCCGTCGAACGCTTTTTGCCGGAGGGATTCCGCTGCGCTCGCTGCGGCTCGACCGCGTTTGAGAAAGAACGCAACATCGTCGATATCTGGTTCGAATCCGGCGTGACCCACCTCGCGGTCCTCGGCCACGATGCGACCCTTCCCTGGCCGAGCGATCTCGTCTTGGAGGGCGGCGACCAGTATCGCGGCTGGTTCCGTAGTTCGATCGTTACCGCCGTCGCGCTCGAAGGACGCGCGCCCTATCGTTGCGTGGTGAAGAATGGTTGGGTGAACGACGAGCAGGGGCGCCCGATGAGCAAATCGCGCGGAACCGGCATCGATGCGCGCGACGCGATGGCGACCTTCGGCGCCGACGTGCTCCGGCTCTGGGCGGCATCGGTGGAATTCGTCGACGACGTTCGCTTCGGCCCCAACGTCGTCGAGCAGGTCGCGCGCGTGTACCGCAACATTCGCAACCGCATTCGCTTCGTGCTCGGAAACATCGCCGATCTCACCCCCGAAGCGATCCTCGAGCCCGAGGCGATGCTGCCGCTCGATCGGCTCGCCTGTCGCGTGACCGACGCCTTCGTTACCGACGTACGCGAGCGCTACGCCGCCTTCGGCATTCACGATGCCTATTTAGCGATCGTCGCCTTCGAGAGCGAGATGTCCGGGCTCGCGTTCGATGCCTGGAAGGACCCGCTCTACTCCGGTCGCCGCGACGGCGTTCGTCGGCGCAGCGCGCAGTCGGCGCTCTTCTACCTCTTGCGCGGCTTCCTCATCGCTCTCGCTCCGTTGCTGCCGTTTACCGCCGAGGAGGCGTGGCAATCCTTACCCGAGGCGTTGCGTGCGGATCGCGAGAGCGTCTTCGCGCTGCGTTTCTCCGACGAACACCGCGTCTCGAGTGCCGCCGACCTCGCGCTCTGGGAACGATTGCGCGCCCTGCGCGCGCAGGTCGCCGCTTCAACCTCGCCGCGCGATTTCGAGATTGCGGTCGATCTCTACGCCGGCGGCGAGGCGTTCGACGCGCTCTCCGGGCTCGGCGACACGTTGCGCGAAGCGCTGATTGTCTCGGAGGTGCGGTTGCATCGCGATCCCGCCGCGGAGGAACCCCGCATCACGATCGGGCGTGCCGACGGAGCGAAGTGTTCGCGCTGTTGGAAGTTCCGGGAGCTGCGCGAAGGCGACGCGCGCGGAGCGATCTGCGACGATTGCGAACGGGCTGTTAGCGCGCTCGCGTAAAACCTGCAAAGAGCGCATCGCGCCAGGCATCCCACGTGCCGCGTTCGATTGCGCTTCGCGCTTCGGCCATCAGCGCGTGCAACAACGCGACGTTATGGTACGAGAGTAACTGCGGGCCGAGCATCTCTCCGGCGCGGAAGAGATGGCAGAGGTAGGCGCGCGTGTAGGTAGTGCATACAGCGCACGCGCACGCCGGATCGATCGGCGTAAAATCGCGCACGTATGCGGCGTTGCGAATATTGAACTCGCCGGTGCGCGTCATCGCGCGCGCGTTCCGTCCGCAACGCGTCGGATAGACGCAATCGAACATATCGATGCCGCAGTCGACCGCGACGACGATATCGGCGACCGTGCCGATCCCCATGATGTAGCGCGGCTTTTCGACGGGCAAGAGATCGGCGGTAAAACGCGCCATGCGTTCCATCTCTTCTCGCGTCTCGCCGACCGAGAGCCCGCCGATCGCGTAGCCCGGAAGATCGAGCGCGACGAGTTCGCGCGCGCTCCGCTCGCGCAATCGTTCGTCGAGACCGCCCTGCACTATCGCGAAGAGCTGCGTGCGCTCCGAGCGCCGTGCGGCGGCGCCGCGTTGCGCCCAGGAGGTCGTCATCGTCACGGCGGCCGCGAGCTCTTCATCGCTTGCGGGGAGCTTCACGCAGACGTCGAGTTGCATCGCAATATCGACGCCGATCGCTTCCTGAAATTCGACCGTATCCTCGGGCGTGAAGCGATGCATGCTGCCGTCGAGATGCGATTTGAAGGTGACGCCATCGGGATCGAGCGTTCGTCGATCTTGCAGCGAGAATACTTGAAAGCCGCCCGAGTCGGTCAGGATCGGGGCCTCCCAGGCCATGAATCGGTGCAGCCCTCCCGCGGCAACGATCGTGTCGCGGCCGGGGCGCAAACGCAGATGATAGGCGTTCGCTAAGACGATCTGCGTGCCGGCTTCGCGCAATTCGCGCGGCGCGAGCCCCTTCACGGTCGCCGCGGTGCCGACCGGCATGAAGGCCGGCGTATCGACGCTGCCGTGCGCGAGCGCGAGCCGTCCGCGCCGCGCGCGCCCGGAGCGAGCGAGCAGCTCGAACGCGCTCACCGTTCGTGCGCGGCGAGAACCGCACGGACGCGAGCGTACGCCGGCGGCGGCGCACTCTCGAAGCCGAGTTCGACGCGGGTGCGTGGATGCGTGAAGGCGAGCCGCCATGCGTGCAGCGCCTGCCCGGGTAACGGCGAGCCGGGGACGCTGCGCCCGTAGACCGGATCGTTATAGATCGGGTGATGCATCGCCGCACAATGCACGCGGATTTGGTGCGTGCGCCCGGTTTCGAGACGAAAGCGCAGCTCGGTATGCCGTGCGAATCGTTCGACGACTTCGTAGTGCGTCACCGCCCGGCGCCCCTCGCGCGTCACGATGTATTTGAGTCGATTGTGCGGTTCCCGGCCGATCGGCCCATCGAGCGTTCCGCGATCGAATTCGGGAATGCCGTGCACCAAGCCGAGATACTCGCGCGATATTTTTCGCGCCTTCATGGCGATACCGAGCCCGGAGAGCGCCTCGGGCGTCTTGGCAACGACGAGCAGGCCCGAGGTATCGCGGTCGAGACGGTGGACCAAGCCGGGGCGTAACGCATCGCCCGGCAGCGTGCCGAGATAGCCGAGCAACGCATTGACGAGCGTGCCGCTGCGCGTCCCGTGCGCGGGATGCGTAACCATTCCGGAGGGCTTATCGACGACGAGCAGATCTTCATCTTCGTACACGATTGCGAGATCGATCCGTTCGGGCTTCGCAACGAGCGGTTCGGGATCGGCGAGTTCGTAGTCGAGCACGTCGCCTTCGACGAGCGGGCGGCTCGCACGCGCGACTTCGCCGTTCACCAGAACGTTGCCGAGACGGATCGCCTCGGCGACCCGCGAGCGCGGCGCGGCGGCGTGCCGCGCGACGGTTACATCGAGGCGATGGCCCGCCTCTTCAGGTGCGACGACGCGACGCAAGGAGGCTCGATAGCAGGAGCAGCACGACGCCGACGGTCACGCAAGAATCTCCGACGTTGAAAATATTCGGCCAGATGCGGTAGAAATCGATGAAATCGACGACGTACCCGAAGTGAATGCGGTCGACGATATTCCCGATCGCCCCGCCGACGATCAACCCGAATGCCAGGCGAACGAGGCGTGAATGCGTCGCGGCCTCGCGAAAGCTGATCCAGAAAAGCACGAGCACGACCACTGCCATCCCGATGAGCAACACAGCGTTGCTTCCGAAGAGACCGAAGGCGCCGTGATAGTTGCGCTCGTAGGTCCAACGCAAGACCCGCGGAATTGCGACGATGCTTTCGTTGGGCAGCAGGGTGCGTTGCACGATGTGCTTGGTGTATTGGTCGAGCGCGAAAGCGAGCAGCGCGATCGCCGAGATGGCGAGCGCGGCGGCGCTAGATTTTTGGTGCTGGGACAAACTGATAAAATACTCCGGCGATAGTGAGGAAAGCGTCGTTGACCAAGACGAGCCCGACGAGGACCAAGAAGGCTCCCGCCGTGAATTCGATCGCGGGAATAAAGCGCTTGATGCGATCGAGGAGCGGAAGGACCAACCCGATCGCGACCGCGGTCGCGAAGAACGGTACCGCGAGCCCCGCGGAGTAGACCACGAGCAGCCATGCCGCTTGGAGAGTCTGCTGCTGCGACGCAAGCGCGAGAATGCCTGCGAGAATCGGCCCGATACAGGGCGACCAGCCCGCCGCGAAGGCGACGCCGACGATAAACGAGGTCAGGTGCGAGCGCGGGCGACTCCCGGCAACGTGCGCGCGCGTATCCATCATCAGCAGCGGGATACGGAGCAGCCCCATCATATGCAGCCCGAGCACCACCACCACCGCCCCGCCGATCTCGGCGACGAGCACGCGATTCTCGGCGAGTGCCCCGCCGAGCGCGCTCGCCGAGATCCCCAAGAGGGTGAACACGAGGGTGAAGCCGAGGATGAATGCGAGCGCGTGCGTCATCGCCCGGGCGCGAAGTGCAGGGGAAGCCTCCTTTCCGCGGAGCTCCTCGAGACTCGCCCCGGTCAAAAAGGAAAGATATGCCGGCACCAGCGGGAGGACGCATGGCGAGACGAAGGAAACGAAGCCCGCGAGGAACGCGAGGCCGACGCTGATATGCGCAGTCGTGTTCACGTACGCCCCTATTGTACGACGGCGGCTCGCGCGGGCCTGTAGAGGCACCGCCGCAGAAGGACTACATGCAACACTGGTTTGTTTATCCGAACATCTCGCCGATTGCGTTTCGGCTCGGCCCCATCGCGGTGCACTGGTACGGTCTTGCGTATCTCGCCGGATTCATCGCCGTCTATTTTTGGATGGCGCGCCCGGCCGGCAAGCGACGCCTCGGATTGACCCCCAACGAGATTCAAGATTTCCTCGTCTATGCGTTGATCGGCGTGCTCGTCGGCGGGCGCGCGCTCTTCGATATCGCCGATATGATTACGTGCCGCCAAGATATCTCGCGCGTGCAATCCTGTCACACCGTCGCGCAGTATTTCTCGCACCCGGTGCTCTTCATCGCGGTTTGGCAAGGCGGCATGGCGTTCCACGGCGGCCTGATCGGCGTCGTCATCGCGATCTTCTTGTTCCTCCGCAAGCACCCGCACCTGAAATTTCTCGTGCTCGGCGATGAAGTGGTGATGATGCTGCCGATCGGCATCACGATCACGCGCGCGGTCAATTTCATCAACGACGAACTCTGGGGACGCATCTGCCGCCCCGACCACCCGTGGTGCATGGTTCCCGGCGACACGCTGCTCTGGGGCAACCAGTATCGTCACCCGTCGCAGATCTACGAAGGAATTCTCGATCTCGCGACGCTGCCGATTCTGCTGCTGCTCTACCGGCGCAAACCCGCTGACGGCGTCGTCGGTTGGACGTGGTTCATGCTCTACGGCATCGTGCGCAGCGTCGCCGAACTCTGGCGTTCGCCGGGGATCCTCTTCCTCGGCCTCACCGGGGGGCAACTCCTCGCCGTCCCGATGATCTTCATCGGCGCCGCTGGAATCTGGTGGTCGGTGAAACGCGGCGAACGGACCGAGGAGAGCCTCCCCACGCGTGTTCGCTGAGCGCCTCGCGGCCTTCCGCAGCGAGCTCGAAGGCGAGCTCGCTGCCTGCGAGCGCCCGCCGGGGAGCGTCGCCATTCTCGGCGTCAGCAAAAAACAATCGCTCGCGAC
>JAJYMV010000060.1 GCA_021786705.1 bacterium
GACGGGTGAGACGTGAAGACGACGGGGTGAGACGTGAAGACGACGGGGTGAGACGAGGGATACTATATAAAGACGGTGTGGGTAGGATGAAGAAGATACAATAAAGACGCCGGGTTGGGGAGAGAGCGTACACAATGCAAGAACCACAGGCGATCGCGCCGGGAGTGCTCCACGAGATTCCCGAGGATATGGAGGCGGCGCTCGGCGCAGACGAGGGACTTCGCGCTATGTGGAACGCACTGACGCCGATCCACCGCAACGAGTGGATTTGCTGGACGACCATCGTGAAGAAGCCGACGACCAGAGCCGAGCATGTCGCGCGCATGCTTGCGTCGTTGCGCGAGGGCGCCCGGCAGCCGTGTTGTTGGCCCGGCTGCCCGCATCGTCGCCCGAACGCGCAGAAGTGGTTCGACGGACGGAGAACGCGTTCGCGTTAGTGGTTGTCGAGTAGCGGTGCGAAGCCTTTCGGTGGATGGTTCTCTCCCGGAATGTGCACCGGAGTGACGCCGATCGTTCCGCAGGTCCACGGGGATGGAATACGGTCGACGACTCGGCTCGGAATCTCCGCGAGGCTCGCCGGCAGCGGTGCCTTGGTTCCCGCGAGGCGCTGCGGATCGAATGCCCCGACGAGATCGCTCAATGCGGGGTTCGTATCGCGCGGCCCGAGCGGCAGGTAGGGTTTCTCGTCGGGGAGCGAGGCGAGCGCCGGCAGGTTGAAGAGCGTTCCGAGGAATTTCACGAACGACGCGTGATCGGAGAGTTCGTGAACGATCGCGCCGTTGCGAGCGTACGGGGAGATAAGAATCGCGGGAACGCGCGGTCCATCGCCGCACGCGTGCCCGTCGAAGCAACGCTCGAACTGCGGCGGCGACACGTGGTCGTAGAAACCTTCGGAGTCGTCCCAAATGATAAATATTGCGGAGCTCTTCCAGTAACGGCTATGGGCGATCGTATCGACGACCTTTGCCACCATCGCTTCGGAGATCTGCGAATCGGAGTAACCGGGATGGTCGTCGTCGCCGCGGAAGCGCGATTGAACGCGTGGGCTCTGGTTCGCGGGCTTGAGCCCGAACGGATTTTTCTTACCGCCCTTGATAAAGACGACGCTACGATTGCCGAGACGGCCTCCTTCGATGGCGGGAAAGAGCGCGGTCAGATCGTGGACGCCGCCCCAAAAATACGGATTTTTGCGTAGATAACCAAAATATTGCAACGCGTTGTGGTGCGGAATATATCCATGAACGAGATTCGTCGCATTTGGATGTGCGGCCGCAGCGTATCCCTCTTGGTACCAACCCCACGGAATCGCCGGACGCCCGGGCCGAGCGATTGCAGCGATATCTTTTCGAATCCCGTGGTTGTCGCGTTTTGCTTCGACGGCACGTCGTTGCGCCATCGTTAAAAAAACGGTTGCGTAATGCTGGTCGTATTGCGCTTTGAGCGGGTCGGGTGGGCTTCCGGGATAGGGCCCAAAGGGAGGTTCGGAATCGTTGACGATGGGGTCGCCGGGGCCTTTGGAGTTCGGCGCGACCTGTTCGGCCGCATCGCGCGCCCATTGCGTCTCACCGGTCTGCGCGGCGATCAAATCGATATTGCCCGGCGTCGACGGTCCCCACATGCCCTGAAAGAAATGGTCGTAGAGCGCGAAGTTATGTGCGTAGTACCAAAGATAGGGAATCGTCGCGCAATCTTCGTGCGCCATCGTCAGCAAACCCAAGCGCTCCGCATCGTTACGGCTATAGCCTCTGGCAAGGAGTCCGAATTCTTCGGTCGCGACATAGAGATCCATGCGGCCGCCGTCGGCCTTGGTAATGAGTGCCGGGCGAGCGTGGTCGGCATCGGCGGTATCGGGTGCGGTAATGCGGAAGGGCGTCACCCATTGGCGGCCGATCGGATCGTACTGGCGAAAACCGTGCGATCGCGCCGACGGCGAGGCGAGATTATCGGCTCCCGGGAACGTTCCGAAATACGAATCGAACGAACGATTTTCCTGATAGATCACAAAGACGTGTTTGATGCGCGAACGCAAAAGCGCGTTGATAGCCGCGTTCGGCGGGCGCACCGCGTGCGCGAGCGCGATACTCGACGACGGCATAATGGTGAGAAAAATCGAGCATCCGATGAGCGATGCGATGAGACGGCGCAACGGGATTCCTCCGCAAGACAACGGGAGAGGTTCTCACGCGTAGACTGCGGCCCGCACGCGCATGAGTCCTGGCGTTTGCGTTGAAAAAATGCGCGTAATTTGCGGGAATTTTTACGCCGAATCGTTAACGATGATTATGAACCTCAAGAATGCTTAAGAGTGAAGGAGAACCGTCGATGATCGAAATGGAAATGATTCGAGAGATCGTTCGATTGCCTGCGCCGGCACCAGAGCCGCAGGCCCTCGCCGCCGACGGTGAACGCCTGTGGGTAAGTTCGATGCAAACGAGCCGGCTCTACGCCGTGTCGCCGACCGACGACCACGTGCTCGAGGAAGCGCAGGCTCCGGGGAAACCGATCGGTGCGATCGCACTTGGCGACGAGCTTCGGTTCGTTTCGAGCGAGGGCCCCGATGACGATCGCTATCTGCGTCGGTACGTGCCGGGGCACGGCGTCAAGGAGCACGACCGTATCGCGTGCCCGGAGTACACCGGCTCGCAACTCGCGTTCGACGGGCGGCATCTGTGGTTGAGCCAGGCGGTCCGCAAGCGCTTGCTCGCAATCGATGCCGCCGGCTCGGTCCTCGCAACGATGGATTTCTCCGACGCGCTCTCCGGCTTCGCCCGCACGAATGTCGGGTGTTGCTTCGTCGAAGGGACGCTCTATCTGCTCGCTCGGAATCTCGACGACGCCACCAATACGCTGGTGCGCGTGCGATCGCTCGAAACGCGAAGCGTCGAAGCGCTCGCCCATCTGCCGTTCCGCAGCGTCTCGCTCGCGCACGACGGTTCGCGTTTCTGGACCGCGGATAAGCCCGCGAATGCGCTGGTCGCCTTCACGGCGTAGGAGCGGCTAGCGGCCCCCGTCCTCGTCGCCGCGGTCGCCGCCGTCCCGGACCAGATCGATGCGGTCGGCAACGAAGCTGCCGTCGTCGTCGCGGTGCCCCCAGATGCGGACGAGCATCCCCCAGCGCGGCGTCAGGCCGGTCGGGTTGATAATGGTGCCCCGATGAAGTTCGAGGACGCGCCCGTCGCGGAGGCGGAGGTGATAGGGCCAGAATGCCGCGACGCGGGCGACGACCACGCGGTCGCGGCCGCCTCGGTCGTTCCAGTCGGCCTGGGCGCCGATCGGAGCCAGAAGCGAGAGCGCGGTGATGAGGGCGAAAGCGAGGCTTCGGCGTTTCATGATTCCTCCTGTGCACGGTCGAGATGAGGGTATCGATATCTCGAAAACGCGGATCCCGGGCCGCCGATCGCGCACGCCTCCGGTTTCTCACCCACTCCTCATCGAACTCGGAGGCTCCCCGTACCGCCGAGTGACAAAATGCACATAAGGGCGCTCTCCCCGCATCTGCGCCTGCTCCTTAGTACTTAACGCGCAGTTAACGTAGAATGCCCAGGTGCCCGAACCGCCGACGGGCGGTTCGATGCGCCTGTTGCAACCACTACGTACAACTATCGTACGACCAAGGAGAAGAATGCAAACATCCCTCCGACTCGTAGCATCGTGCCTGATAGCAGGCATGGTGCTTTCGGCGTGCGGCGGCGGCAATTCCGGTGGAGGAATTTTACCGGCCGGCTCGCCCACGCAAAGCACCGGTTCGCCTTCGAGCCAGACGCCGACCAGCAGCGTTCCGAAGACTGCCGGGACGCTCGCCTATACCGATATGGGTGCCGCTCCGCAAACGACGCCCGTCAGCGTTACGTTGACGTTGAATTACAATCACCAAGCGCAACTCGATCAGCTTGTCGCCCAGCAAGCCGATCCGACCTCGCCGATGTATCACCACTATCTCACGACCGACGAGTTCAATTCCTATTATGCCCCGACCGCCCAGCAGGAGCAGAGCGTCGTCTTTGCATTGCAGCGCGCGGGTTTCACGATCACCAAAGAATACTCGAACCGCACCATCGTGGAAGCTTCGGCGCCCGCGGCAAAGGTCGAGAGCTTTTTCAACACCCAAATTCACATGGTGAATCAGGGTAAATTCGGCGCGCGTTACGTCAACGTGAAGCCGGCGGTCGTTCCGGCCGCGATCGCGCCGCTCGTCCACGCGGTGACGACGAGCAACATCGTCGTCGCCCATACGGGCGCGCACGTACAGAGCGCACTCTCGCTTTCGTCGTTGATCGCGTCGACAACGTTGCCGAGCGTTCCGCACGTCCCCGCGTCACACGCCTCGCGCAAGATCGCGCTCTCGCCGCAGATGAAAGCACGTGGAGCGATGCTCGCGAAATACGCGACGCCGTTTGCGACCGGGAACGTCATCGGGAATCCCGGTTTCGAAACCGGCGCGTTCTCGCCGTGGTTCCCCTGCGGCAACGGCTATGCGACGATCGATTCCTCAAATCCGCATAGCGGCCAATACGACGCCTTCACCGGCAACCTCGCCAACAATCTCGGCGAAGAGTACGGCCTCGACGGCGTCTGCCAGCAGGTGACGGTTCCGACCAACGGTCAGCTCAGCTTCTACGTCGATGAAGGTACGAGCGAGACCAGCACCTACTGGGCCGATCAGGAAGCCGATCTCTTCGATGCGAACGGCAACTACCTGACGAATCTCTACACCGAGAACGGCAACACCAACGGCTACGTGCACCGGAGCTACAACATCGGTGCCTACGCCGGCCAACAGGTCATCATCTTCGTCGGTATCTACGGCAGTGGATCGTTCAGCGACTACAACTACGTCTACCTCGACGATGCTTCGCTGACCAACGGCAGCTCGCCGACGCCGTCGCCGTCGCCGACGCCTGCGCCGACCGCATCGCCGACACCGGTTCCGACCGCGTCACCGACGCCGGTTCCGACGGCATCGCCGACGCCGGTTCCGACCGCCTCGCCGACGCCGGTTCCGACCGCCTCGCCGACGCCGGTTCCGACCGCCACGCCGACGGCGACCCCCGCTCCGACGCCGACCCCGGTCGCCGGCGGCAGCTGCACCGGCAATGCCGATAACGGGCCCTTGAGCGGTTCGAACGGCTGGCTCGCCACCGGTGTCGCGAAGGCCTTCGATTATCCCGTGCAGCACGGCTGCAACGGTGCCGGCGTGACCGTCGCCGTCGAAATCGATACGCCGATCAACACCAGCGACGTCGCCGGCTACCTCAGCGCAGCAGGCGTCACGCAGACCGGCACCATCACCAACGAAGCCGTCAACGGCGGCGGCAACGCATCGAGCTCCGACTACACCGAGACCGCGCTCGATGTTGAAACGATCTCCGGCCTCGCGCCGGGTGCGAACATCATCGTCTACAACTTCCCCGACTTGAGTTCGCAGAGTATCGAAGCCGGCTACAACCAGACCGTCTCCGACGGTACGGCCAGCGTCGTGAACTCCTCGTTCGGTGGTTGCGAAACCTCCGATACCGCGTTCACGAACACGACCAACACGATCGCCGAACAGGCCGCAGCGAAGGGCATGACCTTTGTTGCCTCCTCAGGCGACTCCGGCAGCGACGAATGCGGTACCGGAAATAATCCGCCGGGCGTCAGCTCGCCGGCGACCGATCCGTACTTCACGGCGGTCGGTGCGGTGAACTTCACCGACACCTCCACCGGTGCGCTCGCCAGCATCACCTCGGGCAGCGACTCGAGCAACGGGTTCCTTTCCGGCGGCGGCGTCTCGACGATCTTCGCGCTCCCCAGCTACCAGCAGGGCGTCGCGAATATGGTCAGCACCGGCCGAAACGATCCCGATGTCTCACTCCCGGGCGTGGGCGTGATGGTCTATGCCAACGGTAGTCCGATGCAAGTCGACGGTACCTCGTGGTCCTCACCCGAGTTCGTCGCACTCATGGCTGAAGCGAATCAGCTGCATGGGACGCCGCTGGGCTTCATCAACCCGACGCTCTACAGCATCTTCACCAAGACCGGGTACACCGACTTCACGGATGTGACGACGGGTAACAACGGTGCCTACAATGCAGGCACCGGGTACGATCTGGTCACCGGTATCGGTGCTCCGAAGGGATGGGCCCTCGCCAACGCCCTCTAGGCGTCGGTTCGGCTCGCCCCAAAACGAGAAGGGAGTCGGCAGTGATGCCGGCTCCCTTTCGATAGTAGTGGTGCCAAGGGCCGGAATCGAACCGGCGACACCGCACTTTTCAGGCGCGTGCTCTACCGACTGAGCTACCTTGGCATGGATGCGGGCACAACGCTCGCGCGATGTACCCGCATGGACGATGGCGACGCTGATGGGGCTCGAACCCACGACCTCCGCCGTGACAGGGCGGCGCTCTAACCAACTGAGCTACAGCGCCAGGGGATGGTGGGCACGGTTGGGATTGAACCAACGACCCCCCGCGTGTGAAGCGGATGCTCTCCCACTGAGCTACGCGCCCACGATACCCGGCGTTCGGGGACCGTTAGACGATTTCGGATGGTATCCTATCGCGATGGCTCTTGTCTAGCGTTTCCGCGGCATACACTCGGGGCGATCGCGCTCTCGGTGTCGAAGGACGGCATATGCTCGAAGGATTTCCCTTGCTCTCGCGCTTCTCGGTTCCCTTTGCCGATATCGACATGCTGCATCACGTGAATAACGTCGCCTACATTCGTTGGGCGGAGATGATGCGTGCCGAGTACTTTGCTCGCGTGATGGGTGAAGCGATCGACGGCAACCACGGCATGATTCAGGCGAATATTTCGTTCACGTACGAAAAACAGCTCGCCTATCGCGAGCAGATCGCCGTGGGATGCAAGGTCTCGCGCATGGGGACGAAATCGTGGGATTTCAGCTACGAAGTATGGAGCGAAACCTTCGTGCATCGAGCGGCATACGGCACGACCACTGTCGTAGCATTCGATTTCGAGGCGCAGAGGACGATCGTCGTTCCCGATAGTTGGCGGGCGGCGATCGACGCCTTCGAACGTGGCCCGCAGGTGCTATTTCATTGAAGCGCCCGCGCGTCGCTCGCGGCGAGATCGCTTATCGCGGTACATGCGCAGGTCGGAGCGACGGAGCAGTTCGGAAATTTCGGTCCCGTCGCGCGGCGCGATCGCCCAACCGATGCTCGCTCCCACGCGAAGCTTGTGCCCGTGCCAACTCGTCGGGCGTTCGAGTGCCGCACGCACCTGCTCGGCGAGCGAACGGGCGTCCTCCTCGGCGCCGATGCCGCGAAGGATCGTCGCGAATTCGTCACCGCCGAGTCGCGCCACGCTATCGCCGGTGCGAAGCCGCCGAACGAGGCGGCGGGAGGCGCTGCGCAGGACGGCATCGCCGGCCTCGTGGCCGTAGCGGTCGTTTATCTCTTTGAAGCCGTCGAGGTCGATGAACAGCACGGCGAGCCGGTCGCCGCTGCGCCGAACGCGCATGAGTCCGTTGGTCAGCGTGGCGGCGAACGCCGCGCGATTCGGCAGCGTAGTGAGCGGATCGTGATCGGCGCGGAAGCGCTCGCGGTCGATCTGTTCGCGCAACATGCGCTGGCGTAGCGCGACGGCCACGTAGGGCCCCAGGCTCTCGATGACCGCAGCATCGCTTTCGTCGTACGAGCGCAGGGCGCCGCTGCGCACCGCGAAGCCGCCGACCGCCTCGTCTCCAATGCGAAGCGGCATCGCCATCGCCGCCGGTTCTCGCGCCTCCCGGGCGATGCCGTCGCGGATGACGGTGCTCAGCGGATTAGCCGCCGGGAGCTGGGCGAGCACGCTTCGCCGAAACCCGCCGTCCACGAAAGCGAGACGGAGCCAGCTGTGCCCTTCGCGGAGGATCGCGACCACCTCGGTCGCCTCAACGAAGGTCGCTAATAGGTCGGCGAGGCTCGCAAAAACGGCCTCCAGAGTGATGTCCTCAACGAGCAGCGTCGACATCCGGCGAGCCGCCTCGGCGACCCGCTGGCGTAATGCACTCATAGGGCGGCGTTCTTCAATGAGCTGCGCGAATGCCCCGCTCGCAGGGGCTTGTAAGCGCAAAGCGATGATGTCCGGTTTGCGCAAAGCAGAGATGTCCGATCTGGGCTGCGGAGCGCGTTAGGTCCATGGGTGATTCAACGCAGGTTTGTGAGCTTT
>JAJYMV010000051.1 GCA_021786705.1 bacterium
ATCGTGACGTCGAGCGCGGTGGTCGGCTCGTCGGCAATGAGCAACTGCGGGTTACACGAGAGCGCCATCGCGATCATCGCGCGCTGCCGCATGCCGCCCGAGAACTGGTGCGGGTAGTCGTCGACGCGCTTTTCGGGCGAGGGAATGCGCACCTTGCGCAGCATCTCGATCGCCGTCTCGCGCGCCTCGCGATGGTTGCGCCCGAGGTGGAGCCGAACGACCTCGGCGATCTGTTCGCCGATCGTCAGCACCGGGTTCAACGAGGTCATCGGATCTTGGAAAATCATCGCGATGCGGTGGCCGCGCACGTGGCGCATTTCCTCATCCCGCAGCTTCAGTAAATCGCGACCGTCGAAAATAATCTCGCCCGATTCGATGCGACCCGGCCGATCGATCAGGCGCATAATCGAGAGCGAGGTGACGGATTTTCCGGAGCCCGATTCACCGACGATGCCGAGCGTTTGCCCGGCATCGAGGGAGAACGAGAGACCGTTGACGGCGGTTACCACGCCGTCTTCGGTCTTAAAGGTCGTGCGGAGGTTGCGGACCTCGAGCAGCGCCATCGCGGAGTCGGCTAGATACCGGTAAGTGCGAGGATCGTCATCGAGGCGACGAACAGGACCGCGACGACGCCGGTAACGCGCGCGAGTTGCTCGTCCATTCCGAGACGGCCGCGATAGGCCGATTCGACTTTCCCTCCGATCGTTCCGGAGAGCCCTTCATTCTTCGTGGTCTGCATTGCGAGGAGCACGATCAGCGAGATCGCGGCGAGCACCGCGAGCCCCGCGACACCGTGCGTCAGCCAGCTCGCGTGCTGCTGGAACCAGGTATGCGGCGCGAGGGCCGGGGGAATGCTCTGCGCAACCTGCGCGGCGAGCGGGTTCGGCACCGTCGTCGCGTGTGCGAGCGGAGCGGCGTGCTGGGTTGCGGCACCGGCGACGTGAGGCGGGTGCGTTGTGGTGGCACTGGCTGGCATGAAAAATCAGACTCCCTGTGAGGGTTGTACGGCTCAGGATTCTATCACGAGGCGGTAGCCCCTACAAGGCGAGCGGCTATTCGCCGTGCGAGCGCCCGGCCGTCGAGGCCAACCGCGACCCGTTGCTGGGCCTGGGTATCGGCCTGGAGGAAGGTTTCCCCTACGCCGATGCGTTCGACGGGCACGCTCGCCCCGGCATCGGCGAGTGCCTCGAGGACCGCGGAACCGAAGCCGCCGGCGAGGCTGTGCTCTTCGAGCGTCACCAGCATTTCGTGGCTCGCCGCACACGCAAGGATCGCCTCGCGATCGAGCGGAGCGACGAAACGCGCGTTATAGATCGTCGGTAAGGAGGCGCGCATATCGCCGTACTCGCCGCTCTCGAGCAACCGGTAGGCGTCCATCGCAACCTCGACGGTATTTCCGAGCGCGAATATCGCCACGCCGGATCCCGCGCGGAGCAGTTCGCTTTTACCGCGTTCGATCGGCGCCGGCGCGTCATTCGTGCGGCCGCTCGTCGAGCCGCGCGGATAGCGGATCGCCACCGGCCCGTCGCATTCGAGCGCGAATGCCAACATCGGTGCGAGTTCCTCTTCGCAGCGCGGCGCGAGAATGGTGAGATTGGGAAGCGTGCGGAGATAGGCGATATCGTAGAGCCCCATATGGGTCGGGCCGTCGTCGCCGACGACGCCGGCGCGATCGAGTGCGAAGATCACCGGCAGCCCCTGCACCGCAACGTCGTGGACGATCTGGTCGTAGGCGCGCTGCAAAAACGTCGAATAGATCGCGCATACCGGGCGCAAACCCGCCGCTGCGGCACCGGCGGCGAAGCAGACGGCGTGCGCTTCGGCGATACCGACATCGAAATACCGATTCGGAAAGCGCCGCGCGAACGCCGAGAGTTTGGTGCCGTCGGGCATCGCCGCGGTAATTGCGATCACCCGTTCGTCGCGCTCGGCGAGATCGATGAGTCCACGCGCGAAGGCATCGGAGAACGTCGGTCGCGCGCCCTCTTTCATCTCCAGTTTTCCGTTCTCGATATCGAACGCGCCGCAGCCATGAAAGGTCCGTGCATCGCGCTCGGCGGGTTCGTAGCCTTTCCCTTTCACCGTCCGAACGTGCACGAGCACCGGCCCCTCGATTCCGGCAGCGGCACGCAATGCCGCCTCGACGGTTTCGAGATGGTGCCCATCGAATGGCCCGAGATAGCGGAAGCCGAGCTCTTCGAAAATAACCGCGGTCTTTTCAGCGGGTGCGACGAAACGCACCGCCGCAACTTCGGCACTCGCAATCGCCTTGCGCGCCGTGCCTCCGAACGGCAAATGGTGCAGTACATCCTTCGCTTTTTCGCGCGCGTAATTGACGAGCGGCTTACTGCGAAGAACCGAGAGATACGACGCAATCGAGCCGACATTCGGAGCGATCGACATCTCGTTATCGTTGAGCACGACGATGAGGTTACTCTGGAGTTGGCCGGCGTTATTGAGCGCCTCGTAGGCGAGCCCTCCGGTGAGCGCGCCGTCACCGAGAACGGCGATCACGCGCTCGCTGCCGCCGCGACGGTCGCGCGCGATCGCCATTCCCAGCGCCGCCGAGACCGACGTGCTGGCATGGCCGGCACCGAATGCATCGTAGGGCGACTCCGCGCGCATCGCAAAACCGGAGATGCCGCCGCCCTTGCGCAACGTCGAAAAGCGATCGCGGCGGCCGGTAAGAATTTTGTGAACGTAGGTCTGATGGCTCACGTCCCAAACGATCTTATCGGTCGGAGCATTGAAGACGCGATGAAGCGCGAGGGTGAGTTCGACGACGCCGAGATTCGGTGCGAGATGGCCGCCGTTCCGCGAGCACGTCACGACGAGCAGGTCGCGAATCTCCCGCGCGAGCAGGTCGAGTTCGTCCCGGTCGAGGCCCTGGAGATCCGCAGGGGAGTCGATTTTTTCGAGCATATCGCGAGCTTCCGATTCGTGAGTGGTGCGGGCAAGCCCCGGCGGGGCGCCTCCCGTTCTTGAACCACCGCCGGAGGGAGGAGGGTTCGCTAGGTCGCATTTCGGCCGGGTGATCGACCCCTCGGTACATCTGCTCCCCGAACGCACCAGGAACGTCTGGCGCGACCTCGCGCGTATTCTCTCGACGATTTTTAACCCGTTTCTCTGCGCGCTCGCGCTCTTCGTCATCCTGTCGAGCCAGACGGCGCGCTCGACGCTCGAATTCTGGAAGCTCCTCTTCCTCTCGACCGCCTTCACCTCGCTGCTGCCGATGCTCTACGTCTTCTGGCTCTACGCCAGCGATCGCATCTCCGACCTCGATATGTCGCAGCGCCGCGAGCGAGAATCGGTCTTCTCCGCTTTTACGCTTGCCTACGTGTTGGGATCGCTCGTCCTCTGGGCGGCGGACGCGCCCATGCTGATGCGTGCCGCCCTCGCCGGGTATGCGGTCTCGGGGGCGATCATTCAGGTCATCACGCGCTACTGGAAAATCAGCACCCATGCATTGGCGATCTCCGCAGCGTTGACGGTGATCGTCTTCCTCGATGGGCGCTCGCCGCTACCGTTTCTGGTTTTGATTCCGATGGTCGGGTGGGCCCGCGTCTATTTACGAGCGCACACGCTCGCACAGGTGATCGGCGGGTCGCTGCTCGGTATCGTCAGCGTTACCGTGCTGTTCGATCTTTTCCATATTCCAAACGCACTGCTTCACTAGTACGCGCCGGATCGGGGCCGAGCATCGTTGCGAGCTGCTCGGCGAATCGCGCGCCGTCGCCGGTGGTGACGCAGTGGGTGCCTCCGTTCCCGCGCGCGCTGTCCGCTTCGATCGCGAGCGCGACCGCGCGCTCGGCCTGAACGAGCGCCGGATCGATTCGTGCGATCTTCGGCCCGAGTGCCGAAGCGAAATGCGCGTCGAGGACCGGAAAGTGCGTGCAGGCGAGCAGCACGGCCTCGCAATCGGCGGGAACGCTCTCGCAGACCTCGGCGACCGCTCGCCGCGCGCGATCGCTCTCGATATCGCCGGCTTCCACGAGCGGCACGAGCGCCGGCGCCGCGATCTCGGTGACCTGCATACCGGGCGAGCGCGCGCGTAACGCACTGCCGTACGCACCGGTGCGTACCGTCGCGGCGGTCGCGATCACCGCGACATTACGGATGCCGCGCCGCGTGACGGCGAGCGCTGCGGATTCGATGAGATCGAGAATACGGACGCGGCTCGGCGGCCAGCCATGGCGCTGCGCGACGGCGCAGGAGGTGTTGCAGGCCATAACGATGGCGTCGGCACCGGCGCCTTCGAGCCAGGCGATATTTGCATGCAGCAGTTCGACGAGCTCTTCCTCGCGACGGTCGCCGTACGGCACGTGCTCCTGATCGGCGAGAAAAACGATCTCTTCGTCGGGAAGCATCGCGCGAACGGCTCGAAGCACGGTTAAACCGCCGAGCCCGGAATCGAAAAGCCCTAGCATATCTTACTGCTGAGGTTGGATTGCCGGGGGCGGCGCGCCTGCATAATCGGTGATCCCGTCGGCGATGGCGACCGCGACCTTCTGGCGCCACGCGGGATCGGTCAACAGGGCGAAATCGTCGGGATTCGAGAGAAATGCCGTCTCGACGAGACATGCGGGCATGAAGGCGTGCAAGGGGATGTAGAGATGGCTTTTCACGATGCCGTCGTTTTTGGTGCCGACCTGCGCCGCGAGCTCGTTCTGAACGTCGCGCGCAAACGGCAGATCGATCGGTTTGGCATAATAGGTGGTGGTTCCGTTTGGACCGGCATTGATATACGCATTCACGTGAATGCTCACCAACAACCGCGCACCGGCGCGATTGGCGATGTTATCGCGTGCCTGCAATTCCTGTTCGGCGGTATCGTATGGGGCGTAGACGTCGACGTCTTTGGTGCGCGTCATGATCACCTGCCAGCCGCGCGCCTCGAGAATCGCGCGTAGGCGCTTGGCCATATCCAACGTCAACACCGCCTCGGCGACGCCATGGCGCACCGCACCGCGATCGCTGCCGCCGTGGCCGGGGTCGATCACGATCAGGCGCGGATTGGTCGGAACGTACGCCGCGACGGGATTCACGCTCCACAAATTCGGGTCGCCGCCCGCGACCGGCGCGGCGGCGGCGAGCGCGACGCTCGGGGTTCCGGTGCCCGCGACACCGGTCCCGGCGGTCGAGGCATCGGCGAGCGAGGGCGCGGTATTCACCGCAATGTCGAGGCCGGTCGCAGCGGGCGTCACGGAGATATCGTGCGCGCCGTCGACCGAGAGTGCGATGCGCACCGTCTGCGGATCGATCTGATGCGCGCGCACGTTTTCAATCGGCGCGCCGGCCGCAGGCGGGATCGCCGTCGGTGCTAACGTCGCGCCGTGCAGATCGATCCAAAACCGGTTGTCGGGTGCGCGAAGGTGGTGCCAATCGAAGGAGGCCGCACCGGTGAGTGCGACGTGCAAGGTGATGCCGCTCGGCGTGAGCTGGGCTTGGATCGTATCGACGCGCGCGAGCGCAACCAAGGGTGCGGGCGTCACTTCGGCGACCGGTGCGCTCGTTGCGAGCGGTTCGTTTGCGACGCGATTCCAGGGCGAGACCGTCGGTAACTCCGCGTTCGGCGGCGGACGCATGGCGACGGCGACCTGCGGCGTCGGGCTCGGGGTCGCGAGCGGCACCGCGCGTGCGATCTGCGGCGCGGGCGCGCGCGCGGCAGGCGAAGCGGCGGCGACCGCGCTCGCTCCCGGTTCGATCACGAAGCCGATATCGCGTCCGTCGAGCGAACCGACCCGTGCGACGTGCGAGCTTCCGTCGAGATCGAGCGTGATGTAGGTGGTCGGGTGCGCCGCCGTACCGACCTGCGAAATCTCCACCGCAACCAAGCCGCCGGCATCGACGCTGCGCACGTGCAAGAGGCGACTGCCGAGACCGACGAAGGCATAGGTCATCTGTCGCGCACTCTCGCGGACGAGGCGCGCCTGCAAGGGAATCGCGCCGCGCGCGATGACGCGCATGCCGCTGCCTTCATCCCGAACGTCGAGGCTAGTGATCTGCGGCTGCAAAATCGTCACCGCACCGCCGGTGATTTTGCGAAGCCCTAAGGCGCGAGCGAGGGCGTCGAAATCGAGGTAGGCTTCACCCTCGCGCACGATCGGTGCGACCGTGGAGCGAACCGCGAGCGGCCCGATATCGTAGGTGCGATGCCCGATGGCGAAACTGACGATCGTCGGTTCGCCGGTCGCTACGAGCACGTAGCGCGCGCCCGGTTTCCACGTGACGATCGCGCCGAGCGCGTGAAAGAGCCGGCGCAACGCCGGATCGTCGATGCCGACGAGGAGCGTGGCGTCCTGTTTTTCGACGTGCGTAAAAGCGAAGGTGCGTCCCGCGAATTGCCAGAGCGGCGCCGCGCTCGCAATGCGCGGGACGCAGAGCAGCGCGAAGCAGAGCGCGAAAAACGCGCTAGAAATCCGAGCGATGAAGCGGTTCATCGAGTTCGAGGTGCCCACCGGGCAGCGTTGGGAGGCGTGCCCCGTCAACGGTAATCTGTACCGCCGAGATTCCCGGCAACGCGGTCATCGAGTACACGAGTGCCTTAAATTCGGCGTTCTCACCGAAGGTACCGCCGGGTTGCGATTCCACCTCCTTCGAGAGATCGACCGTCACCGTCGAGCCGTGAATCGCGACGTCGTTCACGCGCGTTCCCGGTGGAAAGCGCACCGCATGGATATCGGCGGGAGGGCCGACGACGGCTTGAAGCGCCGCATAGAGCGCGCGATCGTGCGCCCATTGCGCGCGCGTACTTCCGGCGGGGCGCGGGCGCAGCGTTACATCCCAGGGCTTCACGGTCGTGCCGTCCATTTCGGTGTAATAGATCGTCAGCGTATTGGGCGATGCTGCGTGCGGACGCATGAGCCACCAACCGGCACCGATCGCGAGCAGGAGCAGGACGACGATCGGGATGACGTAATTCGGACGCGACGTCGCAGCCGGACGATGCCCGCTGCGCCGAATCTCACTCATGAAATCGAACCGCGTGCGAGCGTCATGCCCAGCGCGAAGGTGCCGACGGCTAGGATGAGCCCGAGAAGCGAGAGTGCGAGAGCGAGCGCTCCCTTACCCGGCCGTTCGCCGATACGACGGGCGAAAATATAGGCGACCATCGCCGCCAGCGCACCGACGATGTGCAGCCAGATCAGCGAGCTCGCCGGATGAAAGACGCCCGCCACCACGAGCCCGACGAGAACTTGCAGCCCCGTCACCGCGACCATCACGCGCCGCCCCATCGTATTCCAACTAAAGACGACGGCGCAGATGATCACCAGCGCGGCGACGATGAAGTGGGCATCGAGAATATATTGGGACGTCATGCGTACACCGTTAACGTCGGCGCGCGCGCAATCCTCTCGCGCCGCGCCGTTAACGCACGGCGATGGTGAGAAAGACCGTCACCGCGTAGAAAAACGCCCCGCGGGCATCGGCGGCGAGCAAGCCACGCACCCAGGCATCCGCCTCTTCCCGATCCAGTGCTCCGGCGCGAATCGCCGCGGCGACCGCAGATTCCAGCACGAACGCGTAGGCATGCGCGAACGAGAGCGAGGTGACGAACGGGCGCGATTCGATCTGCGTGAATCCGGCTGAAACAAAATGCTCGCGGTGTCGGCGCCCCGCCCAGCCGTCGGCGAGCGAATCGACGAATGCGTCGACGATCGTTCTCGTGGTGCTCCGGTCGGCACCCGCGACGATGATACTCTGCCAGTCTTGATCGATCGCCAACAACGATCCGCCCGGTCGCAACACGCGATACATCTCGTTCGCCGCGCGTTGCGGCTCGAGCAAGTGCTGGAGCAAACGCTCCGCGCGTACGGCATCGAACGAGCGCTCCGGAAACGGCAACGCCTCGGCGCTGCCGGTCAGAAAGCGGGCGTTCGCAGGGACGCCGCGCGCGATCGCCGCCGCAATCAAGGCGTCGTTCGCATCGATGCCGATCGCCTCGCCGCCTTCGCCGACGCGCGCGGCGATCGCGCGAACGTCGTCGCCGACGCCACAGCCGCAGTCGAGAACGCGTGCGTTCGCTTCGATGCCCTGCATGACGAAGGTCGCCTCTTTTGCTTGCGCGCCGAGGCGCGCGACGCCGTCGAGATAACGAATTT
>JAJYMV010000011.1 GCA_021786705.1 bacterium
TTCGGCGATCGGAAGCGCAGCCATATCGGCGCGCAGCGCGACCGTGTGCCCTGCGAGCGCCCCGCGAATCACGCCGACCACGCCGGTGCGCGCGGCACGTCGGTGTTCGATGCCCAGTGCATCGAGTTCGCGTTCGATCAACGCTTGCGTTTCGAGCTCGTGAAAACCGAGTTCGGGGCGACGATGAATCGCTCTCCGCCATTCGATCACGCGACGGTTGAGGGCGTTTCGATCCTCTCTATCCACGAGAAGGGAAGTGCGGTACCGGAAGGCATGGCTCCTCTGCCGAAGAGCCCGCTGATGATCGGTGCCGACCTCGCGCTCGCGCTTCTCGTAAACCGTACGGCCGCCGCCTATAGCGCGCACCCGCCGGCCTATATCACCTATCGCGAGCGAACCAGCGTCAGCGTTCCCTCGCTGGGGCGTTCGCAGGAGATCGATCGCAGCGTCGAGGTCCGAAACGCCGATAATTACGCGATCATGCACGACCTTCCGCACGGCGCGACGCGAATCGGCGAGGCCTTTCCCATCATTCCCTATTTCGATCCGTTTTCGAGTTTCACGTTTTCGTATTACGCAAATCTGAAAGCCATCACGATTACGCTCAGACGCGGAGCGCCGATCGTCTTTCCGATTCCGACACCCGATCCAGGTGCCGACGTTTTCGTTCCGTATATCAGCTTTCTCGATCCCAGCTATGCCCCCGATTCGACGCCCGACGCACTCCACTTCATCATCGCTCCGACGCCGCTGGACACCGGGATGTATCCCAGCGACGTGCAGGTCGATCCGACGACCGGCCTCCCGCAGCACATCGTGCTCAGCGATAGCCGCAGCGACATGCGCATCGGCCTCACCTATCGGAGCGTCGACGGCTATTGGGTCGTCGTACGAGGCGTCTTTTCGGCGACCGAACACGCCCTCGGGTTCTCATTCAACGTTCGCGCGGTGACGCGCTACGATGAGTTCACGTTTCCATCGAGCGCGCCCGATCCCGCGCTTATGGGGACGCCGCGCCCGATAGCCACGCCATAACCGCACGGACGCGCCGCGCCGTCACCTTCGCCAAGACGGCATTCTCGCGCAACTGTTCGGCAGTCGGGGAGACCGGCGAACTCTGCAACGAGCCGATCTCGGTTTGCACGCGTTCGCGGATCCGGTCGCGCAAGAAATCATCGTCTTGGTCGGCATGTGGGCTCGATGTCAGGCTCGCACGCAGGCGGGCGATTCGGGCGAGCTGCGCCGAACGCAACGCGCTTGCCGGTTGCCGACGAATCACCGCCTCCCGTGCGTCGAGTGCGTTGAGCGCCGCGTCGATCGAGGAGAGCATCGCAAACGCTCGGCGCGTCGCCCGTTGCGCCGCACGGTACGCAGCGATCGGCGCATGCATCCGCGGATCGGCAGCGACGGTGAAGCGGCGCGAGAAGCTCCGCCCGTCGATGGTGAGTTTTGCGGTGTAGATTCCCGGTACGACTGCGGCACCGCCGGAGTAGCCGCGGTTCCAACGCGGTGCGCTCTTCCAGGGAATCGGCGGATCCTCACTGAGATCCCACACGATCCGACCGATCCCCGCGCGATTGGGGAGATCGTGGAGATGTCGAACGATTCGTCCTCGCGCATCGAGAATTTCGATGCGCGGAGCGGTCCTGCTCGGAACCGTTTGGTAGTAGGAGAAAATCGCGCCGTAGGGCGCCGCCTCGCCGTCGGCACGCGTGTTCCACCACGAATTTTCATTCAGGAGATACACCGTACGCGGCGCGAAGAATGCCGCCCCGGCTCGCTGCGCACGCGCGAGCCCCTGGAGTGCCGCGGCATCGTCGAGGATATAGAGTCCGCGGCCGTGCGTGGCGACGAGAAGATCGTCGCGTTGCGGCTGCACCACGATCGCGCGCACCGATACCGGCGGCATCTCGTCGTTGATGCGCGTCCACCGAGCACCGCGATCCCACGAGGCTTCTATTCCGCGCTCCATCCCGAGATAGAGCAAGCCCGGCGTACGCGGATCGACCGTAATGCATCGTGCCGATTCGATGGGCAGGCCGCGATCGATGCGCTGCCAATGCGCGCCGTAATCCTCGGTGTAAAAGACATAGGGGTGCGCGTCGCCGACCATGTGCGCGTCCTCGACGGCGTACGCCGTTCCCGGCCGACGCGGTGAGAGCGCGATGGAGGCGAAGCGCGCGAAGCGGATCGCATCGGGCGGCGTCACGTTCTGCCAATGCTTTCCGCCGTCGCGCGTCAGTTGAACGAGCCCGTCGTCGGTGCCCACCCATATCTCGCCGCGCCGCAGCGTCGATGGCGCGATCGTAAGAATCGTATCGGAGGTCTCCGCGCCGGTACCGTCGAGCGTGATACCGCCGGTCATCTTCTCGTGCGCGAGATCGTGCAGGGTGAGATCGGGGCTCAGCACGCTCCAATGCTGCCCGCGATCCGTCGTTGCAAAGAGCACGTCCCCCGCGGTATAGAGACGATGCGGATCGAAGGGGTCGAAGGCTAACGGCGTCTCCCAATTAAAGCGATAGCGCAGCTCCGAGGGCGGAACGACGTTCTGGTCGCGCATGTAGGGCGAGAGATCGCGCGTCTCACCGGTCGCAAGATCGACCGAACTCAACGTCGTGTCATAGTTTCCGCCGGCGGAGGTCGTCCAAATCAGGTTCGGGTCGCTCGGATCGGGATAGGCCGCCGTTCCGTCGCCGCCGCCAACACTGCGCCACGCGCTCGCCGAAAATCCCGAGGGATCGGGCATGGCAACGTGCGCGCAATAGATACCGTTATCTTGTAACGGCACGCAGGCGCGATAATTCCATCCGGCGCCGACGCCGACGCTATAGAGTTGCGAGATCGGCAGCACCCTTCGCCACGTCCAGCGCTTGCCGCCGTCGTTGCTCATCGCGAGGCCACCATCGTCGGCCTCGAGGAGACGGAGGCCGTCACGGGAGATCCACATATCGTGATGGTCGCCGTGCGTTCCGCGACCCGTGATATGCCAGCGCACGCCGCCGTCGGTGCTCTCGGTGAGATGCACGGATGCAGACCACAGGTGATTCTCATTTTTCGGATCGACGGTGAGATGCGTGAAATAAAATGGGCGTTCGTCGATCGTCGAATCGTTGCTGACGTTGCGCCAACGTTTTCCGCCATCGCTCGAACGCCACAGCAAGCCGTGCTGCGATTGCAGCAAAACATAGATTCGCAATGGATTCGAGGGCGCGAATGCAACGGCGATGCGGCCGAGCGGGCCTTTCGGTAGCCCGGGAGCCTGAACGCGCTGCCAGGTGTCGCCGCCGTCGATCGAGCGATAGAGTCCGTCGAGCGGACCGCCGCTCTGCAGGCTCCAGCCCGTTCGTCGCACCGTCCAGGCTCCGGCGAGAATCTCGCGCGCGTTCTTCGGATTTATCGCCATATCGGAGATCCCGGTGCGCGCGTCGAGAAAGAACGTGTGTCGCCACGTCGCGCCGTTGTTTTCGGTGACATAGATTCCGCGATCGGTCGTCGACGCAAATGGGTCGCCGAGCACGCCGACGACGACGTGCGCCGCATTCGTAGGATCGACGAGAATCGAGGAGATCGAACTCTGCGGCAGCGCTAGGGAACGGACCCAGTGCTTGCCGCCGTCGGTGCTGCGGTAGAGCCCGTCGCCAAGACTCACATCGTTGCGCGGATTCGCCTCGCCGGTGCCGACCCAGATCGTCGCCGGATCGGCGGGATCGATCGCCACGGCACCGATCGCGCTTACCGGTTCGCGGTCGAAGATCGGTCGGAAATGCAGCCCTCCGTCGTCGCTGCGCCAAACGCCGCCGCCCGCACTCCCTACCAACACGAGCATGGGGTCGCGATCGCTTCCCGCAACGCTGCTCGCGCGACCACCCGAGATCGCGGGCCCAACCGAGCGCCACGGCACCGAGCCGAGCGGGGGATTGGGGCGCCCCGCCCCAAGCAGCACGGCGAGCATCGACAAGAGCAGCGCGAATCGAACGTTCATAGCGGCCGCGCTTGGCGATTACCATACGAAAACCATGCGGGGGGCGCGCCGACGACGTTCCGCACGTACTCCGCGTTCTCGATTTCTATCGCGAACGCGGCGTCGCCATCGCGCTCGACGATCCCGGCTCGGGTTTCTCGTCGCTCGATATGCTCGGCATGCTTCGCCCCGACTACGTCAAGCTCGATATCGCGCCGATCGCCGGCATCCATCTCGATCCGTTTAAAGCGACGCTCGCGCGCCGCTCGATCGAACACGCGAAGGAACTGCAACTCGCCGTCATCGCCGAAGGAGTCGAACGCCCCGAGGAGTTCGCGTGGGCGGCGGCACAGGGCGTCGATTACGTGCAGGGCTTTTTTTTGGCCCGGCCCACAGCGGCATAAAAAACGCTCCTCGCCCACGAGAGGTGAGGAGCGTTTCGTACGTGGCGGAGAGGGAGAGATTCGAACTCTCGAGACGCTCATCACGTCTGCCCGCTTTCGAGGCGGGTGCCTTCAACCGCTCGACCACCTCTCCACGTTGCGACGCGGGTGCGACGCCCGTACTACCGCGGCGCTTCGCGATTCCCTTCCCGACGCCCGCGAAAAAATGCGACGAGTTGCTCGGAGCACTCGGCTTCGAGGATCCCGGCACGCACCTCCGGACGGTGATTCGTCTTCGACGAGCGCAGAATCTCGAAGGCTCCGCCATCGGCCCCACCCTTGGGATCGGCGGCGCCGTAGACGACGCAGCCGACGCGTGCGGCGATCAGCGCACCAGCGCACATCACGCAGGGCTCCTTGGTGACGTAGAGCGTCGCATCGCTCAGCCGCCAACGCCCGAGCCGTCGTGAGGCTTCGCCGATGGCGAGCATCTCGGCATGCGCCGTCGCATCGTGCTGCGACTCCTTGCGGTTCCAGCTCTCGATGACGAGCTCGCCGACGCGAAGAACCGCGCCGATCGGCACGTCCCCTTCCTTCTCGGCGCGTGCGGCGAGTTCGATCGCACGACGCATATACTCGCTATCGGTCACGGAGATTCTCGCGCCCGGAGGGATTCGAACCCCCGGCCTCTGCCTTCGGAGGGCAGCGCTCTATCCAGCTGAGCTACGGGCGCAGGTTGCGTCGCGACTATCCCGGCTCCGGCGGAACGCCGGGGCTGGGAATGTGTTTGAATAAGTCGAGTTTATGGTCGACGAGACCGCGGTAGAATTTGCGCACGCAGTCCGGGTGGCCGAAGAAATACGTGCGGGCATAAGCAAGATCGTCCCCCGAGCTGTCGGGGACGTAGTGCGAAAGCTCGATCTCTTCCATCTGCGACCGGTCGACCGGATGCGGGCAAAAGTCGCAAGGAATCGTGGACATCGCTTAGCTCCCTTTCATACGAAGGCGCGGCCGCCGCTAGGGCGGCCGCTCCCCGTTTTCCTGACTCGGGGGTGATTTGAACACCCGACCAAGGGCTTATGAGTCCCCTGCTCTACCGCTGAGCTACCGAGCCATGGCCGGACCATACCTGGAGATACGACACCGTACTCTACCAGCCCCCCGCCCGAGGTTCAAGAGGGGAAGGCTCCGAACCGATGGCTCATGCCAAAATTACGCTTGCTTTCCGCATGTGCGCTGCTCGGTGCCGTTGCGCTTCTTCTCCCCACTCCCGCCCGCGCCGACGACGCCGCGGCGATCCTGGCCAAACATTTCGCCTATGTCGGTTGGCAGATCGAGGGAACGCCGTTTCGCTCGCTGATTACGAGCATTAAAATCGTCAATAAGAAAGGCAAGGTGCGCTATGCCGGCGAGATTCGTCGCCTCGGCCTCGCCTTTCGCCAAGACCTTCGATCGGCAAAATATGGTGTTGAAAGCTCGGCTGGATTCACCGGAAACATCGCCTGGCAATCCGATTCCAATGGTTTTACGACGCCGATGATCGGCGCCTCCGGGCGGCTTTTGATCGATCGCGATATTATATTCAACGAAGCGTACGCTACGCTCCCTGCATCGATGCGTCCATCGACGACGATCGGCGGCGTTCGCTATCCGGTGGTACGCATCTCGCCGAAGCACCTCCCGCCATTCGATCTCGCGTTCGATCCGAAGACCGGGGCGCTCGTGCAAGCGGTTATCGACCCCGATTCCCACGATACCGAAACGCTGAGGATCGATGCCTATAGCGACGGTCTTCCCGGCAAGCGTCTCATCACGCGCTACCACTATGCGGGCTCCGACTCCCGCTACGAAATTGCCGAGCTGCGGCCGAACGTGCCGGTAACTCCGGTGCAGGTAGAACCGCCCGCGCAATCCGCAGTGTGGGCGTTTACCAACCCAAAGCCGTTTCCGGTGAAAATTACGCAATATCGCATCCTCGTCGATGCGAGCATCAACGGCGTCTCGGGGCAGTTCATCCTCGATTCCGGTGCCGCCGGAATCTTTCTCACGCGCTCGTTCGCCAAAAAAGCAAAGCTCGAGACGATCGGACACGGTGAGGCGACCGGCGTCTCCGGTTCGACGCGCATAACCGTGATGCGTGCGAAAATGCTCGACATCGGTGGGAATGTGCTCGGCGACGTCATCGTGAGTTCGGGGCGCGGCGCCGGGCTCGGAGCCGATGGGTTGATCGGTTTTCCCGTGCTCGCCGGCACCGTCACGACCGTCGACTTCGCGAATAGCACGCTGCAAATCCAAGATCCCACGACGGTAACGCCGCATACGATTCACGGCGTGCACGCGATAATCGATCTCGCCGACGAAACGCCGCAGGTGCCGATGAAAATCGACGGGCGGATCGACGTAAACGCCTTCCTCGATACCGGCGATCCATACCAAGTCCTCATTCCGCGTTCGATGGTGCTCGACGATAACCTGACGATGCTCGTCGACAATACGCTCACCGGCTATTTCGCCTCGCACCTCGTGGTCGGCGGCGTCGGCGGTGGGTATCAAATCGGCGATTGCGGTCACGTCGACTCCATCGCGCTCGGCCGGATCATCTATCAGAATCCTACGACCTGCGAAACGACGTCATTCATTGGCTATCGCGCGCTCGTCGGGCTCGACTTCTTGCGTCATTTCAAACGCATCATCTTCGACTATCCGCAGAGCCGGATGATCTTCGTTCCGAAAGTCTGATCGCATAAAAAACGACGGCGGGCGTTTTCACGCTCGCCGCCGTCGGTGATCTGCGGTCGGAGGGACTCGAACCCCCAACCTACAAGTTCGTAGCCTGTTGCTCTATCCAATTGAGCTACGACCGCACGGCCGCGTAAGTTACAACGCGGTTTTTTCTTTCCCCTGCCCGAGCGTGCCGGGAGCGAACACGGAGAGAGAGGGATTCGAACCCTCGATACGACTTTACATCGTATAACGGTTTAGCAAACCGCCGCCTTCAGCCGCTCGGCCATCTCTCCAGGGACCGCCGACGACTATACCACATCCGAAGGTCCGGCACCTAGCGAGCCTTCGTGCGCGGCAGGCGGTACAGGCGCAGGTTCGTCGACGAACTCCGGAATCAGCGCCGCAGGTTTGGTGGCGGGCGCGAACAACGCGTCGATGCCCAGCACGCGCCCGGTCGGTATGACGACGTTGATGAACGATAGCGCGAAAAAGGTTGCGTCCGGCATTCCGATGGCGGAGAGATGTGCGAACGAACCGTCGGCGAGCCCGTAGTTGAGAGCGAGAAAGCATCCGCCGAGCCCCCCCAGCCGGCTCCACATGCCTACGACCAGACTGCAGCCGACCAACACCTCGCCGACGCGCACCAGCTCGGCAAAGACGCCGATATTCGGCGTGACGATCTGCAGCAGAAAACCGTGGTACCAGCCGGAGCTGTTTTGAACGCCGACGGCGACGACTCTCGGCATGAATCCATTGGGTGGAAGGTAACGCCCGCTCTCCAAAATTTTGGCGACGCCGTGCGAGAGCCAAGCAAACCCT
>JAJYMV010000149.1 GCA_021786705.1 bacterium
CCGATCTGCGATAAAGGCGGAGAGTGCGATCTGCAGGACTACGCAATGGCGTACGGCCGCGGCAGCAGCGATCTCGCCGATCCGAAGACGAGCAAACCGAAGGCGGTCGATCTCGGCCCGACGATCGTGCTCGACGAAGAGCGTTGCGTCGTCTGTCAGCGCTGCGTGCGATTCGACGACCTGATCGCCGGCGAGCGGCAACTCGTGTTAAAGGATCGCGGACATCGCGACATGATCGCCACCGCTACCGGCGATCCGTATCGCCACAATTTTACGGGCAACGTTACCGAACTCTGCCCGGTCGGCGCGCTTACGTCAAAGACCTATCGCTTTAAATCGCGTCCGTGGGATCTCAACCGCACCGAGACGAGTTGCACGCAATGCTCGGTCGGCTGCCGCATGAACGTCGACGTTCGGAACGGGACGGTGCTGCGGACGATGTCGGTGGAGGGCGACGACGCCGTCTCCGATTGGTGGCTCTGCGACCGCGGTCGCTATAACGTCGGCTACATCGATGCCCCCGAGCGCGTCAAACAACCGTTGTTGCGGCGCGATGGAACTTTCATGCAGATCGGCTGGGACGATGCCTTCGCGATCTGGGCGAAGGCGATTCGCACGGCGCTCGATGCGCGCGGCCCCGAGAGTATTGCGGCGATCGGCGGCGGACGCCTCACCAATGAAGAAGCGTACGTGCTCGCGCGGAGCATGCGCGCGCTCGGCGTGAAAAATATCGATTGGCGTACCGGCCGGCAGCGGCAAGCGACGCCGGGCAGCTCGGGCGGCACGCTGCTCGATCTCGAACGCGCCGGCGCGATCGTAACGATCGGCGAGTCCCCCGCGCAACTCGCACCCGTTATGGACCTGCGCGTTCGCAAAGCGGTCCGCCACGGTGCGCGCTCTATTCGCGTCGCTTCGCACGAAGCGCCGCCGACGATGCGCTACCTCGACGTTCCCGACGTTGCCGCTGCCGCCGCCGCGATTCCGGCGAACGTTACGCGCGTCGCCTTGCTTTGGGACGGCGTCGATAGCGCGCTCGCTCGCGCCGCGTTCGCCGCGCTCGAACGCGAGGGGCGTACGCTGCTCACCTACATCTCCGGCGAACAAGGGAACGCGCGCGGTGCCGAAGCGATGGGGATGTTGCCGTTCTCCGGCCCGGGCTATCACGTCGCCGACACGGGCCGCGATTTCGACGGGGTCTGTACCGACGCGCTCGCCGGAAAGATCGACGTCCTTTCGATCTTCGGTGCGAACCCCGCCCTCAACGCCGCCGACGGCGCTCGCGTTCGCGACGCACTCCAAGCGGTCGGCTTTCTCGTCGTCACCGAGCTCTTTATGACCGAGACCGCGAAGATGGCATCGCTCGTGTTGCCCGCCGCGGGTGCGTTCGAGAAGAGCGGCAGCATCGTGAACCTCGCCGGCGACGTGCTGCCGACCGCCGCCGCACTCGCGCCGCCCGACGGCGTTCTCAGCGATTTTGAAATCGTTGCCGGGCTCGCGCGTGCGTTGGAGATCGCGCTCCCCGATACCGAAGAGATCGAACGCGCGACGATCGCCGCTGCGGCGGCGCTGCCGGTCGGCATCGCATTCGGCGACGAGCGTTTTGCCGGGGCTGCAAAAGAGCCCGCGCTCGGCGAGGGCCTGCTGCTGCGCGTGACGCATCACGCATTCGCCGGCGGCGGAACGCTCGCGCACGACGAACGGATCGCCGCGCTTCGGCCGCTGCCGGAGGCGGCATTCTCGCGAGCCGACGCCGAACGGCTCGGCATTCGGATCGGCGATTACGTCGATCTCGTCGGCCCCGGAGGAACGCTGCACGATCTGCTCGCCGAGGTACGCGAATCGCTGGCACCGGGGGAGGTCGTCGCGATCGGTGGGCTCTCCGACGCTCCGGCGAACCTGCTTCCCGAACGCTCGCGCGTTCGGGTCGAGAACGTTCGGCACGCCGATTCGCTGGTGGAGGCGTAAGCGATGCTGATCGTGCTCGTAAAATCGGCGGTACTACTGCTCGTGGTGATTACCACATTTGCGTACGCCATGCTCTTCGAACGCAAGATTCTCGGATGGATGCAATTGCGCCCCGGGCCGAACCGCGTTGGGCCGTGGGGTTTGTTGCAGCCGGCGGCCGATGCGGCGAAGCTGATTCTCAAAGAAGATCTCACGCCGAAGACCGCCGACCCGCTGATCTATCGCCTCGCGCCCTTCATTTCGCTCCTCACCGCCTTCGCGGTCTACGCGATCGTACCGTTCGGCGCGAACGGCGATGGGTCGCCGTGGGCGATCGGCGATGTCAATGCGGGGATTCTGTTCCTCATGGCGATCTCGTCGATCGGCGTTTACGGCATCTCGCTCGGCGGCTGGGCCTCGGGCTCGAAGTTTCCGCTGCTCGGCGCCGTTCGCGGCACCGCGCAGATGATCTCCTACGAGCTCTCGATGTCGCTTTCGTTCGTCGGCGTCCTCATGCTCGCTGGGACGACCTCGCTGACCGGCATCGTCAACGCTCAGGAACGGATGTGGTTCCTTATCCCGCAGGCACTCGGCTTCATCATCTACGTTATTACCGCAGTCGCCGAAACCAATCGCACGCCTTTCGATCTCGTCGAGGCGGAGACCGAACTCGTCGGCGGCTTTCACACCGAGTACTCGGGGCTTCGGTTCGGATCGTTCTTTATCGCCGAGTACGTGAACATGCTCACAGTCTCGTGCATCGCGACGTTGCTTTTCATGGGCGGCTGGAACGCACCGTTCGGGCTGACGATGCTTCCGGGGGTCGCTTGGTTCGTCCTGAAGGTCGGGGCGTTCATGTTTTTCTACATGTGGTTGCGCGCGACGTTGCCGCGCTTTCGCTACGACCGTCTGATGACGTTCGGGTGGAAGGTGTTGCTTCCGATCGCCACGCTCAACCTCGTCGCTACTGCGGCGTGGGTCGCGCTTCACTAAGGCGGGAACGAACGAATGCGAAAACACCTCTTTAACGTCGGCGCGATTCTCCAAGGCTTGGGAATCACGTTCAAGTATATGTTCGTCCGGCGCCCGACGATCGAATACCCAAGCATCAAAAAGCAGCACGCGCCGCGCTTTCACGGCCTGCACGAACTCCGTCGTTACGCCGACGGCAAGGAACGGTGCATCGGCTGCGAGCTCTGTTCGAGTGCTTGCCCCGCGAACGCCATTACCGTCATCGGGGCCGAGAACGCCCCCGACGCTCGCGTTTCGCCGGGAGAACGCCACGCCGCGAGCTATGAGATCGACGAACTGCGGTGTATTTTCTGCGGGCTCTGCGAAGAAGCGTGCCCGACCGATGCCATCGTGTTGACGCCGCGCTTCGAGATGGCGGATTACCGTCGCGGCGCCTTCGTCTATTCGAAGGATCGCCTGCTCGTGCCGAGCGATGCCGGGGTGGGAACCCCGCCCGACGAGCGTCCGAACGGTATTCCCGCCGACTTGGGCCGCGTCGCCGAGGTGAAATCGACGATGAACGTCGACCGCGGCTATTCGGCGACGCATCGCGGTGAAGTGCTCAAAACGGAGCGGAAGGGGCTGGCCGGGTGATTGCCTTTTGGATTATTGCGGCGGTTTTAATCGTCAGCGCGCTCTGGACGGTGACCGCACGGAAGCCGATCTACAGCGTCGTCTCGTTGCTGCTGAATTTTGCCGCACTCGCGACGACCTATCTCATCTTGCACGCCGAGTTTCTCGCCGTCATGCAGATTATCGTCTACTCGGGAGCGATCCTCATGCTCTTCGTTTTCGTGATCGCGCTCCTCAATAGCGGCATCGCCGCAGTCGTGCTCGGGCGCGACCGCGTTCCGGTGGCGCCGGCTGCAGCGGCGGCGCTCGCCGCGGTCGCTTTCGTCGCCACGGCGATCGCCGCGGCTCACGCACCCGCCATCGCGCCGATCGCCACGCATTCGCCGTTGGGAGCGGTGGGGCGCGGAAACGTTTTCGGCAGTATCGGAGATTTCGGCCAGGCGCTCTTCCTTTCGCGGTTGTTGCCGTTCGAAATCACCGCATTGATTTTAATGGTCGCGGTCGTCGGCGTCGTGCTGCTCGCCGGCGATCTCACCCCCTACGTTCCAACGCGCCGTCGCGCCGAGCAGACGCGCCGCGCATTACGCGAAGCGATCCTTCGGGAGGGTAAATAATGGCGACGTCCTTCGCCGGCGTGCCGATCTTCGATTACGAAGCGTTGGCTTCGATACTCTTTTTCATAGGGCTCACCGGCGCGATCGCGCGGCGGAACCCGTTGGTGATGTTGATGAGCATCGAGCTCATGTTCAATGCGGCGAACCTCGCATTCATCGTCTTCGCGCGCGCGTGGCTCAATAACGCCGGGCAGATCTTTGCGTTCTTGGTGATCACCGTTGCAGCGGCGGAGGCCGCCATCGCTTTGGCGATCGTCGTCGTCGTCTTCCGCTCGGCGCCGCAGGTCGATGTCGACGAAGTTCGGGTGCTGCATGGCTAACCCGGAACACGTCATGGGTGTCGTCGGGAGCTATCCGCTCCTCGTCACACTCTGGTTGCTGCCGCTCTTCGGAGCGATTCTGTGCTGGGCGTTCGGCCCGCAACTCAAACGTGCAGCGGGTTGGGCCGCTACGCTTATCGCCTTTCTCGCCTTCGGGCTGACGATCGCATCGTGGGGCGCCGGAACGCAGAGCCTCAATGGCGCGCTCGGTGCCGATCAGCCCCTGGTGAGCTGGATGGCGGGCTTCCATCTCGGGCTCTTGCTCGATCCGCTCTCGCTCCTCTGGGCCTGTATCATCACCGGCGTCGGGGCACTCATCCACCTGTACTCCATCGGGTATATGGAGGGCGATTCGGCGTTCGCGCGGTTCTTCGCGTACATGAATTTCTTCTTGTTCGCGATGTTGACGTTGGTGCTCTCCGATAACTTCGTTGGGCTTTTGATCGGTTGGGGGCTCGTCGGTCTCGCCTCGTACTTCTTGATCGGATTTTGGTTCTATAAGCCCTCCGCGGTAGCCGCGGCGCGCAAAGCCTTCGTGATCAACGTCGCCGGCGACGTCGGCATCATGTTCGCGATCTTTCTGATCGTGCAGAAGACGGGCTCCATAAGTTTCGGCAACGCCTTCGCCGCTGCCGACACCTATGGGCCGACGCTGTTGCTGGCGATCTGTATCTCGCTCTTCATCGGAGCGGCGGCGAAATCGGCACAGGTTCCACTGCATACCTGGCTTCCCGATGCGATGGAGGGCCCGACGCCGGTCTCGGCGCTCATCCACGCGGCAACGATGGTCACCGCGGGCGTCTATCTCATCGCACGCTGTGCACCGCTCTGGTCGCACGACGGCAACGCGCAGCTCCTGGTCGGAACGATCGGCGGCGTCACCGCATTGGTCGGGGCGATTTTAGGGATGGTGCAATGGGATATCAAACGCATCCTCGCCTATTCCACGATGTCGCAGATCGGTTACATGATTATGGGCGTCGGCGTCGGCGCCTACGAAGCGGGCGTCGCGCATTTCTTCACGCACGCGTTTTTCAAAGCGCAGCTCTTCCTCGGTTCGGGGTTGATCATTCACGCGCTGGCGAACGAACAGGACGTCCGGCGTATGGGCGGCTTGCGAAAACGGCTGCCGTTTGCATTCATCGCCATGCTCGTCGGCGTACTGGCGATCTGCGGCATCCCGGGATTGAGCGGATCGTTTAGTAAGGATGCCGTGATTCAAGGCGCGCTCGACCGCGGGCACCCGTGGCTCTACGCCGTCGGCATCTTGACGGCGGGTATGACGGCGTACTACATGTTCCGTATGCTCTTCGTGACGTTCTTCGGCAAGTATCGCGGCGACGTCGATCCCTCGGAGCTCGGTATCCGGCATCCCGAATTCGCCGGCACCGAGACGCATCTCGCCGATGACGGGCACGAGCAGCATCACGCACCGGCGTGGTTGATGAACGTTCCGGTCGCGATCCTCATCGTGCCCTCGATCTTTGCGGGATGGCTGCTCTACGGCGGCGCGAACTCGCCCTGGCACCGATTCTTCGACCCGCAGTTCGGCGTCGGCCACTTCGTCGGCGTGCCGATCTCCGAGATGACGACCACGCTCGTCACGCTCGCCTGCGTCGCGGTGGGTATCCTCGTGGCCTATCTGCGCTATGGAACGAAGGTGGCGCGCGAGAAATCGGTCGAGCGGCTTCGCCGTGAATCGATCGGCATGTCGCCAATACTGGCAAATGCGTTCTATTTCGACGTCGCGCTCGACGCGTTATTCGTGAAGACGAGTGAAGCGCTCGGGCGGCTCGTGAGCCGGATACTCGATCCGCACGTCGTCGATGGAGCGGTGCGCGAAGCCACGATCGTCACGCAATGGAGCGGCGCGCTCGTGCGCTCGTTCCAAACCGGGTTAGTTCGTGCCTATGCCGTCTTTCTCGCCGTCGGCATCGCCTGTTTTGCCGCATTCTACGCCTTCCACGGAGTTCACTGATGCTGCTTGCACTCGTTCTCCTTCCAATCGTCGCGGGCTCCGCGATGTTGCTATCGCGCGGTGAAGACCGACGCACGTACCGCGGTATCGGCGTCGCGGTCGCGCTGGCGACCTTGGCGATCGCGGTCGCGGCTCGCTCCGAGGATTGGAGCGTTCCGTGGCTGCGGGCGCCCTTCGTCGCGAATTTCCATCTCGGCATCGGAACGCTCGCATTCTGGCTGATCGCGTTGCTCGCGCTCTGTACCGCCTGTGCTGTTCTCGCCGTCGATAGCGCGCGCCCGCGCGCGCTCGTCGGGCAGTTGCTGTTGCTCGAGGGAGCGATGCTGGGGCTCTTCGTCTCGCGCGATCTCTTGCTCTTCGCGCTCTTTTACGATCTCATGCTCGTTCCGGTGTTTTTCGTACTGCTCGAGCGGAGCGAGCATCCGCGCGATGCGTGGCGCTATATCATCTATAATTTTGCGGGCGGCCTTTTATTGCTGTTGGCAACGGCCGCATTCGGCGTTTTGCACGGGACGACCGACGTCATCGGGAGCGCCGGGAACGCAATTGCGGGTGCGTGGGCGCCGTGGATTTTCTGGGGATTTGCGATCGCCTTCTTGGTGAAGACGCCGGCGTTTCCGCTACACACCTGGATGCCCAATACCTATGCGAGCCTCCCCGCGCCGGTCGCAGCCGTCGTCGGTGCGGTGCAATCGAAGGCCGGGCTCTACGGGTTCTTCGTCGTCGCGCTGGCGTTGATGCCGCAGGAAGTCGCGCGCTATTCGGGCGCGCTCATCGTAATCGGTTCGATCTCGCTGCTTTACGGTGCGGTCGCCGCACTCGTGCAAACCGATGCAAAGCGCGTCGTTGCCTACTCCTCGCTCTCGCATCTCGGTCTGATCGTCATCGCGATTGCCACGCAACAACCGCTCGCACTCGCGGGCGCCGCGCTCTATATCGTCGCGCACGGACTCTTCACCGCGGCCCTCTTCATCGGACTGGGCTACGTTGAGGAGCGCGAGGAAACGCGCTCGCTCGCGCGGCTGCGCGGGATCGGCGCGAAGAACCCGCGCCTCGCCGGCGCGCTCACGATCGCCGGGCTGGCGATGCTCGGCCTTCCCGGCCTCGCCGGGTTCGTCGGCGAACTGGTCATCATCGCCGGTATCGTGCAGAGTGGAAATATTGCGGTGGCGGTCGTCGCCGTTATCTCCGTCGTGCTCGCATCCGCGTACGTTCTGCGTTTGTTCCAGGGAATCGTGAACGGCCCGGTCGTTCACGATCTCCCGGTTCGCCGCGATCTCACCTGGCGCGAAGGCATCGCGATCGCACCGCTCCTCCTCGCATTGCTCTATCTCGGCGTGAACCCGCATGCCGTACTCGCCGGCGGGGCCGTCGCGATTCCACGCGCGCCGCTTTCATCAACTTCAGGAGTTCCGACGCCATGACGTTGCCGTTTACCCACGTCGATTGGGCGGCGATCGCGCCGCTCGAAGTGCTCGCCGCAACCGGGTTGCTCGTGTTGCTCCTCGATCTCGTGCTGCGACCCTTCGCGCCGCGGGCGCTCTCGCTCGGGATCGCCATTCTCGGAACGATCGTGACTGCGGTCACGATCGGGCAGCAGTACGGCACGAATGTTGCAGCTTTTAACGGCGGCTACATCGTCGGGAATTTCAGCGTGCTTTTCGGCGCCGTCGTCCTCCTCGGAACGCTCGGCGCACTCGCGCTGATGGGGCGTGGGGGCGGCGATCGCGAGAGCGCCGGAACCATCGCCTTGCTGCTCTGGAGCGCGTGCGGGGCGTTGCTCCTCACCGGTGCCTCGACGACGATGACGGTATTCCTCGGCATCGAATTGCTTTCGCTCTCGCTCTACTGCCTTTGCGGGCTCGCCGACCGCGCGAGCGCACGCGAGGCCGCGCTGAAGTATCTCTTGCTCTCCTCGACGGCGTCGGCGGTATTGCTTTTCGGTATGGCCTTGCTCTTCGGAGCGAGTGGGAGCGTTTCGCTCGCCGCCCTTGCGACGCCGGCGATGGTGGGAAATCCGCTCTTCTGGATGGGCAGCGGCTTTTTTCTCGTCGGCATCGCGTTTAAGTTAAGTCTCGTGCCGTTCCACGCATGGGCTCCCGATGTCTATGAAGGCGCTCCGCTGCCGATTACGGCGTTTATGACCGTGGTGACGAAAGCCGCGACGATCGCTATCTTCGCGCGCTTCGCCTATGCGGCGCTGCCGAGCGGCGCCTCGCAAGTACTCTTGCTGCCGGTCTGGATCGTCGCCGGTATTTCGATGATCGTCGGCAACGTCGGCATGCTCGCGCAGCACGATCTCAAACGCTTGCTCGGCTACTCGGGTATCGCGCAGGTCGGCTATATTCTCGCCGCGCTCGCCGGGACGACGCGACTGGGTTTGCGTTATGCGTTTTTCTATCTCGCCGTGTACGCGGTCATGAATCTGGGAGCGTTCGCCGTCGCGGCGGCGCTCAGTACGGGCGATGCTGAAGAAGGGGCGAGGCTCGAAACCTACCGCGGGCTCGGGGCGCGCCGGCCGCTGCTCGCCGCTGCGATGACGTTCTTTCTTCTGGCGCTCGCCGGTCTGCCGCCGACGGCGGGCTTCCTCGGCAAAATCCTCATTCTCGCCGCGACGGCTGGAAGCGGGTATCTCTGGCTGGCCGCGCTCCTTCTTGCCGGAACCGCGATCTCGCTCTATGCCTACGCGAAGGTCATTATGGCGATGTATCGCCCCGACCACCGCGTTCGTGCCGCCGAACCGGTCCGCAGCGCGCCGTTGCCGTGGGTGAGCCTCGCGCTCTGCCTGGTAGCGACGGTCGCTCTCACCTTCTATCCGCTGCTCCCGACGGGGTTGCTGCCGCTCGTCAAGTGATTTTGTTAGGGACCCCTCGTACACGGCTCCGACTTTTGCTACACTGAGCGGGCGATGAGATCGCTCAGGCTCCTGCTGGGCCTCGCCCTCGCGGGGCTCCTTGCCCTCGCTGCACCGCCGGTGCCGGCCGCTGCGGGGTTCGTCGTGAACCCCTCGAGCGCTCAGCTCTCGCACGGGTTCCCCGCCGATCCGAAGGCGGCGGTTCGCGACGCGCGTTCCCTCGTAGCGGCGGGGCACCTCAAACGGGCGATAGCGACGCTCAAACTCTATACCGCCGAACATCCGCGCGAGATCGGCGTTCGCCGTTTTCTCGGCGATCTCTATTATCGCGCCGGCGACCTGCGAAGTGCGCGGCGAACCTATCTCGCAATCGTCACCGATTTTGGCGGCGATCGGGACACGTACAATCGCTTGGGGAGCGTCTACGCTTCCGAGAATCACATCAATCGAGCGATCGCGTATTTCGATAAGAGTTTGCCGGCCGCTGATTCGGTGATCGATTTGGTGTCATTACATCGTCGAAAGGGCGATTTGCCGAGCTTCATCGCCTACACGCGGGCGCAGGCGCTCTCGCATCCGAACGATCCGGGCCTCCAGGACGATCTCGGCCAGGTCTATGAATCGGTACGGCGCCCGGGGGCTGCCGAACGCGCATTTCGGCGTGCGCTCGCGCTCGCTCCTCAAGATGTCGGCGCGCTCAACGGCCTCGGATTAACGATGCTCGACCAAGGACTGGTGAAGGACGCCATCGCCGATTTTCAGCAATGCTTGAACGAACTTCCCGGGGAGTACAAATGCACGAACAACCTCGCGGTTGCGGACCTCGATATAGATCGTGTCGCCGAGGCGGAGCGGCTCTTGAAATCCGCTCACGCGCAGCGTCCCGAACTCCCTGAAGCCATCGTCAATCTTGGTTACATTCGCGACGAGCGCGGCGATTGGCGCGGCGCGATTCGCCGCTATCTTCAGGCGCTCGCGGTCGGTCCGTTTTGGCGCGATGCCTACTTGAATCTCGGCATCGATTACGAACGGCATCATCTCTACGCACTTGCGGAGAGCGTCCTCCTGAAAGGCATCGCGGCCGTGCCCTACGATGGAGCGATGCACGTGGTACTCGGGCAGACCTACGCCGATCAGGGGAAGCGGGCGCTCGCGCTCGCGCAATACTCCTTCGCGACTCACGCACTCGACCGACACGTCCGCAACGTTGCGAAGCGTTTGATCGCGGCATTAAGCCCCGCGAGCGCGCAGAGCCCGCAGCCGCGACGCCGCCGTTAGCGGCGACGCAGCGTTCCTGTCAGCCCGCGTAGCCCCCGTTCGACGCGCTTCGCTCGCTCGGGACATGCTCGGGGCGTATCGAGTGTCAGCCACCCCCAGAAGACGCGGACCTCGATACGGGCGCTAAAGCGCCCTACTCGGCGTGACAATGGAGCCAACTCGGCGTGAGAACGGCGCCTGCTCGGCGTAACGGAAGCTCCGCGTTAGCGGCGACGCTTTGCGATGGCGTCGATTTCGACGCGTGCTCCGCGCGGGAGCGCAGCGACCGCAACGGTCGAGCGTGCCGGCTTCGAAGCCTCGAAGACTTTTTCGTACTCCGCATTGACCGCCGAGAAATCCTCGATGTCGATGAGGTAGATCGTCGTCTTTACCACGTCTGCGGCGGAGAAATTCGCCGCCGTCAGCACCGCTTGAAGGTTCGCAAGTGCTTGGCGTGCTTGCGCTCTCGCCTCGCTGCCGACGATTTCGCCGCTCGCCGGATCGAGCGGGATCTGTCCGCTGCAGAAAAGTTCATCTCCCGCGAGAATCGCCTGGCTATACGGGCCGATCGGCGCGGGAGCGTGATGGCTGTGAATCGCCTCGTTCACTACGCGCTCGCGGCTTCCAACGTCATCGTTCCCTTGTAATTCATCGGCGGCTCTTCGACGCCGAAATTCGAGGCGATCAAGTCGTGGACGCGCACCAACTCTTCCTCGGTGAGGCGCGGGGAATCGGAGGCTGCCGCAAATTCACGAAGTTGTTCGCGATCGTAGATATTCGGCAGCACCGTCATGACGCGCGGTTCGGCGAGCAGCCATGCGATCGCCGCCTGTGCGAGCGTCCGATCCGGGCGCTCGAGGAAGCGGAGCGTTTCGACTTTTTTAATGCCGTTGAGCAGCCACGACCGCGGGCGATGGCGCCGATGGTCGCCTTCAGGGAAGACCGTTTCTTCGGTGTAATGGCCTTCGAGAAGACCGCTGGAGTGCGGTACGCGAATCATGTAGCCGGTCGCGCTCCCGGCCTCGTTCGCCGCTGCAATCTGTCGATCGCCGGGGAACGTTTCGAGAATATTCCAGATGATTTGTAGGCTGGAGACGCCGCGGTGCGCGGCTTCGATGCCTTCGTAGAGCCAACCGATCGCCGGGCCGAGAGCGATGCCGTAATGGCGAATCTTGCCCTCGGTGCGCAACGCTTCCATCAGTTCGTAGAGCGAGCCGTCGCGTACGTGTTCGAGGCGGGCGTTGTGCATCTGGTAAATATCGACGTAATCGGTTTTGAGGCGGCGCAACGATTGCTCGAGCGCGCGACGCACGAAAGCGGGAGAGGTGTTCTGCGGCAATTCGCGTTCGCCGCGGTGCGCCGGATCGGCGTTCTCAAACTCGTAGCCGAATTTCGTGGCAATGACGATCTTGTCGCGCCGCCCGGCGAAGGCACGAGCGATCTGTTCCTCGCTGCGCCCGTTCCCGTAGACGTCGGCGGCATCGTACAGGGTGATGCCGAGGTCGAACGCCTCGCGCAGGAGCGCGTCGGCTTCCTCCTCGCTCTTGATGCCCCACCAGGTGGTGCCGGTCGTCCAGAGCCCGAAGCCGACCTCACTGACGCGCAGATCGGTTTGCGGGTACGTGCGATATTTCATTTCCTCTCCTCCATAGCGGGCATTGGGCGGGTAAAGCGCCAACTCCCGCATTGTGGATGGGCAGCGGCGCATCGAAGAAGACTTTGCGCGGGTCGGCCGTTGGGTCGCCCGATACTTCCATCATCCCGAAGAATTTCGCGTCTTCCCCGACGTTCGTCCGGGGGAGGTGCTCGCTCGGTTACCGGACCGAGCTCCCGAGGATCCCGAGACATTCGAGGAAATCCTGCGGGACTTCGAGCGGATCGTCGTCCCGGCGACGACGCACTGGAATCATCCGCGCTTCTTCGCCTATTTTGCTACGAGCGCCGACCCGGCGGCGGTGATGGCCGAAGCGCTCGCCGCAACGCTCGATGTGAAGGCGATGCTCTGGCGCACCTCGCCCGCCGCGACGGAACTCGAGACGGCGATGATGATTTGGCTCCGTCGCCTCCTCGGCTTGCCGGAGCAATTTACCGGTGCGATTTACGACACCGCATCGATCGCCGGCTTTACGGCGCTTGCCGCCGCGCGCGAAGCGCTCGGGCTCGACATTCGCCGTCGCGGCGCGACCGGTCGCGATCTCCCGACGTTGCGCATTTACGCGACCGCGCATACCCATTCGCACGTCGCGAAGGCGGCGATCGCCCTGGGCATCGGACATTCCAACGTCGTTGAGGTTCCCTGCGACGAGCGTTTTCGCATGCGCCCCGAGGCGCTCGAAAGCGCGATCCGGCACGACCTGCGCAGCGGCATGAAACCGATGGCCATCGTCGCGACGGTAGGAACGACGTCGACGACCTCGGTCGACCCGATTCCCGGAATCGCCGCAATCGCACAGACGCACAAGATCTGGCTCCATGTCGATGCCGCATACGCCGGGGTCGCAGGCATGCTGCCCGAGTACGAATGGCTCATGGAGGGCTGCGAACAGGCTGATTCGCTCGTGCTCAACCCGCATAAATGGCTCTTCGTCCCGATGGACTGCTCGGTGCTTTTCGTCCGCGATATCGAACAGTTGCGTCAGGCGTTCTCGCTCGTTCCCGAATACTTGCGAGCCGGTGACGACGGCGTGACGAACTACATGGATTACGGGCTGCAACTCGGTCGGCGTTTTCGAGCACTGAAGTTGTGGTTCGTGTTTCGCGCGCTTGGGGCGAAGCGCATTCGCGAGACGCTGCGCGGACATATCTCGATGGCCGCCACGTTTGCAGCATGGATAGCCGCGGATCCGCAGTGGGAGGTCGTGGCGCCGCACCCGCTCTCGGTGGTGTGCTTTCGCCACGTTCCTCCAGGCCTGGAACCCGAACAACTCGACGCCCACAATGCCGCATTGCTCGCAGCGGTGAATGCGACGGGCGAAATCTTCATCTCGCATACCGTGCTCGGTGGGCGCTACGCGCTCCGCCTCGCGATCGGGAACCAACGGAGCACGCTCGGCGATGTCGAGGCGGCGTGGGAGGTGTTACGCCGCTGCGCGGAATCGCTGGAGGCATTGCTTCGATGAATATTTTACTGGTCGAAGATAGTCAGACCGACGCGGCACTCGTGCAGCGTTTTCTCCGAGACGAGCGCGAGCCTCACGTGGTACGCGTCGTTCGTCGCTTTGCGGATTTTGCCGACGCGGTGCGCGAGCGGGCGTGGGAAATCGTGCTTCTCGACATGACGCTTCCCGACGGCGAGGGGCTCGAACTTTATCGGCGCGCCCGCGAGATCGCTCCGACGCTCCCGATCGTTATTTTGAGCGGCCGCTCCGACGAAGAGCTTGCGCTCGCGGCGGTCGCGGCGGGCGCGCAGGATTATCTCCTGAAGGGGCACGTCGACGATGTGACGCTGCGACGAGCGCTGCGCTACGCGGTCGAGCGAGACCGCATGCAGCGGCGCCTCGAAACCGGACTCGCCGAACTCGAACGGCAGCGAGCGAACGTTATCCGACTAAACTCACAAAAAAACGAATTGATTGCGACGCTTGCCCACGATATTCGCGGCCCGTTGACGGCGATCGTCGGGTTCGGCGAGATGCTCGCCGATGGTGGGCTCGAGGGAGAAGAAGCGACGAAGGCTGCGGAAACGATCGTCCGCAACGGGCAGCGATTGGCCACGTTGAGCGACGACGTCGTCGCCTTGGCGCGCATCGAATTGGGAGAACTCGAACTCGATATCGAGCGATTCGATTTTTCAGCGCTCGTCGCCGAGGAAATCGAAGGGCGTCTCGCCCAACGCACGATTCGCTACATTTGCGACGCCGACGATACGACGATCGTCGGGGACAAGCGCCGCTTACGTCAATCGATCGATAATCTGTTGGGGAATGCGGTGAAGTACTCCAGCGATCGGAAGCCGATCATCGTGACGCTTCACGGAAATTCGAGTTCGTTGACGCTCGATATCAGTGACAAGGGGATCGGGATACCCGGCGACGAGTTGGCGAAAATCTTCGATCGCTTCGCGCGTGGGAGCAATGCGCGACGGGCGAAGATTGCAGGAACCGGGCTCGGGCTCTTCCTCGTCCGCACGTTTATCGAGCGGCACGGTGGGCGTATTTCCGTGCGAAGTGCCGTCGGCGTCGGCAGCACGTTTAGCGTGGTACTGCCGCGGAACGGAGCGGGGTTGAGCCTCCGCGGGGTGGTCGTCCTCGCCGGAGATCGCAACGTGCGCGAAGGCGCCGCCTACGAACTGCGCGCTCGGGGAATCCGCGTTCGCGAACTCGCTGCGGCGGACGAACTCGCGATGCTCGATCCCTCCGCCGCTCCCATCGCCATTTTTGTCGAAAAGCGCAACCTCGACGAGGATCGAATGCGGGCGCTCGTTCCCGATGCGCTGCGCAAGACGCCGTTTATCGATATCCCCCCGCACTTTCTCGGCGAAGAACTCGTCGCAGCGCTCCGCACCGAAACCGCGCTCGAATAGCAAGTTTGTCACCCCGAGTAGGGCGGACGTGTCACCCCAGGCAACGATTTTTGTCACCCCGAGTAGCCCCGAAGGGGCGTATCGAGGGCGCTAATACCGGCGCAAGTACGCTTCGCGCTCCCAATCGTGGACCGCGCGGCGATAGCGCTCGTACTCCGCAATCTTCGCGTCGCGTAGCGCATGGTAACAGTGGTCGCCGATCGCTCCACGCACGCACGCATCGCCATCGAGTGCGTCGATCGACTGCCGGAGCGATTTCGGCAGCGCGACGATGCCGCGTTCGCGGCGTTCGCGTTCGCTCGTCGCATAGCTGGAGTGGACGACCGGTTCGCCGGGCAACGTGCGGCGTTCGATTCCGTCGCAGATCGCGGCGATGACGACGGCGAGCGCGAGATACGGGTTGCACGCGGGGTCGGGGCTGCGTAGCTCGATCGTGCCCGCCGCTTCATCGGGTACGCGGATCATCGCGTCGGTACTCCGTCGCGACCACACGCAGTGGATCGGTGCATCCCACGCAGCGACGAGACGCTTGTACGAATTCACCGTCGGGTTGCAGAGCGCCGTGAGGGCCGGTCCATGCGCGAGCAATCCGCCGACGGCATAGAGCAGCGTCTCGCGGTCGGAGCGCTCGCCGAGATGGAGCGCAAGGTGAAGCCCGCTGCCCGCTGCCGATTCACGGGGTTTGGGCATGAACGTCGCTTCGAGCGCATGTTCGGGAGCGAGATGTTTGGCGAGCGTTCGCAGCGTGAGGATCGCATCCGCGGCTGCCAAGGGAGCCGTTGGGGCGAGATCGATTTCGTGCTGCCCCGGCGAGTGTTCGTGGTGAGCGGCGCTCACCGAAACGCCCATCGATTCCAAAGCGCTGACGATGCCGTCGCGCGCGCGTTCGCCGCGATCGTTCGGCGAGAAATCGAAGTACGATCCGACATCGCTGGTCTCGGTTCGAAGCTCGCCGCGCTCGCGCGAGGAGAAGAGATAGAACTCGACTTCGCTCGCGATCCGCATTCCGGGGGCGAGCGCATCGAGCCGTTCGACGTTGCGCTGAAGCGTCGTCCGCGGGCAGCCTTCGAACGGGCTGCCGTCGGGCATCGCAATCGTGCAGATGAGGCGGGCCTCCGGTTGCCCATCGTTCCACGGAAAGATGCCGAAGGTATCGAGATCGGGCTGCAAGAGCATGTCGAGCTCTTCATCGCGCACGAAGCCGTCGATCGAGCCGCCGTCGAACGAGATCGTTCCGTCGAGAATCTCGGAGAGTCGCGTCGCCGGGACGCTCACCATCTTGCTGACCCCGAAGAGGTCGACGAATTGGAGGCGAACGAAGCGCACGCCGCGAGCGGCAATCTCATCGGCGATCGCGCGTCGGCGTGCGCGCAGCGTCGGTTTAGGCGTCGAGGGCATCGATCGTTACCGCAAGGCGAAGGTTGAGTTGGTCGAACGGATTTTCCAGCGAGAGGCCGGTCAATTCGGCGATCTGTCGCAGGCGATAGAAGACGGTGTGGCGGTGGACGTGCAGTTGTTCGGCGGCGACTTTCACGTTTTCGCCGGCTTCGAAGTAGATCGTCATCGTTCGTTCGAGCTCCGTTTGATGTTTTGCATCGTAATCGCGAATGGACTCCAGATAATCGCGTGCGAAGCCCCGCCATTCCGGCGCGACTGCCGCTTGGAACAATAGGGGAAGCGCTCCAAGCTTTTCATAGGCGAGCACGGTATCGTGACGGCGAAGCCTCCGAGCGATCTCGAGGGCGGCGAGTGCCTCGCGAGCCGCGATATCGAGTTCGTGCAAGGGGCGCGCGCCGCCGATGCCCCCGACGATGCGGTAGGCGGCGTGACGTCGCGCGATGCTTTTCGGAAGCAAGGTTGCGGCGACGCGCATTTTCCCAATCGTCGGTTCCTCGGTCGCGGGGCAGAGCAGCAGCGCTGCCCCGTCGCGTTCGCGCACGGCGATCCCGCACTGCCCGAGTGCCTCGCATGCGAGCGCGCCGAGTTCGGCAAGCTCGCAGGTTTCGCCGGCTTCATCAAAGGTCAATGCGACGACGAGATAGGTCGATGCAACGACGATCCGATGCTCGGCAGCGAGCGCCTTCGCGGCGGCGGCCCCGGCGAGCGAGCCGGAGAGCGCTGCATCCCAAAGATCGCGCCGGTCTCCGGCTCGGCGGTCGCGCGAGAGATCGAGCGCGAGCAACGTTGCGGCGAGCCGCAAGGCATCGGTCTCGGCTCGGCGCTCGTTGGGGCCGTAGGCAACGAGCCAGCCGAGTCGCTCGCCGCCGATCGAGAGCGGGAGCGCGAGCGAGCCGTCGCCGAACGCCACGGGCTCCGTGCTTTCGGGGAGCTCGCTCGGAACGGTAGGGGCCGGGCTTCCACTTTGGGCGACCGAGTGCTGCCGCGCGTCGAGGAGGCGCAGGCCGGTGCCGCGATCGAGCTCTCGCAGCACGGCATCGCGCCCGCCCTCGGAAGCGAGGGCCTGCGCGAGCCGCGCACCCAAATCGAGGAGCCGAGCGGAAGTCACGCGCGCATCTTCGGCGAAGTAGCCGGGTGTTCATGGAAACCCGTCGGGAAATTGCCGCCGAGACCTTCGCCGCGCTGTTCGATAAGAACCCCGAGGTCGTCGTCCTGTATAGCGCCGACGGTCTCCTCATCGACGTCAACCAGGCCTCGGTGGATCTGACGGGCTACCTCATCGAGGAAGTGCGCGGTACGACCTTCCGCGACCACATTCCCCACGGCGATCGCGTGCGTGGCGAGATGGCGTTCGAGATGGCCCGCAGCGGCGTCGCCGACCATTTCGAGACGACGCTGCGCCACAAAGACGGCACCCTCGTCCCGGTCGAAGTCTCCGTGATCCCCGCAAAGATCGAAGGAATGGTGCGGGCGATTTTCGTTCAAGCCCGCGATATTGCCGCGCTGCGCGACGCCGAAGAGGCGATGCGCGTCAACCAACAACGGCTCCGTTCGCTCTTCGAATATCATCCGGACGGCATCGTCGAACTCAAGGCGACCGGTGTCGTTTCGCGCGTGAACGTCGCGTTCGAAAGCGAGACCGGGCTCTTGGGCGAGCGCGTCGTCGGAACCCCCTGGATCGAGCTGATCGTGCCGGGCCGGCGCGAGCGTGCCGAGTCGGCGCGCCATGCCGCTATGCGCGGTGAGGCAGCCGAACACGAGTCGGTCCTGTTGGATCGGCTGGGGTATCAAATCGAGGTGCAGCTCAAACTCGTACCGATCCACAGCGGCGAGGAGATAACCGGCACCTATGCGATCTTCAAGAACGTCTCCGCTCGGCTCGCCGCGGAACGTGCTGTGGCCGCTCAGGTCGACCGGCTGCGCCGCCTCTACCTCGTCGCGGCCTCGCGCGAACTGACGATTCCACAGCAGCTCGAGGCCGTGCTGCAACTCGGCATCGAATTTTTCGGCTTCGACGAAGGATACATCGTCCGCAACGAGGGCGACGCGATCGTCGTTCATACCGCCGTGGGACGGCAAACACCGCTTGCGCCCGGCGCGCGCGTTCCCGTTGCCTCAAGTTTTGCACGATACCTCACCAACGAGCGGCCGTTTCTTTTTGTCCCCGATCTCGACGATCCCGAGTGGCGCGCCGATCCCGCGCGAGCGACGGTGAATTGGCGTAGCTACGCCGGCACGCAATTACAGGTCGATGGGAAACCCTACGGGGCGCTCGCCTTTATCGGGCTGCGCGCGCGAATGGAAGGGCTCGACGAACTCGCTCGCGAGTCGATCTCGCTGATGGGGTTGCTTGTCGCCGCAGCGCTGGAACGGCAGCGCACCGCCGAACGCATCGAGCAACTCGCGTTCACCGATTCCTTGACCGAACTTCCCAATCGCGTGCTGTTCGCCGATCGAATCGAGCAGGCGTTCGGCGCGGCGAAGCGCTACGGACGCGGATTCGCCGTTATGTATCTCGATCTCGATCACTTTAAGGCGATCAACGACACCTACGGGCATATGGTTGGCGATGAGGTGCTCGTGCACGTCGCCCGGCGTCTGCGCGCGCTCCTGCGGGAGAGCGATACGATTGCGCGCTTCGGCGGCGACGAATTCGTAATTCTCCAACCGGTCGTCGATGCGGCGACCGATGCGGCGGATCTCGCGCGAAAAATTCTCGTTGCGTTGGAGGAGCCGATCCTTGTGGACGGCGTCTCGCATCGCGTCGCAACGAGCATAGGCATCGCGCTCTTTCCCGAGCACTCGACCGAGATCGAACGGTTGATGGAGCTTGCGGATGCCGCCCTTTATCGCGCCAAGCGCGAGGGGCGCAACCGCTGGCACTTCGCAGCGCCGCCGGTTACGACGCCGCGGGCTCCTTCGGCCGATGCTGCGCGCTCCGGTGGCGCAGCGTAATTCGCGGCAACTTTTTCGCCATCTCTTCGGGCATGATCGCATCGATCGCGTCGTCGACCGTGACGATGCCGAGCATGCGATCGCGTTCGTCGACGACGGGAATCGCGAGCAGATCGTAGCGTGCGATCGCGGCGGCTACCTCTTCGGCGGGCGTTTCCGGGCGCACGCTGACGATATCGGTTCGCATAATTTTATCGATAAACGCCGTCGGTAAAGCGAGAAGAAGATCGCGCAGGGTCACGATGCCCAGCAAGCGATCCTCCTGATCGATCACGTAGAGGTAATAGATTAATTCGCTCTCCGGAGCGAGCTCGCGAATCTTCCGAATCGTCGCGTCGGTGGTGCGATGCGGATAGATCCACACGTAATCGGTCGTCATGAGGCCGCCGGCGGTATCGTCGTCGTACTTCACGAGTTCGCGCAGCTCGCCCGCGGTATCGGCGTTCATTTCCGCGAGCAGCTCGCTCTGCCGCTCCTCGGGGAGCTCCGCGAGCAGATCGGCCGCGTCGTCGGAGTCCATCTCTTCGATGATATCCGCGGCACGTGCCGTTCCGACGCTTTCGATGATTTCGCGCTGCGTCTGGGCGTCGAGGTGTTCGAACGCGTCGGCGGCGACCTCGTCGTCGAGCTGCTTGACCACCGTCGCAGCCTCGCTGCTTGAGAGCGTCCCGATAATCTCGGCGAGGTCGGAGGGATGTAGCCGGGCGAGCTTATTCGCCGTCACCGAGAGGTGAACTTGGCTCGGGTTGACCTCGCGAATCGGAGCGACCGAGTCCCACGCGATCATCGCGCGCGGAATTCGTTCGTGAATCGCGGGCGAGAGGCGCTCGCCGAGTCTGCGGAGACCGAGCCGACGGAGAAGCCCGGCGAAACCGATATCGGCGGCGACCACGCGCAACTGCCCCCCGGTCCGCGCGACCTCGAGGTCGTTGATGCGCACGACTTTGCGGCCGTCGATATCGACGATCTGTTTATCGAGGAGATCCGCGACGAGATAGAGGGCCTCGCCCTCGGGTGGGGCCGGCTCTTTGGGTGCGCTCGACAGTGAAACGGCGCCCCCGCGTTCGATGCCGAGCACCGACTCCATAGGGGCGAAGCGCGCTCCTTGCGCTGTCTTGACGACGAAACCGTCGATTTGCGGGAAGGTCGCCTCGGGGTGGTTGACGAGAAAATCGCCGATCTTTCCAATCGGCAAGTCGTCGATGGTGACGCGTTTGCCGACCAGTTCCGAGATGAACCCTTGCGTGAACGCCATCGCAGCCTCCCCTTTCGGGTGGCTCTGTTCTCGACGGCGTGCGTAGTATCCGTTCGTTTATGCGATAGGCGCGGCCCCCGCGCCGACCCCGATGCCGATTCCGTTCAGCATCAGGGCGGTGATCTGGAGCGCGCTGACTTGCATCTGCGCGATGACGCTCGTTCCAATTTGCGTGAGAATCTGCTGCTGGGTGAGATTCGTCACGGTCGCGCCGATATTCGCGTCTTGGATCGAGCTAACACTTGCGGTGAGGTTGACGGCTGCGGTATTCGCATTGTTCGCGTCGTAGTTTAACGAGACCATCTGGGCACCGATTTGTGCCTGCGCCTGGGTGACCGCGGTAATCGCCGCATCGACGCGGACCTCCGCGTCGGTTGCAGGAATGATGTTACTGGAACTCTGCCCGGTTACTTGGTTGAAAATGTTGACGGTTTGCGGTGCAAGCACTGAAATATCGGAAATGTTGAGGTCTGACGTGCTGACGCCCGGTAATGATATGGCGGTCGTTTGCCCTTCCTGTGGGCCATCTTGGACATACAATGGCCCCGAACTCGTCGATCCGCCCGAACTTGGCGGAGCAACGACTTGAAATGCGATAGTCGCGCCCACATCTTGCTGCGTGAGGTTCGCGAGGTTGAATTGAAGAAGTTCACTCGACGATGAGCCTGAATACGATGCCGGTGTTGCCTCGGTGATGCCGCTCAAAACACCTGAATTTATCGGTACCGCCGTCGTGTCTTGCATGAGTGGCGCCGATCCGAATGATGGATTATTGCTGTAGGCCTGTACTTGGACAAAGACACCCGGACCAACGTTAATCCCGGTGTCAGGGTCTATGGCATTTGCCGAATAGCCCGTTACCTGGAATACGATGAAGTTAGGGGTAAAGTTACCGGGACCCGAGACACCTCCCGGCCCGGACAGAGTGACGAGAGGGCCGGGGTTTCCGAGGCCATCCGCGTTCGTGACCGTCGTTGGCGCAATCGAGCCGCTCGATGTTAATAACGGTGAAGTTATTTGGTATGCACCATAGCCAACGCCATTGCTCGACGCCGGTGAGTACAAGGGCGTCGTCTGGAATTGTCCATTCAACAGATGGAGTCCGTTGAAACTGGTGTTGCTCGATATGCGGTTCACCTCGAGCAGCAATTGTGAAATCTCTGCCTGGATGTTGGCGAGATCGGTCGACGAATTGAGATCGGAGCGCGACTCGACGACCAAGCTGCGGATGCGCTGAAGGATCAGCGTGATCGTCGTGAGGGCTCCGTTCGCGACGGCGAGCGCGTTGTTCGCGGTCTGCACGTTTTGCACGGCTTGCTGGAAACCGTTCACTTGCGTCTGCAGGCGTTGTGCGATGCCGTAACCGCTGGGGTCATTAACAGCAGAACTCACGCGGAGGCCGCTGGCCAGCGCGCGAATGTCGGTCTGTTCCTTTTTTTGTGTGAGAGAAAGGTTCAGAAGAACCTGACTCGCACTCCCCAGCACATCCATGAAGTAAGGTGGCTTCCTCCTTGAAGATTCCCTACAGTTCGGATATCGGCCGAACCACCCCAAGACTTGCTCGTTGCTAGGTGAATCCCTGGTAAAGATCATGCCTCTCCAGGTAAGCCGCGGGGCTTGAGAAGCCGATAGGATTCTTGCTCGATGAAGCCGATCGCCGTACGAAAAAGGTTAATCCTTTCGTTCTCAGTCCTCGGACTGACGGCGGCGCTTTTCGCTTGCCTGGCACCGCGAGCCGGCGCGAGCCCCTACGCCCCCGTCGGAGCGCTTCCTCGGCCGACGGCGGGGAGTTCGCCGCTGCCTTCCGTCGAGCCAACAGGAAGCCCCTCCCTCAGCCCCGCCCCGAGCCCATCGGCGACCCCTCGCCCGAAGCCGACCCGGGCGCCGCGGTTTACGCGCGGCGGGCCGCTGGAGTTCTCGTTAAACGGCTCGCTCTCGTTCGGTAGGACGCAGTCGAGCTACGCCACGACGGCGAGCCCCGCGCCCGGCGCTGCGGCCCTGACGAGCAATCAAACGCAGAGCGAGACGGGCGTCGGCATGCTCGCCCATCTGTTCAGGCGCGCTGGAAACAGCACGCTCGACCTTCAGGTTCCGTTCACGCTCTCTACCTCGACGAGCCTCTTTGGGAGCGGCATCCTCAGCTACTCGACTCCACGCTACGCAATAGGCTATGGGCCGGAGAGCCTCTCCGTGCTCGGGCAACTCGGCGTCGGTTCCACGCTCCGCGGCCTGTTCTTCACGCTTCCTGCAAACGGCGGCGACGTTACGGCCTTTGCGGGGCCCGCTCTCTTGAACCAAGGGGCGAGTATTCGGCTCTACGGTCTGCGGGAGCGGCGGCTCGTTGCCGGGCGACTCTTTGAATATGGCCTCGCAATGACGCCGCCGGGGAGCGGGATCGGCTCCTCGCTAACGGTGTTGACCGGGACCGCGCAACGGCGTGGCGATGCATCGGTGGTGCTCGAGGCCGCGCTGCAGAGGCTCGCTGCTACCTCCGAGACTCCGGGTGGTGCCGGAATCGCTGCTCAAGCGCGAATCGATTGGGGGAAGCAGAGCGGATTGTGGTCGCTGACGACGAGGACGATTCCCAACGATTTCATTGCCTTTGGAACGGGGCAGTTGCAGGGCGATCGCCTGATCGATATCAGCCATATTTCGCAGTCGCGACACGGGACGAGCACCTTCGATCTTGCCTTCGAGCGTTCGTTGCTCAACGGTGAGAGCACGACGCAGCGTCGCAGTTCGTACATCCTGAGCGGGCAGCTCACGCAGCACCTCGGTTACTCGTTCAATCTCTTCGATCAGGCGTTGGGGGGAAGCTCGGGGAGCCAGTGGCAGGGCACAGCGGGTGGGCAACTCTCCTTTTCGGGGCGGATGGGTTTCCTGAGCCTCTCGGAGCAACTCGGTCGTTTCACGAGCATTTCGGCGTCCCCGACCGGCACCGCACAGAGTGCCGTTCAATCGCAGATACGCTTGGGAGCATTCGCGCTCTCGCTCACCGACCAGGAGTTGCGGACCGCAGGTGGGCTCGCCGGCGTCGGGCATCAAGGGAGTTTCGGTGCGCAACTTGGACGAACGAGCGGGAAGACGACTATCTCCTTAAACTTTATGCGGACCCTCACGCAGAACGCGATCTCCGACGCAATCTCCCGCATTCCGACGGTCAGCGTGACGCGACAGATCTCGCCGGCGTTTTCGATTACCGCTTCCTACGGCACAGAGTCGCTCGTCGATCGTTTAAATCCGGCGGTCGACGGTCGCTCGCGCATTTTTAATCTTCAGGTCAATGCTCCGTTCATGTTCGGGAGCGGGGCGCTCGTCCAGGGCAGAGTCGATCCGCGCTTGCCGGCGACGATTGGAGGGCGCGTGACGCTCGATTCGGGATCGGCGGCGACCTATCTCGTGGGCTCTGGAACCTATGGCGTCGCCAATGCGATGGTGGTGCTCGATGGACGGTACGTGCAGCGAACCGATCTTAACGGCAATTATCAATTCAGTTTCGTGCCGCCTGGAGAGCACCAAGTGCGGCTCGAAACATCCTCGCTTCCGCGCGGGCTAACCGCAGATTCTCCGGTCGTCACGCTCACCGTGCAGGGCGGGCAGAGCGCGCAAATTGGGTTCTTGGTTGGCGATTTCGGCGGCATCGCGGGACACGTTTACGGCATCAGCCGCGACGGCGAACGCGTGCCGCTTGCGAACGTCCTCGTGCGCGTCGATAGCGGAGCCTATTCGCAGACCGATTCGAGCGGAGCCTACGGTTTCGGGCGGCTGAGCCCCGGCGAACATACCGTCTCGGTGCTGGAGAACTCGGTTCCGGCCTTCGCGACCTTCTCGAAGAAAGAGCTCACGCAGAAGGTAAACGTGAACCGCGGTCAGCTCAGCCATGCCACCTTCACCGCCGAGCCGCTCGGTTCGATCTCCGGCTACGTCCTCTATGGGAAGGACGTGCCGAAGCCATACGTTCCGGGTGACGGCGCGCTCAACGCCTACGTTGTCGCGGAACCCGGGGACGAAGCGGCGATCGCGAACGACGACGGCTCCTTCGTGCTCGACGATCTCACCCCCGGGACCTACACGCTCTCGATCGATCCCGAGACCGTCGCCGAGGGCCTGGGACAGGTGAGCCCCGACCTGACGATTACGCTCGCCGCGCGCGAGCGCTACAAGGGCGCGATTTTCAAGGTCGGTCGGAAGAAAAAGAAAGTAGTCTTTACGTTCTTCGGGAACGCCGGCGCCGCCGCGCCGACGCTCGCGCCGAGCGTCCAACTCTCCGAGCCGCGCCTTCCCCCCGGCGGCGCGGCGGAGGTAAGCGTTGCGGCGCCCGCCGATGCGGCGGTTTCAGCGACGGCGTTCGGGCGGAGCGAGCGGCTGCGCTATGACGCGGCGCGCAAACGTTGGATCGGCGAGATCATCGTGCCGAAGGGGACGCGCGCCGGGCGCTTCGAGGTGCGCGCGCATACGGCGGCTGGCCGCACCCCGCTCCCCGGCGAGCTCACGGTCGATCCGCGCCTGCCGATCGCGATACTTACCGCGAGCCCGGGCTCGGCGAAGATCGGCGAGTACGTCACCGTGCGGGCGCGCTTCCTCGCCGACGTGCGGCCGGGGGACCGAATTCTCTGGGCGGACGGGCAGAAGAGCGTACTTGGGAAGCCGCTCGTCGGCCGACTCTACGCCTTCACCCTCAAGCTGAGCGCGCGTCCGATGGTCGGTATTTTAGTCACGGCTCACGGCCGGTTTACAGTGCGACTTCAGTGACGATAAGAATCTTTACCGAAAGCAGGGCCATAACTTTACTACCCCTTGACCCATTCGTAGAAAGTTCCGGGAGCAGGCAACCGATACGATAATCGTAAAAGCTCTCGCTCCCGCCAAGGACGGCGACTTCTCGCGCATGGTGAAAGGATCATGAATACAAAACGAATTATCGCGCTTGCCTCATTCGCAGCGTTAGTTATCTCCACAACTCCGGCTTTCGCAGCCTCTCCGACGGTCACGATCGATTGGAACACCCAAAAAATCGCGTCGATCGTTCTCACGTCGCAGTATAACGGCACGCCGCTCGGCAGCCACAATACCGGCGCCGAAACCATCTACCCAAATCTCAACCTCGGAGCCGGCGTTTGTGCTGCCTCCGATACCGAGGCCGGTGCCGGCACCAGCAATGGTACGACCAATGCGGCGACCATCAACTTCGGCAACGTCACCCCGGACTCTCTGCAATATACGGACTGCATGGAGGTGAACGCCCTGAATGCCGTCGTGCAGACCAACGATTCGCTCGGATATTCGGTAACGGAAGCGGCGACCGCGGGCTATCCGGCGAGCGGCTATCTGCTCTGCCTGCTGCCCAACGGCGGCGCGTCGTACACGAACGGCGAAGCAGCAACCGCTTCGACGCGCGTGGCAGCTCCCTCGATCGTCAGCACCGCGTCCTGCCCCGCCGGCGACTTCCCGATGAACGGCACCGGCGCCACGTTGCTCTCGGCGACCGCTGCGACGACCGGCACCAACCTTGGTGGCGACGTCGAGTTGGTAATCGGGCCGAACGCACCCTCGGGCGCGCAGTCGGTGACCGTTACCTACACTCTGACCACGAATTAGGGTAGGTACGATCCTTGGCGCGTCACGTTTCGTTGCGGGGACTCACCTCCTCGCAACGAAACGAGAGGGCACGATGCTGAAAATCCGATCGCTCCGCGCGCTCGCGGCACTCACGCTCCTCATCTGGCCGATCCGTGCAAGTTCGATCCAACTCGGGCTTGAGGTGACGCCGGGGAAACTCGAGGTTTCGATTCCCAGAGGCATGACGTACAACATACCGATCACGATTCACAACTCGGGGCTCAACTCGACGCACGTGCAGGCGACGATGGTCGACTTCACGGTGAATCAAGGAGGAAGCTACGTTTTTACCAAAGTGGGTTCGCGCCCGAACTCACTGATGAAATGGGCCTCGATTCGTCCGCGTGAGTTTAACGTTTTACCGAACACCTCGCAGCAAGTGCAATTGACGATCCAAGTCCCTTCGAATAAAGCGCTCTCGGGCGAGTACGCCGGCATCGTTTTTTTCCAGACGCGGCCGGAGCGTAAACCCGGGCAGACGGTCGCCTTCTCGGAACGCATCGCCTCGAAGATCTACGAAACGATTCCCGATACGGTGCACATCGACGGCGCGATCGTTCGAATGGCGAGCTACGCGAATCCGCTCGGACGAATCTATCACGTGCTCTTTAAAAATACCGGCAACGCACACGTCTACCTTCGAGGGCAGCTCGTCGTGCAGACGACCTCGGGAGCGATCGTCGATCACGTGGCGATCCCTAGCAACCAACTCGTCGAACGCGGCGGTATGCGCCTGTTGGAGATTCAGGGAAAGCGTCTCCCTCCAGGAGAGTACGAAGCGATCGCGACGATCGATTATAACGGCAAGACGGATACCGCGGGCGGCATCAAGTTTACGGTTCGCTAGCCCGCCTTTTCGGCGCGGCGGCGTGATTCGGGTTCATGGAGGATGGTAGGAGCCACGAGGATGGAACACAGAGGAACGGCACGGATACGGGGGATCGGCATAGCCATCGCGATGATGGCACTGCTACCGGTCGCCGTTTTCGCGTCGACTGCCTCCACCGTCGTGACATGGCGTGCAAACGCGATCGTCAAGCTCTCGTTGACCCCGAATTATAATAGTGGCTTCGGCGCAGTTCCGGCGGTGATTGGAGCGCAACCCGCTCCAACGCACGGGCCGAACGCCGTCTTCGACGGAGGTTCGGTCGATTTCGGCACGATCGACGCCGGCAAGACCTATCTCTACAAATACGCCGTAGAACTCAACGTTACGACGAACTCCTCGACCGGATTCAATATCTACGGTGAGGGTGCGGCGGATTTCTACAATCTCACCGATGGGACGAGCGTTCCGATCTCGCAGACGGTCTATTACGTCCCTTCCACGGCCGCCTCCGATTCAAACACCGGGTTTACTGCGGGTGCGCCTTTCATGAAGACGAGTGCGGCGGTAAGCGGTAGTGGTTATGCGACCGCGCCGACTATCGCGTATACCACCTACCCGACGCCGATCGCGCAGAGCCTCGCGGCAACCGGTACCTATTATTATGACTACGAAGTGAAGGTTCCCAATACTGCTACGAACGGGCAGTATTATGTTTGGATCGTCTATACAGTGGTGGCAAAATGAAACGGCTGGCCCGCGTTACCCTTCTTGCCGGATTCCTTGCGTTGGCCACCGTGGCTGCCGCACTCGCACTTTTTGTCCAGCAGCGAGATCAAATCGCGGTGACGATTATCGTCAACGTTACGCCGGCACCACGAATGGCTGCCTTTGCACCGTCGGCAACGACGGGCTCGCACATTCGGGCCGCCTTCACGCTAGATGCCAACCGGACTCTTCGTGCCGACGCAATTTCACTCGATCGCCTTGTCGCCCAGAATCAACAAGCCGTTCGTGTCGAAGCCTCCGTTCAGCCCAATCCGTTGGGCACGTTATTGGTTAGTAACCAGAATTCAGTAACTATTAATGCTACCGCTGGAACTACCACGGTGATTCCGTGTGCCTATACCATTACGGTAGATACGACGGTTACGTATTGGCAGCTCAAGGACGGCGTGTACAGTGATTTTTCGGGAACATTCCCCGGGAACGATTTGGCAAACAACACCTATATAACCGCGCCTCTTGCAACGGCGACCCCGTTCTTCGTCTATCTCGATGATGGAGGGCAATTCGCCCTCCGCGAAACAAGCGGTGGAACGAAGACCTATTGCGTCGATCTTACGTTGACCATCCCGGTCAGCGTCTCCGGGGGGACGTATAGCACCAACGCGGTCTATACGCTGTATTACTGATGAACGTACGTCGCCTGCAGTCACTCTCCGTCGCAGCGATCGTCGCCGTCGCAGCGGTCGCCACGGCGTTCGGCCGCGGGGTCCCGGCGCGCATCGTCCCTCACCCGATCGTAACACCGATCGGCGTGCCGATTTTCCACACGCCGCCGCCGCTGCCGATCCCCACGCTCCATCCGACGCCGACCCCGTCGGCGCTGCCCGGCTTTCCGCAGGCAAATTCGAACGTGCGCGCGCCGGGAAGTATCGTGCCGCTCTCGGAGTTGCCGCGCCTCCCGATGAAGAGCGCGATGAATACGCTCCATCCGGGGCAGCGGAGGATTCAAGCCGCGACCGGAGCAACGGTCTTATTGACGGCGAGCGGAAGCGCGAACTGCGCGATTACGGCGGGCGATAACTTTACGGTCGGTTGCACCGCCGATTGGCAATCCTCCGGCCTGACCGGCGGCGACACATTCCAAGATTATTACATCGCGCCCAACGTCGCCGACGGCACTGCCGGCACGGCGGTCGGCGGGGGCTACGGCGCCCCAAACGGCAACGTCCATGCGACGACGCTGAGCGTCGCCGGGGTCTATACCTTCGGCGTGCTCGACACGACCACCAATAAGTGGGTCGCGGTAATCTATATTAACGTCGGCGTTACCTACAATTTCGGTGTCTACCAGGATGCCTTCCACACGCAGTTGATTTCGCAATTCGCCGCCGGATCGAGTTCGGCCGCCTATATTTACGCGACGAACCTCACCCCGTCGGATTTTTACGTCGTCTATATCGAATCGACATCGATTAATCCGGTCTGTATTTTCTCTGCGCCGGTGCAATCGTCGTACGCGACGAACGGCCTCTGTCAGCCCAACCTCTCCTCGGGAGAACAGGCCCCCGGCGGCAACCTTGCCGTTACGTGGACGATCAGCGCGACGCAAGCGGCGGGCACCTATTCGGTGGTGCTCTTCGACAAGACGACGAATCAGCGCATCTCGCAACAACAGATCTCCGTGACCGGGCCGAGCGGCGAAACGATGCTGCTCTATCCCGACGGAACGAACGCGAACCCTTCGCCGCGCCCCATTCCCGCGGCGACGCCGGGCACGGTGTTCGCCTGGGATAGCGCGAACGATCAATCGACCTCGGGAATCCGTCAGCAGATACTCATCGCGCCGAGCTCGACCTACGAATGGACGATCTCCGACCCGACCGGCGAAACGCTCTGGACCGCGAACGCCGCCGGGAGCGGTACGGCGACCAATACCTTCCAGTTTGGAACGAACGCACTCGGCAGCGCCTACTCGCCGGGGAGTTACGTCCCCCGCACCTTCACCGCGCAGGCTTACGATACGGTCGCCAAGAGCGTCTACGCGTCGCAAGCGTTTACGATGGTCGGCTATTACGTGTCGACGACCTTTACCGGTGGATCGATCACCTTGCGCGTACCGGGCGGCAGCTCGCAAACGACGAACCTGATTTTCACGAATAACTCGCCGCTGCGCTTCGGCCTCGCGAATAGCGATTCGTTCGCAAAGATCGCCTTTTCTACCGGCTCGGATTTCACCGCAAACGGGAACAACGGCTACGGCGTCGATGTCGTGCTCGCAGGCTACACGCTCGCGCAGTGCCAAGCAACGTGCACGACGACGGCGACCGACTCGGCGGGAAATTCGTGGAGCGTGAAGGATACCTGCGGCGTAAACGGCTCGGGGAACGACGAGTGTTACGTTGAGGTCGATCCGACGAAGAGCAACGAATATCTCGCCCCCAATGCCAGCTTGACGATTCCGAACGTCAGTTTCTCCGACGTGAACGGCGGTATCTGTCAGGCGAACGCGAGCTGCCAAATGCTGACTTCGGTTCTCCCGGAGCACGGGCTCACCTGGTCGGTCACCACCGCGACCGACGCCTACGCGCCGGCCTTTATCGCGGTCGGAAACACGGGCGGCTCGGCCACGGCGACGCTCGCCGGCGTCTACGTCAACGGCGGCTATCAATCAGGCGCGCCGCAAGATGTTGAGGCACACTTCTTTAAGCCGAATACCGTCGACGCACAGTACGAACGCAATTCGCCCTATGCGATCAATCTGAACGATTTCAATATCGTTGCCTTCCAGATCAAGAATAATTCGAATAACACGGTCTCGGAGATTGGGATCGGCCTCGTCGGAACCTATTCGTCCTTCGGCGTCCTCGATTACTTCCAAGCCGATCCGAACCTCAACACCGACTTTTGGGTGATCGATAACGGATGTACCGGCGCAGCGCAACCGCTTCCACGCAAATACGTGTGCTTCTATGATTACAGCGGCGGTATCGGGCCCGGCAAAACGCAGACCTTTTATATGGATGTGAACGCGGCTCCGAACGGATTTCCATACTCCGACTGGGCGGTGCTCTCGGCGTACCCGACAGTCTATGCGTTGAGCCCCGGTGGAACGGAGGTCGTCCCGGTAACGAGCGCAGGCGTCAACCAAAGCGTCGATAGCCTCGCCTGGGCGCAGTATTCGCTGAACTCCAGTCTGATGACGTCGTATTTCTCGCCATCTTCGGTCGGGACGAATACTACCTCGCCGGTGGACGTCATCTTTCAAAACACTTCGTTAGGTGAAGATCCGAACCCGGACTTCGTCGATACCGTTGAGGTTGCGGCATCGAATAGTCTCTCGACCTCGGGCGCCCCATCGGTGGTCTCGCCCGCAGGCTGGTCCTATATTGGGAGCGGCTCGAGTGGCGCGCAGACCTATTGGATCTTCAGCGCCTGCAACAACGTGAACCAGGCCTACGCCGTTCCGCCGACCGGTACGCTTTCGAGCCCCGACACGCGCCCGCAACCGGAATGTAATACCGCCGGCCTCGCCAACGCGCTCGCCCCGGGTGCGAGCCTGACGTTGAAGTTTGCTTTGCAGAATCTCAATACCACCGGGAACGTGCCGTTTACGATCTACGCGCACGGCGCGAACGGCAATGGTTGGTCCGCCGGCAAGACCTTCCAGTTGTTGGTGAACAGCGTTTCGGCGGGCGTGGGCTTCACGGGGGCGGGCGGCTACCCGACCGCAACCGCCGTTGCGACCAATACCGAGCCGACGATCGGCGGCAACGCGAACGGCACGTACGGAAACGCCTACACCTACACCGTGACGAACAACTCCGGCGTTAGCAGCAATATCACCTCGTTCCGCGTTCGCATACCCGGTACCGATGTCAACGGCGTCAATGCAACCGACAGCAGCGGCAACTTCTGGCACGTGACCGGTTCTATTCCCACTCTTTCGGGGAACGTGGACGGCTGTACGGTGACGAACGCGCTCTCAGCGATGAGCGCGACCTCGGCGGGCGCCGACGGCGAGATCGATATCGGCGGTGCTTCCTGCGCGTTGAAACCCGGCGATACGATGACGATCTCGTTCACGGCAATCGGACCGCAATCGAATAGCGATTCCTATCAGTTCCAGACCTACTGCATCAATAACACCGCCGGAACGTGCACCCTCGCAAATGGCATCGTCGGCGGCCCGAACTGGCTCGGCGATGACGAAGTGCAGGTGCAGCTCTCGGTCGGACTTACCGTGGTCGTCGATCCATCGAACCCCGGTCCGGGCGGTTCGACGCCGAACGTGAGTTGTGCGCTCTGTTCCTTCTCCGGCTCGACCATTACGCTCGGCAACTATGCGAATAACACGACGACGACATTCGGCGATATCGTCCGCGCGAGCGTCATCATCCAGTCGACGACGGCGATCACCTGGAATCTCTCGGTACAGGCGAATAGTAATCCCGTCAATAGTACGGGCTCGCCGACGAACGAATTGTTGACCCAGACCGACTCGACGAACTCTTCGCAGGGAGCGGGGATTAGCTTCGACGTGCCGACCTTCACGGTCGTGCCGACGGCGACGAGCCTGCAGATCGCCAATGGTACGAGCGTCACCACGCGAACCCAGCCCTACGATATCCTGCAGAACTTCGAGCTCGCGCTCGGTGGCGAGACGCTCAGCGCCCAGAGTTCGGTCATCACCTACACGCTGGTCGCGAATTAAACCGCTCGCCGCCATCTCCGGTCTCGCCCGCCTTGCCGAGCACGCCGCTCGCGAGGCGGGCGATCTGCTTCTCGCCCGGGTGGAGTTGCCGCGCGTGATCGCCGAAAAGGAGCGTCGTGCCGATATCGTTACCGATGCCGATCGTGCGAGCGAGCGACTCATCATCGATCGCCTTTTGACGATGACGCCGCAGGCCGCGATTCTCGCCGAGGAGTCCGGCGCGCGAACCGGCGAGAGCGACGAACGCTGGGTAATCGATCCGCTCGACGGGACGACGAATTACGCGCATCGCTACCCGTTCTATTGCGTCTCGATCGCGTACGAGCGCGCCGGCGTCGTCGAAATCGGCGTCGTCCACGCACCGGCGATGGGTGAAACCTTCGTAGCGATCCGGGGAGCCGGCGCATATCGCAACGGCGTGCCGATCGTCGTTTCGTCGATCGAACGAATCGGCGATGCGATGCTCTGCACCGGTTTTCATCCCGCCGATTATTCCGCGAACGCGCGCTGTTTTGCGGCGGCCTCCGAGGGCGCGCAGGCGGTACGGCGCGACGGATCGGCGGCGCTCGACCTCGCATATACGGCGATGGGGCGTTTCGATGGGTTTTGGGAGTTCGGCCTCGCGCCGTGGGACGTCGCTGCGGGAGCACTCTTGGTCACCGAGGCGGGCGGCTGCGTGAGCCGGGTCGACGGCGGCGAGCATCGCATCGACGGGCGCAGTATCCTCGCCGATAATGGGCGCCTGCACCAGGACTTGGGCGCATTGCTGCGCAAGGCGAGCGCATGATCGCACGGCGCCTCTCGCTGCTCTTTGGAATCGTCTTTCTCGCCATTGGCGGGCTCGCGTTCTTGCCGGCGGTCGCGCCGCTCGCGCCCTTCGACGCTCCCGTCGTCGTCACGCTCGACCCGCATTTTCGGCTTCTCTTCGGCCTCTTTCCGGTGAATCTCGCGCACGATGCGATTCATCTGCTCTTTGGGGTCTTCGGCGTGATCGCGGCGAGAAGCCTCGCAAGCGCGACCGGTTATTTTCGCAAACTCTTCTGGTTCTATCTGCTCGTCGCGATTCTCGGCATGATTCCGATTACCAACACGATCTTCGGCATCGCGCCGGTTTATGGATGGGACGTGCCGCTCCATCTTGGAACGGCGATCGTTGCGTGGTTCGCGGGGTACGGCCGGCTCTCGGTCGATCCGCTCCAATCGAAGCCTTAATTTTGCCCAGACGAATGTGTAGCTTGTGGTCACCTCGTTCGCAAGTGGTGGCCTTCGTGCATTCGTTGTTGAAACAGTGACGGGTACCCCAAAGTAATGCCACCTTTCGAGGGAAAAGGGTAATTTGTTCGTTTGACCGGGCGAACCCCTCGGGCGTTTGCTGTCCAAGGGCCCGATGCGGTCGGTTGGTGTTGTAGTCGATCCGCCGGCGCTCGATTTCCTCGCGGGCTTCGTTGAGCGAATCGAAGGTATGTTCGTTGAGGCATTCGTCGCGGAACTTCCCGTTGAAGCTCTCGACGAAAGCGTTCTGCGTTGGCTTCCCTGGGGCGATATAGTGCAGCCGGACGCTCCGATCGCGTGCCCACGCGAGCATGGCTACACTCGTCAGCTCCGTGCCGTTGTCCATGACGATGGTTTCCGGGTATCCGCGCGCTTCGGCGATCGCGTCGAGCACGCGGGCCACGCGGTTGCCGGAGAGCGAGGTGTCAACTTCGATATCCAGACATTCGCGCGTGAAGTCGTCGACGACATTGAGCGTTCTGATCTTTCGACCGGCTCGCAGCGTGTCGTGCACGAAATCAAGCGACCAGCGCTCGTTCATCTTCGAGACGACTGGCGCCGGATTTCCACGGCCCAGGGCAACGCGGCGCTTCACCCGACGGCGCACCTGAAGGTTTGCCTCGCGGTACACACGCAGGATCCGCTTGACGTTGTCCTTGATACCCTCGCGGCGCAAGAGCACCGTTAGCTGACGGAATCCAAACCGACGACGCTCCGCCGCCAGTGCCTCTAGACGTATCCTCAACGTGCTGTCCTCCGGCCGCCGACGAACGTATCGAACCATACGCCGGTTGGCCTTGAGATAGCGGCACGCTTGCCGTTCGCTGATGTCGAGCATCTTCTGGATCGCCTGCACTCCTCGACGTCGCTGTGCGGGCGTTAGAAGTTTCCCTCGGCGATGATCTTCAACGCGTCGACGTTGAGCGTTAGATCGGCAACGATCCGCTTGAGTCGACGATTCTCGTCCTCGAGGGAACGGAGCTTCGCCACGTCGCTGACCTCCAGGCCACCGTACTTGGCTTTCCCCTTATGAAACGTGTTCGGGCTGACGCCGTGCTTGCGGCACAGCTCCTTCGTGTTGATGCCGGCCTCGGATTCTTTGATGATGCCGACGATTCGGCTTTCGGTAAAACGCGACTTTCTCACGGCAGTTCCTTTCGGGGCCAAGGCCCCGGGATTTCTGCCTCCAAAAGCGGACTACTTTATTGGGCACCCGTCAGGTAGCCTGGGCGGGGAAAGTTACTCCGTCCAAAACGGAAAATATACGCCGTCACTGACAGACAAAATGGCGCGCCGCTCGTCATGCGACGCGCCATCTTTAATCTCAAAGACCTACGGTTGCAAGGTTCGACGATCCGAATCCCGTATTTCCGCCAGATATAACTCGAGTCGGCGCAACGTTCCCGTTTGCCCCCGGTGCAAAGTAGCTAATTGCGCCGGACGCGAAGTCCCCAACGAAAATGCCGCCTTCTGAATCCACTCGCATACCCCAGGGCGACTGCATTCCGGTGGAGGGCCCGGCGATAACCGCGACTGGAGCAACGTTGCCGTTCGCGTTTGGGGCAAAGATACAGATGCGTGGATTGACGGCTCGCGGAGGATCGCCGTATCCATATGTCATTGCACTGTTGTCAGCAACCAATACGTAAATACGGCCTGAGGAATCAACGGCCACCCGATATGGTGTGGAGATAAGTGTCTTATTGCCGCCAATAACTGCCGCCGGCGCGGCAGACGGGCCATTGGAAGTGGGCGAGAAAATAAGCACGTTGCCCCCACCGGGCATCGCGTTTGCCACATAAAGAGTGCCGTCCGCCGATGAGGCGATGTCCTGCGGAACGACCAGTTGTGTTGATGCGGTTGAATCAAAACTTTCGGCTGGAAGCGTAGACTCCGGAGTGGCCGCACCAGTGGAATTTGGCGCAAATTTCATAATTGCCTCAGAGGCATAATAATTCTCGCCCCATTCTAAAACGTACAAGTCTCCCGCTTTGTCGAGGGCAAGAGATTGTATGACGTAGAAGGGCGGTAACTCAATGTCTGACAAAGGAGTAGACGGTCCGTTAGCTGTTGCAGAAAAAGAAAGAATATGTGGACTCGTGTCATCTGATGGGTTGCCACCAACATATATGTCGCCGTTAGCGCTGGTAGCGATAGCGCTAACATGGGTAAGCGGAATGGTTGCGCTTGATATATCGCGCAGCGGTGTTGCGTTGCCGTTCGTTGCACCGTCAAAGCCTAAAACGTAGGGAGCGGCACTTGGGGCTACAAAAACAAGCGGTGCAGTCGATACGCTAATTGCGATGGTAACAGATCGTCCCTTTTTGTCCGTAACCGTAATCGTGCACGTGCCATTACCAACGGGCGTTACAGTAAATGTTGCGGATTTTGATCCGCCATCAGCCGGCGTAACCAAAGGCGTCGCGGATGGGGGATCAACCGTAGCTACACTCGTGTCCGAACTCACTGCTGTCAGGTCGCCAGCGAACTGTACGTTGACGACAAATGTCTTGACGTTGTCGGTTCCTAAAGCGGTGAAACTTAACGAAGTTGGACTTGCAATGGGCGCCGCAACACCGTTACCAGCCGCGACATCGCGATGCGCGGCCTGATAGCTAGGCATTGCGCCCGGCAGTGCCTTGCCGGTTCCGCCTTCGCAAGCGGCAAGACCTAGAGCTGCTACTATAAAAGCAGTGAAAAATAACGAAGTGTCAATCACGCGTTTGGGCATCGAATCTCCTTACTCAGCGAAAAGGTGCTACGTGCGCTTGCGTCATAACGAGTCCGCAGCGCACATAAACCTGAAGCCACTTCCCCCAAACAAGGAGGACTCCTTGTTTGGAGCGGGTCCACTTTCGACGAAGGGTTTGACCGGTCATCAGGCGGCTTGAGTCCGCCGTTCGATCTCCTTGGGTGAGAAAATGTGGATCGAGATGTGCGGACGGCGCAAATTTCAGAAAAGCTCGATGAACTCAATAACCTTGGGCGCCGCCGTGCGTTAAATCGTGAAGCGATGTTTGATGTGTTAGGAGCAGCTCGCACTTTAGAATGGCGTTGAAGCTCTCGCGCATCGCGTTACCTTATTAAGTTCAAACAGATCTCATTGCGGGTTGGATAAGGGCGCTATCGCAACGCTTGCTAGACGCATGAAGCTGCCTCGCTTCCGTGCCCCTTGCCCGCCTATCGGCGAAGGGGTCCGCTATGGCCAAAATCGCTCCTGTCCGCCCGAGGTCCGGAAGAAAATCATCGACCTGGTGCGCCCCACTCGTGCCGTCGCTCAATAATTCGAGCTTTTTCGCCCAAAAGTGTCGAATTGGCGCAAGCAAGAGGTTATCGATAGCGGGCGACGACTCGAGGGCCTCGCAGCGGTGGAGAACGACGAGCTATCTCAGGCCCGCAAGCGCGTTCGACAGCTTGAAATCGAGCGCGAAATCCTCTCAAGAGGCGCGGCGGAGTCAACTGGTCAGCGCGACGCCGGTTCTATCCAACGGGAGCCTTCGAACGCGTGCGGGCGTACCAAGGCGGCTAGCCGATTACTATGTAGTGCCGCGTTCTGGGCGTCTCGACCGGCGGTTACTGCGCGTGGCTGAAAGGCGTTCTCTCGAAACGGCGTCAGGCTGTCGCTGCTATGGGCGTTTATTTCGTCATTTTGCATCGAGCTGCGCTCGAAAGCCACGGGCGCCCGCGCACCCAAGCCGATCTACGCGGATGCCCGGATCCACGTGGGCTATCGCCGCGTAGCGCATTTAATCCACGAGCGCGACCTGCAAGGTACTAGCCGGCGGTGGGCTTTGCTATTAAGAGAGCGATTCGCTAAAAGGATGCGTTGCCGGCGCCCAATCTGCCGAACCGCCAATTCACCGCCGCTTTGCCCGACCTCT
>JAJYMV010000133.1 GCA_021786705.1 bacterium
GATCTCAGATCGAGAGCGAACAGCGGCGCATGGCGAAAGTGGTCAATTTCGGGTTGCTCTACGGCATGTCCGATTTCGGGCTCGCCGCACGGCTGGAGATCGATCGCACGCTCGCGCGCAGCATTACGGAGCGCTATTTCGCCCGCTTTCCCAGCGTGCGCGCCTATATCGCCAAGACGTTGGAGCGTGGGCGCGAGGACGGCTACGTCAGCACGATTCTCGGACGCCGCCGGTATATGCCGGCGCTGAAATCAAGCAACGCGATGTTGCGCAACGCCGCCGAACGCGAGGCGACGAACGCGCCGCTGCAAGGCAGCGCCGCCGATTTAATGAAGCTGGCGATGATCCGTGTCGATCGCGCGTTACGCGAGAGCGGGGAGGATGCGGTGCTATTGTTGCAGATTCACGACGAGTTGTTAATCGACGTCGCCGCCGAAGCGCGCGACCGCGTCGCGGCGATCGCACGCGAGGCGATGGAGCATGCGATGGCGCTCTCGGTTCCGCTCGACGTCAGCGTGAAGGCGGGGGCGAATTGGGCCGAGACGGAGAGCGTCGATGCTTAGCGCGCTCTACGCCGCACTGGTGATCGCGCGGCAATCATCGCTGCCGGTTGTCACCGTGCGGGCGCCGCGACAGGCGATGCATCTCTGGGTCGCGCGCGACGAGCGCTCCCACGAACTCGGTTTGATGGAACGCACCCATCTCGATCCGGCGCAGGGGATGCTCTTCGTTTTCAGGCGTGAAAGCGAACGCTATTTCTGGATGAAAGATACGCTGATGCCGCTCGATATGATCTTCATCGAACGCAACGGCTTGGTGCGCGCCGTCATGTCGCGCGTTCCGGTGCTCGCGCCGGGAATCCCCGATAGCGCGATTCCGCTAGAGAGCGCGCGCGCGCAATACGTTATCGAACTCGCCGGCGGCGAAGCGTTGCGGCTCGGCATCGTTGCCGGCGAAACGTTGAAAATTCCGGCGCTGCCGAAGTAAGGCGGCCCGCTGCGCGATGCCCGAACTCCCGGAGGTAGAGACGATCGCCCGCGGCCTGCGCCGCGCGCTCGTCGGTGCGGAGATCGTCGCGGTCGAGGTGCGGAAGGCGAAGATGGCGCAGGCTCCGAGCGGCCTCGATTTCGCCCGAGAGCTGCGCGGCGAACGGATCCTCGGGGTCGACCGGCGCGCGAAATACGTCACCATCGCCCTGGCCTCTGGGCGCAGCTTGGTCACCTCGCTCCGCATGACGGGGCGCCTGGTGGTGCAGCGCCCCGCAGAACCCGATTTTCCTGCGACCTATGTCGTGCTCGCGCTCGCCGACGGGCGCCGGCTCGCCTTTGCCGACCTCCGAACCTTCGGGCGCATGCGCTTGATCGAGCCGAATGAGGCGTGGGATGCCGATCTGGGGCCCGAACCGCTCGGCCGCGCCTTTACAGGCGAGCGCTTTGGCGCTATCCTTGCGAAGCGAAGAACGCCGATCAAGGCTCTGCTTCTCGATCAGCGGCGAGTCGCAGGCATAGGAAACATCTATGCATGCGAGTCGCTTTGGCTCGCCGGAATTCGGCCGAGTCGCCCCGCGGGGTCGCTGCGGGGGCCGGCGCGCGAGCGCCTGCGCCGCTCCATCATCGACGTGCTCGAACGAGCGATCGAGATGCGCGGCACGACCGTCGACGATTACGTCGACGCCGAAGGTCTCAAAGGCGGCTTTCAAAACGCCCTTGCGGTCTACGGACGACTCGGGGAAGGTTGCCCGCGCTGCGGGTCGCCGATCCGGAGAACGGTTATCGCGGGTCGAGGCACCTGGTGGTGCGGGCAATGTCAACGGTAAGCTTCGCAAAATAAAAAATTAAAGGCAGGACAACAATCATCTCTACCACCGAACTCGCCCATCCGCAGGGCGAAGAAGAAGATCAGCTCGCGCTCGAGCAGCGTCTTTACGAAGAATCGCTGCGCGTTCTCGACGAAGGCCAAGTTCTCAACGGCATGATCGTGCAGAAAGACAAAGACGAGTTTCTCGTCGATGTCGGCGGCAAATCGGAGGGCGTACTGCCCTTCCGCGAGTTGTCGCTCGCGATCGATCCCAAGAGCCTCAAGGTTGGGGACTCGCTCGAAGTGATGATCCATCGCATCGACGAGCTCGACGGAACCCTCTTCCTCTCCGAACGTCGCGCACGCGCGCTCAAGACGTGGGAGAAAGTGATCGAATCGCACGAACGCGATGAAGTGATCGAAGCGACCGTCACGCAAGTGGTGAAGGGCGGCGTTCTCGTCGACCTCGGCATGCGCGGGTTCGTTCCCGCTTCGCAGATTCGCCGCCAACCCGTCGGCAATCTCGAAGAGACGATCGGCCAGCAGCTTCGGCTCAAGGTGATCGATCTCGACCACAAACGCCACCGCGTCGTTCTTTCGCAGCGTCTCGTTCTCGAAGAAGAGATGCAGGCGAAGAAGCAAGAGCTGCTCGGCATGCTCGAAGTCGGACAGATTCGCGAAGGCGTCGTCGTTCGGCTCGCCGATTTCGGTGCGTTCGTCGATCTCGGCGGCATCGACGGGCTGATCCACAACAGCGAGCTCTCGTACGCTCGCATCAAGCATCCCTCGGAAGTCGTGAAGATCGGCGACGTCGTCAACGTCGAGATCATGAAGTTCGATCAAGATGCGAAGAAAGTCAGCCTCTCGCTCAAACACGCGTTGCCCGATCCTTGGGATCAGCACGCCGACAAGATCTACGAAACCAACCAACTCACCGCGCAGATCGTCAAAGTGACGCCGAATTATCTCCTGGTGGAGATCGTTCCCGGCATTTTAGCGATGGTGCCCAAGGGCGAGTTCGACGGTGCTGCAAATTACGCGCAGGGACAGGACGTCAGCGTCACGCTGCTTACCGTCAACCACGCGACGCGCCGCATCACGGCCTCGATCCAGCACGTTGCGGATATTCCGTTGGAAGAGATCGAAGCGATCGCAATCGACGAGGAAGCCGAGATCGGCCTTCCCGCGGTCGAAGCGGCGATTCCGGAGGCCGTCGCCTCCGAGAGCGAACCCACCGCGTAAGCGGCTTTCGCGAATTCGGCAAAACGAGAGGGGAACGCGGGAACGCGTTCCCCTCTCTGCGTATGAAGCGAGCATGCGAATTGGATTGACCGGCGGTATCGGGAGCGGTAAGAGCGAGGTCGCCGCGGAGTTCGAGCGGTGCGGCGCATTCGTGATCGATACCGACGAAGTGGCGCGCGAAGCGGTCGCACCGGGAAGCCCGGCGCTGGCGGAGATCGCACACCACTGGCCCGCTGCCGTCGTCGGCGGTTCGCTCGACCGCGCGGCGCTTGCAGCGGCGGTCTTCGAAAACGATGCCGAGCGGCTCCGCCTCAACGGCATCCTCCACCCCGCGATTCGACGCATCGCCTTCGCCCGCGAACGCAATGCCGCGCCGGGGCAACTCATCGTGCACGTCGTGCCGTTGCTCTTCGAAAGCACCTACGCTCGCCTCGTCGATCGCACCGTGCTGGTGATCGCTCCGCCGGAGCGGCGCATCGAACGCGTGATGGCGCGCGATAGCGCGCAACGCGACGCGGTGCTCGCACGCATGCGTGCGCAGATCGATCCGGAGGAAGCGCGCGCGCTCGCCGACGAGGTTATCGAAAACGACGGGAATGTGGAACGATTACGGGAGCGCAGTCGCGCGCTGTACCATCGGCTCGTAGCGGCGCAGAGCGGCTAACGTCGAATCCGCGTACGCCGCGCAACGAAGTGACTTGCCCGCGCACGACGATGCAACGCCCCGCAGCGATGCCGCGCACGATCCGCGAGAGCTGGAGCGAGTGCCCCGCAGCGCTGAGCGAATCCCGGTCGGCATCGAGCGTTCCGGCGATCGTAGCGACGCTTCCGACGGGCAGGGCCGCGACCGCACTCGGCGCGAGCGGTGCGATAAAGCGAAGCGTTCGCACGGCACGCAAGCGAACGCCGATGCCTTCGAAATCCGCAACGACGCGATAACGCCCCTGCGTTGGGCTCGTTCCGTCCGCCGCAAGTGCGTTCCAAACGTAAGTGACAAAGACCGATGCACCGGGAGCGATATTGCGCGCGTGCGTTCCGCCCACCGGCGTGCCGTGCGCCGTCGAGACGCGTGCCGAATGCCAGAGTTCTTTTTTGCCACGATAGATCGCAATAAAGTATTCGTTGGGAGATGCGAACGCGACGTCGCGCCGACGATCGCTCGGATTATCGACGATGAGTTGGATACCGACGGGATCGAGCAGATCGAAGCTCGCGCGAGCAAAGCGCAGCGAGAGCGCGAGCGGGGGCTGCGGCGCGGCGCCGAGGAGGGCGAGAGCGGCGACGAGCGCGGGGAGTCGAAGGTTCACGATCGTTCCAGAATGCGCCCCGGATAGGCGATCTCCCCCGTTGCCGTTCCGTAGACCGCGCTTCCGTTCACGAAAACGCTGCGGATTCCGAGCGGTGCCTGGGCGGGGCGTTCGTAGGTGCCGGTATCGGCGAGCGCCCGTTCGTCGAGCAACACGAGATCGGCGAATGCGCCTTCGCGAATCTCGCCGCGGTCGCGAAGGCCGAAGATGCGTGCGGGAAGCGCGGTGCAGCGGCGGATCGCCTCTTCGAACGGAAACGTTCGGCGCATGCGAACGAATCGCGCGAAGAGCCGGGGAAAACTGCCGAACGCGCGCGGATGCGCGAGACGGAATGGATCTTCGGTAAACGAACGGCTCGCGTCGGCGCTGCCGATGCAGGCAAACTCCGCCGAAAGGATCGCGGCGACGTCATCTTCGTGCAGCAAACGGTGCAATAACGGCGTATCGGGGCCGAGTTCGTCGAGCAGAGAGAGCGCCGTGCGTTCCGGCGAGAGCCGGCGACCCGCCGCGATCGTTTCGATGCTCGCGCCGAGTTCGGAGAGTGCGCGCTCGTCGCGGACGGCGCGAAGCGAAATGTCGCGCCAGCGATCGCCGTAGCGCAGGCGTGCGTGGAACATCGCGGCGATGGTTTCCTCATCGCGGCGCGGCCGAGCGTGCGTTGCCGGTGGGAAGAGCGCGCCGAGCGGCTCTTCGTCGGCGATGTAGGGAAAGAGATCGCAACTCACCGGCATGCCGCGCGTTCGTTCCGCGTCGATGCGCTCGAGGGCGACGTGGACGAGCGCGCGATCCTCGCCGTAGGCGTACGAAAAATGCGAGATGTGGAGCGGCATCTCGGTGCGCCGCGCGAGGGCGAGCGCCTCGTCGAGTGCCGGGAGTAACGCGCGCTCGCGATCGCGCAAATGCACGACGAGCGGAATCCCCGCATCTTTGGCGAGGCGCAGCGCTTCGTCGGAAGGCGGCGGCTCGCCGAAGCGCACGCTGACGCCGCTGGCGCCCCGCTCGATCTCTTCGCGCCGCGCCGGGGCGACGAGCGCGAGATTGAGCCGGAGCGAGCCGCGGAGATCGGCTGCTTGCTCTGCAAGAACGCTGCGATTGCAGGCGCCTTCAATGGCGGTGGTGATCCCTTGAGCGAGCGCGCCCGCGGAACTTCGAGGCTCTAACCATCGTTGCTCTGAGTGTGCGTGCACGTCGATGAAACCCGGCGCGAGGACCAGCGCCCGTGCATCGATTCGTTGTCGCGCTTCGAGACCCGAGCAGTCGCCGACCCGCGCGATCCGCTCTCCGATGAGGGCGAGGTCGGTGGAAAAGCGCTTTCCCCCACCTCCATCCACAATGCTCGCCGACTCGAAAATCACTTTGAGCAATTTTGAGGGCTTTCTGAATGACGAAAGAGGCGACATGGGATTAGCATCGACAGAGACCTACATTCGAGGAAAGGAGACCGGCATCATGGCGGAGTCGGATAGGCCGCGAGAGGATTCCGGCGGTATGAGCGTACGCGAAGCGGGTCGCCGAGGCGGCGAGCGCGTGAAGGCAAAGTATGGCCCGGAGTTCTACGAGGCAATCGGCCGCAAAGGCGGCCAATCAACGAAGAAAAAGTACGGCGCTGCTTTCTACGAAAGCATCGGTCAGAAAGGCGGCCAGACGCCCAAGGCGCGCCGCGAAGCGAGCGAAGCCGTACCCGTAGGGCGCGAAGCGAAGCCCGAATAAGGCTTCCGCGTTAGTGAGTGCAGGCGCCGCGGGCTAACAGCCGCCGCGCCTCCCGCTCCAGTTCTCGCCGCGAGCCCCCACCATCGGCGATCAGCGTCATCACCGCGCCGCGCTTGCTCGTCCAAGCGACATTTTCGTGCATAAATATTACCGGAACGCATGGCGTTGCGGTGATGTCTTTGGTGATGAAATTCAGTTGATAGTTCTGCTTCGGCCACTGCGAGAGAATCATGCGCGTTCCCGAGGGCGCGACGTATTCGATGCCGACGCCGCGGTTTGCCGGCGTATCGGGGCCTCCGAGGCCGGGTAACACCGCGTAGGCGAGCGGCTCCGGCACCGGTATGAAGGGGCGCAGATCGACGTTCCGGCGCACTTTTGCGAGCGACACGATCGTGCCGCGCTCGTCGAGCAGCAGCGGCGGGCCGCTCGGTGTCGCCGACGGCGAGGGCGCGTGCTTGCCGGAGCAGGCAGCAACGGCGAGTGCGAGCGCGGCCGCGAATGCGATGGAGCGAGCGTTGCGAAGCGAGACGTTCACGCGCGCGCCTTCAATGGGCGACGACGATGTTCCCGCTGACGCCGGAGAGCTCGACCGCACCGGTTTTAAAGTTCATCGTAATCTTCGCGACTCTCAGGGTCGCTTTGCCGGTGTGGAAGTAGCTCGGGTGCGGCATTGTGAGCGTTTGCACCGAATTAATCCAATTCGCAAAATCGGTATCGAACGATCGCTTCTGCGGATCGTGCAAGCGGACGATATGCACTTTCCCGATCGCGGTAAAATCGAGCGTCTGGGTGTTGACTTCGATATCTTCGGCGGAGAGTTCCGCGTAGGGCTTACCCTTTCGCAGAATAATTCCATGGCGCACGTCCTGAATGTTTCCATTGGTTCCGTCGGGCGAGAGCCGCGCACGTTTATAGTCGAAGCTCCACGATTTTGTGGCGATGCGATTGCCGCGCACTTTGCCGTTCTTGAGAATGATGGGCTGGAGCCCAGGCGGCTCGGGCACCGGGCCGAGCCCGGCGATGATAAAACCCGCGACGAGCCATATTCCCAGCGCGACGCCGACGGCGATTGCAATTTCGCGCCTGCCGATGCGCTTACCGCGAATCTTCATCGCACGCTCTCACCCCGAGTAGCCGCCGAAGGCGGCGTATCGAGGGGCGCTCCGCTCTCACCCCGAGTAGCCGCCGTAGGCGGCGTATCGAGGGGCGCTCCGCTGTCACCCCGAGTAGCCGCCGTAGGCGGCGTATCGAGGGGCGCTCCGCTGTCACCCCGAGTAGCCGCCGTAGGCGGCGTATCGAGGGGCGCTCCGCTGTCACCCCGAGTAGCCGCCGCAGGCGGCGTATCGAGGGGCGCTCCGCTGTCACCCCGAGTAGCCGCCGCAGGCGGCGTATCGAGGGGCGCTCCGCTGTCACCCCGAGTAGCCGCCGTAGGCGGCGTATCGAGGGGCACTCCGCTGTCACCCCGAGTAGCCGCCGGAGGCGGCGTATCGAGGGGCGAGAACGCACGCGCCTCGATACGGCTGCTTCGCAGCCTACTCGGCGTGACACCGACGCTACTCGGCGTGACACC
>JAJYMV010000094.1:0-33642 GCA_021786705.1 bacterium
GCCGAAGCGACCGCGCGCGCGCAGGAGATCGAGAGCACGACCGTGCTGCCGCTGCTGCGCGTGCTCACCGATGCCGCGACGCTCGCGCGCGGCGGCGACGCGCGCTTGGAACTGGAGGCGGCGCTGCTGCGATTCGTACTCGCCGGTGAGGCGGCGAGCGGCGCGGCGGCACGGCCGCCGGCTGCACCCGCGCGCAGCGTGCCCCCGCCGCCGCGCCCCGCACCGGCGCGCGCGAGCGCGCCGCGAGCGGCTGCACCGCGTGCCGCGGAACCGCGCGGCGAGGAACTGCGCGCCGAACCGCCCGCGATCTCGGCGGCACCGCCGGAGCCCCCGCCGAAGCGGAGCGGCCCGCTCACCCTCAAGGCGATCGAGGCGGCCTGGCCCGCGATTCGCGGCCGGCTCGTTGCTGCGGAGCGCCCGCTGCAGGCGGCGCTCGACGATTCGCGCGTGCTCGCCTTCGACGGCACGACGCTGGTGATCGCGGTGGCGGGGCAGACCGCGCTCGCCCGCTTCAACGAGCGCGCCTCGGCGAAGGTGAAGGCCGCGGTCGCGGAGTTCCTGGAGGCCGACCTGAACGTTCGCGCCGAGATCGCCGCGCTACCGGACGAAGCCGAGCCGATGACGAATGACGACGCCGATTCCCTGCTCGACTACGCGATAGAGAGAACGAGAGAACCGTGAACCAAGCGCAATTGATGGCCCAAGTGAAAAAGATGCAGAGCGAGATGCTCAAGGCGCAAGAAGAACTTGCGACGACGAGCGTTACCGGCGTCGCCGCGGGCGGCGCGGTGAGCGTGGAGATGACCTGCGACCAACGCGTAACGCGCGTGCATATCGGCAAAGAGGCCGTCGATCCCGACGACATCGAGACGCTCGAAGATCTCGTCACCGTTGCCTTGAACGACGCGTTGGGCAAAGCGAATGAAACCTCGCAGAAGCGTATGTCCGCGTTTACCGGAGGCATGCGCATTCCGGGCCTGATGTGACGCGCTCCGAGCCGCCGGCCGAGCCGGTCGTCGCGCTCATCAACGAGTTCACGAAATTGCCGACGATCGGCCCCAAGACCGCAGCACGGTTGGTGTTTCACATTTTGAATCGCCCGCGCAACGAAGCACAGTCGCTCTCCGAAGCGATTTTAGCGGTAAAAGATCGCGTGGGTTTTTGTTCGGTCTGCGCTTCGATTACCGAGAGCGATCCGTGTGCATTCTGCCGCGACGAACGGCGCGACGCGACGGTGCTCTGCGTCGTTGCCGACGCGAAAGATCTCTACGCGATCGAACGTTCGGGAGCGTTTCACGGGCGTTACCACGTGCTCGGCGGCGTGATTTCGCCGATGGAGGGCATCGGGCCGGGGCAGCTACGCGTGCGCGAGCTCGTCGAACGCGTCGGCAGCGAAGGAACGCACGAAGTGATTATCGCGACGAATCCCAACGCCGAAGGCGAAGCGACCGCGCTCTATCTCTCGCGCTTGCTCGCACCGTTGGTGACGACGGTATCGCGGCTCGCGTACGGGCTGCCGATCGGCAGCGACCTCGATTACGCCGACGAAGCGACGCTCGCGCGCGCGCTCGAAGGCCGGAGATTGATGTAGCGCCGTCCCTATGTCACCCCGAGTAGCGCGCAACATCGCTTGTCACCCCGAGTAGCCCCGAAGGGGCGTATCGAGGGGCCGCCGTGCGTCACCCCGAGTAGCGCGCAACACCGCTTGTCACCCCGAGTAGCCCCGAAGGGGCGTATCGAGGGGCCGCCCACTCGCGAGCACGGAGCTGGCGGGATACCGCTTTCGACAAACCTAACTGCGGCCGAGTGAGCGAGTACGCGAACGATTATAAAAACGGCAGCCGGAGCTTCCCTGAAGTCGATCGCCTCATGGCGAGCCTGCTCGGTTATCCCGACGCCGATTATTATACCGCAATAGACGACCTCCCAAAAATGGTTCCACTGCGGCGGTGGGTCAAGCGGTCGAAGGACGATTTGGTGAGCGTTTTCCGAACGACTATGTGCTGGTACTAATGCACGATTTCGACGTGCTCGATCTGTATCTCGACGCTGTCGAACGTGGCTACAAAAAGCAACAGTCGGCAAGCTCGAACGCCATCTGTGCCTTGCTCGAGGAGGGGGGCGTCGACACGCGCCGCTGCTTCCTTTCGAATCGCTTTATGGGCGTACGCGACGCAAAGAATCAGTACGGGCCGAACCCAGGCCGTCGATACGCGCCTTTCGTTCGGCTTAGTGACGCAATTTTGGACGCCACGATTGCTGCGGTGAATCCACGCGTCGTGTTCTTGCTTGGTAAGCACGTTCCGAAATCCTTGGGGATGAAGGGGCTTTGGCGTAACGACTACGTAGCGCCATCATTTGTCGGCGGACGAAAAATCATTGCGGCATCGCTAACGCATACGAGCATGCGGCATTTAAATATCGGTCGCGTGCGATTCGCCGGCAGAACGGGCCACGAAGCGGAAGTCGAAATCATCAGAACGGCTATGAAGCTGGCCAACCTGGCGTAGGCGAACTCCGCCGACTTTTTTGCAGGCAACCGCGCGGTTCGCCTGCGGTTGCGGGATTAATCGTTCAATCGCGAATCCATAGCAATACCGAAATGCCTGCCACTCTACCTTCAAGCGTTTCGAGAAATCTGCTAGTATTGCACCATGTTTGACCGATTCAGCGGCACGATCGTCGACCTTCACCCGTTACTGCACGATTCGTGGCTGAGGCGCGTGAGCAGCGACCCAGCCTTAAAGACGGCTTGCGTCGCGATCAATAACCAGTCGGTCAATCAACATCACGGGTTTGATGCGGAGGCGGAGTTTGAGTTATACTTCACCTCCGTTGGATCGCTAGAAATCCTAGTCGCTCGAAAGCATGGGCTTATTACCGACGAGCACGGAAAAGCGCAGCCTCTTTATCGAGAAGAGTCCGGATCCTGGACCGAGTTTGAAGAATGCTTTAGCGATGAGCGTGGATCTTCTGAGGAAGGGAAGCATCTCGATGGCCGCTATGAAATTCTCTCGGCGAATCTAACTAAAAACGAGGCAGGTCTGGAATTTTACATTTCCGACATCGTTGACTACGAAGGCTTCCCGAGAACGAAAGGTCAGTTGTTGTGTGAGCTTCGTATTTTCGCGGTGGGCGTCGCCGTTCGCGGCCCAACGGGAGATATATCGATCGAAGAAGCCGTGCGCCTCGGCTCTGACTATTGGAATGACGGTAGACGCGATTCATCGTAAATGCGAGTCGAATCGGTGGGGGCCGCCGACTCGCGAGCACGGAATCAGCGGGATACCGCTTTCGACAAACCCAGAAGCCGTTGGATCCTCATGGCGAACGATCGGCGCTGAAATGCGATCTCGTCGTTCCGATGGGCGCGCGCGGGCGTCTTATCGGCGCGATCGCCTGCGGCGCGCGCGAAAGCGGCGAAAGCTACGCGCCGGATGAAATCGATGCGTTGCTGGAGTTTGCCGGCGGCATCGCGGCCGCGTATGACGGCCTCGCGTACGACAGGGCCGAGCGGCGACGCGACGATGAAATCGTCGAAGAGCTCCGTGCGCTGCGCTTGGCCATCGAGCGGCGATAGCCTTGAATGCATGCAGGTCGCGGCGCGCGCGAGGCTTTGTAGGGTGCCCGCATCTCCCTTAGTCGCTCGTGCTGGTCTTCGAGGCGAAGAGCGGGTTGATCCACGTCGAGCCGTCCGCGTAGGTGGCGCGAAGCGGGACGCAGCGAGGATGATAGACGTGCGGGTCGTCCAAGAGAAAGCGAGTCGTGTTTCCATCGCCCGGAGCCAAATTATGCAAATCCTGTGCGGCGGCCTCGATGATTCCATGCATGACGATTGCAAAATCGGCGGAGACCATGGATTTTGACGACGTATTGCGATACGTTACGGACCAGTCGCCGTTATAATCGCTCGATGACGAACTCGCGCGACAGCCGAGAATGGTGAGCGGAGCGAGTGAATCCTCCGGAGTAACGGTAAAGGGAATGCCTTTGAGCGCTTGCGGCGGCGGCGAAGGGTTGCTCCATGTCGCTCCGCTGAGGTAATGGACGCCTAATACGATACAGCGGTTCCTCATCATGTCGTCACCGAGAACGTTCCCCATGCTTCCATAGCCAAATTCGCGGCGGATCAGCGTCCCTGGAGAAAAGGTGCCCTTTTCGCGAAATCTTGCCACCAATAGATCGTGCTGGACGAGGCCCAAATCGACCTCGGTCGCGCTCTCTTGCGCGATATTGCGAAAGTTCATATAGATAGCATTGCCGACGAAGCACTGCGAAAACGCAACACGCGATCGCGGCGTTTGCGGAAGCGCTTGTTCCATTTCCGAAGGAACGGATGGATTTTGCCACGTCGTGCCGTCTTGGAAGCGAACGCTTACGGGGACGCACCGTGTGTTGCCGTAGATGTATAAAAACTTTAATTTCGTACGCAACCTGTGACGAACGATCTCTCCCGGCGTATATTGCCCGACATCGTCGATCATCGTCAGCACTCCACTCGCCGTCGTTACGGCAAAACGCACTTTCCTTACCGGCTTTGGCGAATCGTTAACGAAGGTGACGTCGAGCGTATTCCAGTGCTGGTCCATGGAACATGTTTGCGAGGTAATGGGAGGAGGCATCAGCGGCGACGCGGAGACGAGGCGTAACAAAGTGGTACCGATGGCAAACGCCGTTATCGCGACCAGTGCTACTGCTCGATTCAACATGCGGCGTCCCTTCGACGACGAGCACTCGATTCTTTGCGCGTCATGCGGCCCTCGTTCCGGTTGTTCGTCAACCAATGTTGCTTAAAGGGTTCACGCGCGGTGACATCCCATTTGCCGTCGGAGAGGCGCGTCGGCGACTTGATGTCGATCCAGAGGTCGGCGCGCGGGCCGCCAACGGCTCCAGCACGACAACCAGCGCGGCCTCCGCGGCGAGGCGCTTTCGGCTCCCTCGCGCACATTTTGGGATCGTGCGCCCTCTTTCTCTATGAGTGAGGCATCTCACTCGGGAAGGGGTATGCCGATGGAGCACTGGGCACCGGTCGAACTCGTACGGGGGGCGATAGCTCGCGACGAGCGCGCCGTCGATGAATTGTTACGCAGCATTTGGACGCGAGCATTCCGCCTCGCAACGACCGTTACCGGGAGCGTTGCACTAGGGGAGGATGCGGCCCAAGAGGCATGCGTCATCGTGCATCGCAAGGTCGCGGGGCTGCGGGCCGCGGAGGCATTCGATACCTGGGTCTATCGCGTGGTCATGCGCGAGGCCGCGCGCTCTCGACGGAGCCAGCGCCGCTCGCACGACGACGCGCCGATCCCGATTCCGCGCGACGATACCGCGTCGCTGGACATTTGGCGCGCGTTAGAGAGCTTACCCGCAGATCTGCGCGACGTTACCGTCTTTTTCTACTTCGGCGCTCTGAAAACCGGTGAGATCGCCGCCGTTCTCCGCATTCGTGAGGCGACGGTGCGCACGCGACTCACCCGCGCACGGCAGCGTCTGCGCGGCGAGCTACGCGATTACGATGACTCATTCTTTATTCGCAACCACACAAGCGAGGTGGCCACGCATGCCTTCTGATTTTTCCGAACGAGGACGCGCCATGATGGACAGCATTAGCGTCCCAAAATTTTCGCTCGATACGCTCAAGCGACGCTCGCAGGCCGCACACATTCACGACACGCTCCGTGCGAGCATCGCCGCCGCGATCCTCGGGCTCGGTGCCGTCGGGATTGTTAGCGCCGGTATCCTTATGGGCGGCATTCATATTTGGTTTGCGGGCAATCGCGCCAGTTGGGCGATTACCTCGCTGCAAACCATCACCGATCCTACCGCGCAAGAACTCACTGCAATCGTGAAGAGCGCTTCTTTCCCGGTAGTTTTGCCGGTCGGTCTTCCGCCCGGCGTTCGCATTATGCGCGTCGCCATTTCGCCGATCGATCGTCCGACTTCCATAACGATCGAATACCGGAAGGGAAGCGAGCGGCTCGTGGGCTTTACGCTCTTCGATACATCCGCATTGGGCGGCGTCGCGCCACCGCCGGCATCGCAGCGCACGCCGTTTGTGCCGGTCCGCCGTTGGACGGTTGGGCGAGAGACGGTGGTTGTTCCGGCGCAGTACATCGCTGCGGCGCTGGCCAATACCGCCGAAACGGCGATGAAACGAAGCACGCCCGCGCTGAGTCTGCAGCAGAACATCGCATGGAGCTCACCCGTCGTGGTGCTCGGCGGATTCTTCAGCGTTGCCGACCGCGCAGCGCGACTCGTCCCCGCCGGCGCGGCCGCCGTCTTGATCGATCGCGGACATGTACGCGAGATCCCATCGCTGGCAAAAACGGGACGACCGTTGCTCGATAGCCGCACGGTCGATCTCACGCATATTCCCGCAGTGAACGGTTTCCCGCAGTACAACCGCGCCAAATATCATTGGCTGAGAACGGTTGCCATCGGCCCGGACGGCGTGCGCGCCGTCGCGCGGGCGATCGGAGAGAGCGCCTGCGCGACGACCTGCGAGTTCCTCTACACGAAAAAGAACGCGAGCACAGCGTGGGTCTGGGCGATTCCGGTTGGTGGCGGACCGGTTCGCAAGTTCGTCGTGCCGCTGCCGCTCCGAGCAGCAGGCTAGCGCGCCACCACGCCCGGAGAGGCGCGGCCCCCTCCCCCGTGGCGCTTGGCATGCCATCGGCAGCATTGTCTCGGTGCATTTATGCATCATTCTGCCGATGGCGACGCAAAACAGCTTCGATTAGCCTATGGTGCATATGGCATATATGCTACACTGTGAGCGTTATGGAGCTTCTACGCAACATCACGGAGATCGGCTCCGTGCTCAAAGCCCGGCGGCTGGAGCTCGGGAAGAGCGGGGCGGAGATCGCCGCGCTTGTGGGGATCGAGCGCTCGACGCTCTCGAGGATCGAGGCGGGAAAGACGAGCCCATCCTGGGGCACGGTCTTGGCGCTGGGGCAAGCGCTCGATCTGCAGCCGGTCTTGGTGCCTCGTCAGCGGGTGCGGGCGGTTGAGGCTGTCGTGCGGATGAGTGAATCGGCCGAAGCGCCGCCCTCAACCGGAGAGGAGTGGTAGCGATGGCCGACGGGTCGGCCGGCATCCAACCTCGGCAAAGGACTGGTGGTGCCGGGTATGTGGGTGAGGTACTTGAGATACTTCTTGGCGACGTGTTTGTAGGCACGATCGTCGAGTTGCATGGGCGGAACTCGGTGTTCACGTTTGATGAGTCGTATATCGCGAACGACGATCGGCCGATTCTTTCGCGTGGGTTCATCGACGCCTACGATCGGCTGCGTGTCAGGGGTGGCGCGCTTGGAAAGGTTCTTCCACTTTTCGCAAATCTTTTACCGGAGGGCGAACTTCGCGAGTATATCGCGGAGCACGCGGGGATCGACGTGCGCGATGAACTGGCACTGTTATGGGTGACGGGTAGAGATCTACCGGGAGCGGTGATCGTTCGTGCAGCCGATGGTCGAGAGGTTCCGCCGCTCGCGGCGGGCGGCCCGCGCCTCATCCCGGCGGGCGATCGGCTATTGCGCTTTTCTCTGGCGGGCGTTCAGCTTAAATTCAGCGCCGTACGCAACGCAGCGGGCGGGTTGACGATTCCGATAAGCGGGCGCGACGGCGACTTTATTTTGAAACTGCCGTCGACACGGTTCGCTAACGTCCCGGTGAACGAGTACGCAATGATGAACTTTGCCCGAGAGGTCGGTCTTGACGTGCCGGACTGTCGGCTCGTCGACCTGGATCGGGTGGAAGGGCTACCAAACGACGTGGACGACATGACCGAGCGCTCGGCGTTTGTGGTCCGCCGTTTCGATCGCGTAGGCGGTAAGCGGGTTCACATGGAGGACATTAATCAGGTGTACCGCCAGTATCCTCCGCTCAAATATGATAACCACGACTACAACGAGATGGCGCGTGATATCTACCGCTTGACCGGCGTGGAGGGACTTCGCGACTTCGTCCAGCGTCTTGTATTTACGATTGCTATCGGAAATACCGATATGCACCTGAAGAACTGGTCGTTGATTTATCGAGATGGGCGAACGGCGGAACTGGCCCCCGTCTACGACTTTCTCTGTACGAGCGCATACCGCATTTACGGACGCAATTCTCTCGCCCTAAATATCGGTGGCACGAAAGCGCTCACCGCGATTGACGATGGAACGTTCGAACGTTTCGCACAGCGCGCCGACGTCGCCCGAAAAATCGTATTGACTGCGGCTCACGAAATGCGCGATCGGATTCGCGAAACCTGGCCGAAGGTGCGTCCGGGCGTCCTGGAGCAGGTGCCGTCGGTGACCGCTCGGATCGACGAGTTGCTCGACCACATTCCGTTCTTCAGCGGTAAGCCCGAAGTGGCTGCGGAGCCCGTCGACATTGACGAGCACGAGGAGTTGACGTAGCCTACGGCGCGGGCGTGTACTGCAATACGTAGGTGAACCGCGTCGGCGCGGCGAGGTTCGCCAGGCGCAGGCTGCGTTGCACGTGCGCGCTCGCGATCGTGACCGCGAGCAGCGCGTTTCCCGCAGTTGCGCCGTCGCCGAGATCGAGCGCGACATCGTGCAGCGTCGCACCGACGAAGAGCGGGTCGGCGTCGGCGCCCGCCGCTAATCCCGAGATCGCGAGCACCCGCGAATGCAGCGAGATAATGCCGTCGTAGCGTTGCGTCACCGCCACCACCGAAAGACCGCTGGGATCGAGTTCGCTGCGCAGTACGCGCGCGGGATGCGTTGCATCGGCGGCGACCCAACGAAACTCGACGATGCGCTCCCCCATCGCCGCATCGCGCGTGCGCAGATCGAAGGCATGCGCGTCGAGATTCGTCGCGCCCACGCTATCGGTCGCCGGGATCGCAAACCCCGTCGCCGTCTCGTTATCGTTGCGAATCGCGGCGACGAGCGCCGCAAGTGCGGATCGCTCGTTCGTTCGGGCGGCGGCGGCCGCGCGTGCGTGCAGCATCCCGAACGTCGCGTCGGCGGCGCCGACCAGCACGAGCGTCCCGATCCCCAACGCAACGAGTACCTCGAGCAGCGAAAAGCCGCGTTCGCTCTCCATGCGCTGCAGTGTTCCCCGCTCCGGTGGGAATCAGACGCGGAGTATCGCGTCTCCCACCGCGCACTCGCCCGGCGCCAGTACCTCGCAGTAGACGCCGAACGTCGCCGCGCGCTCCTGCGCGAGCGCGCGCAGAATTCCGGGATCGACGGCATCGCTCTCCGGATCGTACGTGATCGCGACGCAGCGCCGGATCGCTTTGGTGACACGCAGGCGCACCCGCTCCCCGATGCGCAGCTCCGCACCGATCAGGTCGCTCTCGCGTTCCGCTCCCGCAATCGCTTCGGCGACGAGGTTCGGGCGAAAGCGCCGCACGTCGAGTTCGCGCTCGCAGATACGTTCTGCATCGGCGCGCCACGGTTCCAGCACCAGCGAGATCGGCGAATCGTCGAAGTAGTGCGGCGCGGCGCTCTCGTAGCGGACGGCAACCGCGCGCTCCTTGGCGGCAGCGAGCGCGAGCGCGAGATCCCCGATGCGGTGCAGCCGCTCGTCCTCTTTCCCGCGATACGCTTTCCCGATACGCGCGTGCCCGCGTTCGACGATGAGCGCAGAGCCGCGGTCGCCGGGAATGCCGTCGCGCGCAATCTCGGCGCGCGCGAGCGATTCGCCGCGCAGGCTCTTCACCGGGTAGCGATAGATTGCGAGGAGCAGCGCTAGGACTCGCGCGAGCGAAAGCGACCGAACAGATTCTTCCCCGCTTGCAGCGCATCGTTCTTCGTGCGCGCGTAGAGTTGCGAGGCTTGCTCCTTGCTCATCGGCCGTCCGTGCGCGATGAGGAAGCTGACGCCTTCACCGACCACGATCGTGCCCGCGTACGCGATCGCGCCCTTAATCGGAACCCCGGCGACCGGCATGAAGCCCGAGAGTTCGCGCGCGAGCGTGCGCCACCCCAAGCCGCCGCCGATAATTGGAAGTAGCTCCCAGAGCCGTTTGAAATCGGGATCGCGGCCGTAGGTCGCTTCGATCTGCATCATCAACGCGATCTGCAGCCCGGTGATCGCCACGGTATCCCCCGCCGATGCGACCGCGCCGAGCGCGATGCCGAGAATCGGCACGTGGTCGACGAGCCCGCTCGCCACCGCAATTTTCACCGCGTTTTTGGCGGCATCTTGGGTGATCTTCGTTGCGACCAAATCCCGCAGGATCGGCAGGCGCCGGCCGAGCGCAACTTCGACACCGCGCGCGGCGCGAACGAGCTGCGGAAAGACGTGGACGCGCAGTCCCTCTTCGCTGAGCTCGGTGATGCCATAATTGCCCACCTCTCCCGGCGTTGGCGCGCGTTCGGGCCCGCGTGCGGCCATCGCTCCAATGCCGACGGCGAAGATCGGCGCGTGCAGCGCGCGCAGTTCGAGCGATCCCGCATCGCCGACTTGGTCGACCGCGCCGATGTAGATCACCGCCTTGAGTTCGCGCGTGGCGACGCAACCCGCGCTATAGGTCTCGACGCAACGCGCGGCCTCGGCGAGCCGCTCGCCTTCGTTCCCGGCGAGCAAGAGCGAGCGCAGCCGCGAGACCGCCGCTGGGTCGCCGGCGAGCACGATGCGAAACGGTAGCTGTGCATGCGCGCGGACGCCGTGCATGTCGACGCCTTTGCGGACCATCTTCATCACATCGGCGCCGAGCGCCGATGCAAAATTAGCCGCCACTGATCTCTCGTTGCGGATTATCGGTGTAATCCAGATAGGTGAGGCCCATAAAGATCTCGAGCGGCCACGCGTGCATGTCCTGCGCGTTCGCCTCATCAACGAGCGAGAGACCCTTCGCCTTCGCGTCGGCGATTACGTCGCGAATCGCTTCGCCCTTATCGGCCGCGAGGATCGAGGCCGTGGTGACTTCGCCGGGGGTCAGGTGATCTTTCAACATATCGCCGTACGATATACCGGTGTTCCCGAAGCGTTGTTTCAATGCATAGCGTAGCGAGGCGTATCGCTGGGGCGAGCTGCCCACGCCGAGCATCGTGATGCGCGCCGAGAGCTGGCGCGAACGCGCCATATTGAAAAGCTGGTCGGCTTTCGAAGCGGCGACTGTCGCCGCATTTACGGAGTCGAGCGACTTCTTGAGATAGGGAAGCAGTGCGTCGTAATCTTGTTTGTTCAGGTCGCCGTTGAAATTGAGCCGGATTCCGACGAATTGGCGGAAGAACTCGTCGAGCTTCCCGATCGATCCGTCGAGCAGCAGTGCGGCGGCTCGCGATGCGTCGACCGCTCCGAGCATATCGGATTGCGAGCGCGAGAGCTCCGCGAGCATCGTGGGATAATCGGAGAAGATCGCCGCCGAGGTGCTGGGAATCGGCGATTCCTTCAGCGGTGCCGCGAGATCGCGCAGGATGAGTTGCTGGTCTTCGAGCACGCCGTAGGTCTTTTTGGGATCGAGCGAACCGACGCCCTGGTTGCCGACGACCGCCTGAATATTCGAGAGCGCGAGGTTGAGCGCGGCGCCCATCGCTTCGATATTATTGCTGATCGCCGCGAGCCGCGAACCGGGCCGCACTTGAACGTTGCCGATATTCGGCACGTCGTAATTAAGCGCGGTCATGCGCGATTGCAGCGCTTTGAGTTGGTTGCGCCCTTCCGCCGCGCGGGCGGCGATATTCGTCGCCGAGGCTTCGAGTTGCGTTTTCGCTTCGGCGAGGCTCTCGCGGAGCGGCGTGAGATGCGGGTGCAGCAAGTCGACGCTCTGCACTTGGAGCTGTTGCACGGCGGCGAGCCGCGAGAGCGCGAGCTGCTTCGCCTGCGGGTCGCCGACCGAGGCCGCCTCTTCGAGCGTCTGCTCGCTCTTGGAGGTGAGGCCGAGCGCGAGCTGCATCTGCCCGAGCTTCAGCAACGCCTCCTGGTTATTCGGAAGCAACGGCAAGAGCGAAGAGAGTTCGCTCGCGGCGATACTGTAGCGCGCGCGGTCGGCGTCGCTGAGGGCCTGGACCAACCGCTGTTGCGGCGTCACCTTCGTTGGGTCGAGCTCGGGATAGCCGACGAGATGCTCCAAACGCACGGCTGCGGGCGGATGGTTGGCGAGGTATTTCGTAATCAGGTCGCTATGCTGCGCTTCGAGCGTTCCCAGGTGGCGCATCATCGAAAGCATCGCCTGCGGATCGTATCCGGCGCGCGCCATCAGCTGTAAGCCGTAGCGGTCGGCCTGCAATTCATCGTCGCGCGAAAGTTTCGCAACGATACCAGCCTCCGCGAGATTGCCGAACTGGTAAATGAGCGGCGAGAAGAGCGACGCGATCGTGAAGAGTGCGTTGAGCACCGTCACTTTCGACTGCATCGAAATGACGTGGTTGCGTTCGATATGGCCGGTCTCGTGCCCGAGCACGCCCGCGAGCTCGTCGCTCGACTGAACGAAATCGAGCAGCCCCTCATCGACGTACACGTAGCCGCCCATCGTCGAAAATGCGTTGATATCGGGCGCGTCGATGATCTTAACGTTGTAGGGTAACTCTTTGCGCGCGACTTGCTGCCAGAGCTTCTGCGCGACGTGGTTCACCCAACGGTTGAGCAGCGGATCGGTTTCGATCACGCTGCTGCGGACGATCTGTTCGTCTTCTTGGCGCCCCATCTGCACTTCTTGCTGCGCCGTCATCGCCTGTGCAGGAGCCGGGACGCACGTCAGCAGCAGCGAGAGCATCGTTACGGAGGGGAGCAGGCGGCGAAGAAACATGGCGCGGACCTCTATCGGGCTAAGGGCTTGCTTGGCGACAATTCGTTCTATCGCTTAGAACGCGCGAAGGGTGGCTTGACGTTACGCTGCGATTCTGTGAGTGAGATGGGGATGAAGCCGGGAGAACGGCGACCTTCTTGCGAGCGAGCTGTGGATGAGGAAGGGGTTCGCGGGAGCCCTTCGGGAACCCGCCGTCGATGACGGGACGAGCCGGGCAGTGAGCGCGTTGTTGCGCGGGCGGAGTTGGGGGATCGAGGTCGCGCTTGACGGCGGCGATCTCGGCGCGTCCCTCGCCGAATTGGAGAGCAAGCTGAGCGCGGCGGAGGCCTTCTACCGTGACTGCGAGGCGACGCTCCGCTTCGGGGAGCGGCCGCCCGATGCGGGCGAACTCCTTCGGCTGCGGGCGCTGCTTTCGGGGCGGAATATCTCGATCCGGCGCGTCCTGGGGGGCGCGGCGATCGCCGCGACCGCCGAGGAGCTCGGCGCACCCTTCGAAGAGAGCACCGCTCCCGCCGCCCCGAGCCCACGCCGCGAACCGCGCCGGAGCCGCGTCGTCGAACTCTCGGAATCGGCGCGCTCGCTGAAGGCCGATTTCGACGGCGCCCGCGCCGACATCGCCTCTCGCCGACGTGCCGGCGAATCGAGCGTCCGGCGCCTCGATCTCAAGCGCCTCGCCGGCGAGGAGCCCCCCTCCCTGCGCTTGGTGGAGGCCACCCCCGGCACGCTCTACCACGTCGGCACGCTGCGCGGCGGGCAGTCGCTCCAGCAGATAGGCAACATCGTCGTCGTCGGCGATGTGAATCCCGGCGCCGAGTTAATCGCCAGCGGCGACATCCTCGTCTTCGGTCGGCTCGCCGGCGTCGCACATGCGGGCGCGCAAGGCGATAGCGGCGCGCGCGTGCGCGCGTTGGAATTGGTGCCGACGCAGTTACGCATCGCCACGGCGATTGCAGCGGAGAGTTCGGCGCGACGCGGAAAGAAAGCCGAGCCGGAGACGGCGTGCGTGCGCGACGGAAAAATTGTCGTCGTTCCCTATAGTAAAGAAGAAAGTTGGTAATGTGAGCACGCGACGAATCGTCGTAACCTCCGGGAAAGGCGGCGTCGGTAAAACGACGACCACCGCAAATCTTGGTGCGGCATTGGCGAAGCGCGGCCATCGCGTCGTTCTCGTCGATGCCGATATCGGCTTGCGCAATCTCGATTTGGTGCTCGGCCTCGAAAAGCGAATCGTGTTCGATATCGTCGAGGTCGCTGAGGGACGTTGCCAGCTCCGCCAGGCACTCATTAAAGACAAGCGCTTCGATTCGCTGGCGATCCTCCCCGCGGCGCAGACGCGCGAAAAAGAAGCGATCACCGCCGAACAGTTCGCCGCGGTCATCGCCGGGCTCGACGAATTCGCCGATTTCGTGCTGATCGATTGCCCCGCCGGCATCGAGACCGGTTTTCGCAACGCCGTCGCCGGGGCGAAAGAGGCGCTCGTCGTCACGACGCCCGAGGTGAGCGCGATTCGCGATGCCGACCGGGTGATCGGCAAACTGCTCGAAGTGCCGATGCCGATCTCGCTCATCGTCAATCGCTTGCGCCCGGAGATGGTGCGCAGCGGCGACATGCTCGCGGTAGAGGATGTCTGCGAAGTACTCGACGCAACGCTGGTCGGCGTGGTTCCCGACGACGAAGAGATTATCGACACCACCAACCGCGGCGAACCGATCGTGCTCGACGAAAGCAATCGCCTGCGCACGATCTACGATAAAATCGCACGCCGTCTCGAAGGCGAAGATATTCCGATCACGAGTTTCGAGAAGCCAACCTTCTTCAAGCGCCTCATCGGCGCGATTACGACGGGGTAAACCATGCACGAACGTCAACCCGAAATCGAAGTCGCCGCGGTTCCCGCGGTGCGCGGCCGAGCGATCGTTATTACCTCCGGCAAAGGCGGCGTCGGCAAAACGACGACCACCGCCAATCTCGGAACCGCGCTCGCCATGCGCGGCGCGCGCGTCGCACTCGTCGACGCCGATGTCGGCCTGCGCAATCTCGATATCGTTCTCGGCCTCGAAAGCCGCGTGAAGCACCACCTGCTCGACGTTATCGAAGGCGGCGTCACGCTCGACGATGCATTGGTGCCCTCGAAATATACCGATTCGCTCATGCTGCTCGCGGCCGCGCAGAATCGCGAAAAAGATGAAGTGCCGACCGAAGCGATGACCGCGCTGATAGAACGCCTGCGCGAACGCTTCGATTACGTGTTGGTCGACTGCCCGGCCGGAATCGAGCACGGGTTCCGTAACGCCGTCGCGGGCGCGCAGGAAGCGATCGTCGTCTGCACGCCGGAGGTCTCGGCGGTGCGCGATGTCGACCGCGTGATCGGCTTACTCGGCAATCGCTTCAAACCGCAACTCATCGTCAATCGCCTGCGCCCGCAACTCGTCAAGCGCGGGAAAATGCTCTCGGTCGAAGACGTCAACGCGATTCTGCGCTTGCCGTTGCTCGGAGTGATCGCCGACGAACCCGAGATCATCATCACCACCAACAAAGGCGAGCCGCTCGCGCTCCGTCGCGACGATGCGACGGGAGCCGCCTATCACGCGATGGCGGCGAAGATCGCCGGCGAAGATGTCGAAGCGCCGACGGTCGAAATGCGAGAATCATTTTTCGGGCGCCTCGGCGCGTTCTTCGGAGGCAAAGCATGATCGAGTTTTTCAAACGCCTCTTCGGCCCGTCGGATTCGGGCGCGACGGCGAAGCAACGCCTACAACTCGTGCTGATGACCGACCACCTCGCGCTCGCACCCGAGATGATCGACGCGATGAAACGCGAGCTCGTCGAAGTGATTTCGCGCTACGTCGAAGTCGACCGCGATAAAGTCGAAGTCGATTTCGAACGTCACGATCATGCGTTGGCGATGATGGCGAACGTGCCGATTCTCGGCGTCGCTCGCCCGAGCGAACGTGCTCCCGAACCGGCTCCCGCGCCGGCGCCGACGCCAGCCGCGGAGACGGCGGCGCCCTTGCAGCAGCGCAAGCGACGCAAGAAAGCGCAACGCGCCCCGGCGTGAGCTCCGAGCTCGCGGCGAAGATCGACGGCTTCGCGTTCGAGCCCCATTTTCTCGCTGAAAGCGAGGCGCGCGATCTCTTCGCGCGCCTCGTTCACGGTTTGGCGTGGATGCAGCCGACGATCGTGCTCTTCGGCGTGCGCCGCCCGATCCCACGGCTCGAAGCTTGGTATGGCGACCCCGACGCGCGCTATCGCTATTCGGGCATCGCGCACGAACCGATGCCCTGGACCCCGGAGCTCGCGGAGCTCCGCGATCGCCTCCGTCGTTTCACCGGCGAGCCCCTCAACAGCGTGCTGGCAAATCTCTATCGCGACGGGCGCGATTCGAACGGCTGGCATAGCGACGACGAAGCCGAACTCGGCCCGACGCCGACGATCGCGTCGCTCTCCCTCGGGGCAACGCGCCGTTTCAGCATCAAGGCGCGGGAGAGCGGCGAGCGCCATACCTTCGAACTCACGAACGGCAGCTTGCTCGTCATGAGCGGCGCGAGCCAGCAGTTATGGCGGCACACGGTTCCGAAAGAGCCGCACGTGCAACACGCGCGCATCAACCTCACGTTTCGAACCATCCTTCCCGCATGAGTGCAATCGTCACGCGCCTCGGCCGCGACTCGTCGTATCGCATCGCCTGGCCGCTGATCGTCGGCGCCATCGGAGCGAGCCTGCTCGGCGTCGTGCTTATCCGCTCCGCCGATCTGCACGATCCGCAGGCGGGGCCGGAGTATCTCAAACAGCTGCTCTATATTGCGGTGGGCGTTCCGGTGATGCTGCTCTGCGCGCGGATCGATTACCGCATCTGGCAGCGCTTCGCCCCGGCGATCTATGCGCTCAATTTGATTTTGCTGTTGGCAATCGTCGTCATCGGCCACCGCGCACTCGGCGCGCAGCGATGGATCTCGCTCGGTCCGCTCGGCACCTTTCAACCCTCGGAGTTTGCGAAGCTCTTTTTAGCGATCTCCGGCGCGGCGGTGCTCGCGCGCGGCGATTACGCGCGTCTGCGCGATATGTGGAAGCCGCTGCTCACCTTCGCGGTGCCGGCGATCTTGGTGCTCAAGCAACCCGATTTTGGAACCTCGCTCGTGCTCTTAGCGATTCTCACGACACAGCTGTTTTTCGGGTTGCCGCGCCTCGGCGGCTTCGCATTGTATTGTGCGGGGCTCCTCGTCGCCGGTGCGGTGACGGCGGGAACGAACCTGGTGCTCAAGCCCTTCCAGAAGGCGCGCTTGCTCGTTTTTCTCAATCCCAAAGCCGATCCGCAGGGCGCCGGTTACAATTTAAATCAGGCGAAAATCGCGGTCGGCAACGGCGAATTCTTCGGGCGCGGGCTCTTTCACGGCACGCAGACGCAGCTCTCGTTCGTCCCCGAGCACTCGCGCGATTTTATTTTCACCGTTCTCGCCGAAGAACTGGGTTTGCTCGGCGTGCTCGGCCTCTTCGCGCTCTACGGCGCGATCGTGTACGGCGGATTACGCGCGATGGACGGCGCGCAGGATCGCTTCGGCCTGCTACTCGCCTCCGGAATAACCGCGATGTTGCTCTTTCACATGATGGTGAATATCGGCATGACGGTCGGCATCATGCCGATCACCGGCATCCCGTTGCCCTTTCTTTCCTACGGCGGATCGGCGATGCTGACGAATTTCGCCGCCGTCGGCGTCCTGATGAATATCTACGCCCAGAAGGACCGCGGCGTTCTCGGAAACGCGTGATCGAGCGCGCTTCGGTGCGTTGCATCGAACTCCACGATGCGACGCCGCTCGCCACGATTCGCGAGGCACCGCCGGGAACGCGCTTCGCCGCTTCGGGCGAACTCGGTCCCGACATTCGCGACGCCCTCGCCGAGCGCGCGCCGCGCGGTGGGTTCGCGCTCCAGCTCGCCTACGGCGGCTGCGCGCTGCTCGATGAGCCGCGCATCGCCGCGCACGTCGAATCGCTCGCGCTGAGCGGCGCCGATCTCGACCGGCTCGTTCTGCCGCCGAATCTCCGTGCCTTACGCTTGAGTGGCGGCGGTGGATCGCTGCGCGCGCTGCTTGCATTGCCGCTGGAGATCCTCGCAATCGATCGCGGAGCCTTCGATACCGCGCCGCTCGTCGAGCATGCAACGCTCGCCGCGCTCTCGCTGGCGAATCTCCCCGCCGAAGCCGCGAGCCTCGGCCCGCGGCTCCGTGCGCTGCGCACGATCGGCGTACCGCTGCGCACGCTCGAATCGCTGCGCTCGGGGCGCGCGCTCGAGCGGTTCGAATGTCGTCGTTGCGATGCTCTGGAATCGATCGACGCGTTGGAGGCGTTGCCGGCCCTGCGCGAACTCGCGCTCGAAGGGTGTTGGCGCCTCGATCTTCACGCGACGATCGCGTTTCTCGGGCGGCTTCCGCTGCGCGCGTTGCGCATCGATATCGGCGGGCGCCGAAAGAACGTCGAAGTCGATAAACGTCTCCAGCTCGAGCTGCTCACGCCCTTTCCGACGCCGGAGGCGATCTGCACGCTACTTACAACCGGAATCAAACCCTTGTAATAAAATGCGCGCCGTGCTCAACGGCATGTGGTATAAGTCGACGAGATCGCGTGGACAGGCGCTCCCTCCGCCACCGGAAATCTCCACCCAATGCGCGTTCGTTCGCTTGTAGATCGCATCGCCGCCACCGCCCCCATACCATGAAAGCAATCCCCATTTCCCAACGGCGCGAACGCTTTGAACGATGCCTCCGTGCGAGGCCTTCCGGATTGCGAGAACGCTTTTTATCGCGCCTCGATCGGCATAGGTTCCTCGGGCAGGGCAATATGCACCGTTCTTTGCGTAGGCAATGCCGATGCGCGCGCTCAGGAGGCGCACGATATGGGGCGCGATATCGTGCGCGGCGAGATCGCAGGTGCGGAGTGCCGTGCGACTGTCCGTTGCAATCTCAAGGGTTTGCCATCCAAATGGAAACCGTTCCAAGAGAAACTCGCCATAGTAGGGCGATCCCTCGATCTCCGTTCGAACCATAGCGATGGCAAAGTTCCCGGCGATTGCCACGCGCGGCACTTGCGGAACGGGGAATCCGGGAACTCCCTTGACATAAAAGTGTTGAACGATGCTGCGCACGACCGCGTCCCGGTCTCCGGTGGAAGCATGAGGGGCGGCACTGGCCTTTGCTAAACCGGCGAGAAAAAGTAGGCTGAAGGTGAAGCCGATCCATGATTTCAAAGCACGAACTCTCCGAATGCGTAGCGCTATCGGTCGTACGGTATGGGGAACGAGCGTAGCGTTCCTCCCAGGTCGTTCTGCAGGAGTCCTCTTTCGATTCCTCCTCGAAAGAAAGGTAAGAGGCGCACGCAACGTGAAGAGCACGCCGTAGCCGACGAAGCGAGTCGCAGTTTTGCGATCCGATGTCGAGCGAAAAGTATTTTACGCGCGTCGCGCGCATGGCCCGTCACAGGCGAGCTCGCCGAAGTCGCGATCCCGGGTAGCACCCGCAGGGTCGCGCGTTTGAGCGGTAGCCGGGCGGCCGGGGCGCCCGCCAGAAGGACAATATATACGTGCGCAACGAGATTCTGATCTCGAGCGACCCGTGGGAAAACCGGGTTGCTATTTTGGAGGACGGCGAGCTCGCCGAACTCTACATCGAGCGTGAAGAGAAAGTTATCGGCTCGATTTACAAAGGCAAGGTTCACAACGTGCTCCCGGGTATGGGCGCGGCGTTCGTCGATATCGGCCTCGGCCGTAACGCCTTTCTTTACGTCGACGATATCAACAAACAGCCGCTCAACATCGGCGACGTCGAAATAACGCAAGGGCACAGCGGTTTCACCATCGGTGAAAAAGTAAAACGCAACGACGAAATTCTCGTGCAGATCGTCAAAGAGCCGCGCGGCCTCAAAGGCGCGCGCATCAGCACGAACATCTCGTTGCCCGGCCGCTACCTCATTCTGATGCCTACCGGAAAATATTCGGGCGTCTCGCGCAAAATCGAATCGGCGACCGAACGCGAACGTTTGAAGAAAGTCATGCAGCGCATTCGCCCCGAAGGCATGGCGACCGTCGTGCGCACCGCTGCGGCGGGTGTCAGCGATGCCGAATTAATGGCCGATCTCGGCGTGCTCATTCGCATGTGGCACGGCATCCTCGAAGTGTTCAAGCGCGCGCAAGCGCCGTCGCTGCTGCACAAAGATATGAACCTCGTGTTCAAAGCGGCGCGCGATTTCGTTACCGCCGACGTCGATAAAGTTTATATCGACAACGAAGAAGAGCATCGCAAAGTACGCGAGTTCTTGCAGCTGCTCGGGCCGCAATATCTCGACCGCATCGAACATTATAACGGCGGTCGTTCGCTCTTCCACGATTACGGCATCGATTCCGAAATCGAACGGCTGATGAACCCCAAGATCAATCTGCCGTCGGGCGGATCGATCGTCATCGAAACCACCGAGGCGTTGACCGTCATCGATGTCAACTCCGGCAAATTTACCGGTGGAAAGAATCTCGAAGATACGATCGGGAAAACCAACGTCGAAGCGGCGGCCGAAATCGCACGTCAGGTCCGCCTGCGCGATATTGGCGGTATCATCGTGGTCGATTTCATCGACATGGGTTCGGAAACGGCACGGAACAAAGTGCTGAAAACGCTCGAAGACGGTTTGCGCCGCGACCGTACGCGCGCGACCATTCAATCGTTCTCGAATCTCGGATTGCTCGAATTTACGCGCAAGCGCGTCGGGAAAGATCTCGCCGGCCAATTACGCGGAACCTGCCCCACCTGCGCGGGCCTGGGGACCGTCATGTCGTCGCAGTCCGTCGCCATCGAAGCGCTGCGTCACCTGCGCGCCCATACGGTCGACGACCGGCATCGCCACGCGGTGATCGAAGCGGCGCCGAGCGTGGCGGCGCAACTGGAGTTCTGGTACGAAGACGAGTGCGCGCAACTCGCGAAAGATCTCGGAATTACGGTGCACGTCCGCGCAAGTGCGGCGATTCATCCGGAGCGCACGCGCACGGAATTTCGCGCCGCGGCGCCTAGCGGTGACGGCCGCCTTCGCGTCGGCGACGAAGTCGAAGTGCAATTGCTGCCGGGGCGCTTACCGAATGCCGCATCCGCTGCAGCGCTCGTCGGCGACCGCATCGTCGAAGTCGAAAATGCGGCGAACCATTCCGGAAATGCGGCGAAGATTCGTATTCTCGATATCGACGACGCCGAGGATTACGTGGTCGCCGATCTCATCTCCGCGGGGGCTGCGGCCGCCGCCGACGAAAGCGGCAAACGTCGTCGTGCCGGCGCGGGGCGCGCGAAGAAACGCCGCGGGCCGCTGAGCGCCGCCGAACAGACCGCACAGCTCAAAGAACTCGCAGCCGAAGCGGCGTCGAGCGCTCAGGCGCGGCCGCCGATCGGCATCACCACGATCACCGAAGAAGAGGAAGCCGCGGATACGGCGCTCGCCGCCGAGGTCAAGGGCGAGCACAGCGCGGCGGCGATCGTGATTGCCGAGGATGGAGCGATCGCGCCCGGAGCGCCGGAGTCGCACGAAAAGCGTCGCCGTCGCCGCCGCGGGCGCCGCGGGCGCGGGCGCGCCGCGGGCGCAGCCGAGAATATCCAGCCGCAGGCGATGCCGGCAGCCGCTGCGGCGCACCTCGCCGACGAGGATGAGGACGAGGAGCTGCAGCCCGAGAGCATTCCGCCGATCGGCGGCGTGGGAACGGCAGCCGGAGTGCCGGGAGGCGAGGGCGGCCGTCGCCGTCGCCGCCGCCGCGGGCGCCGCGGCCGCGGTGGTGCCGGTGCGGGTGCGCCCGGTGTGGGAGCTCCGGTTCCCGACCGTTCGCTCTTCCGTGTCGGAAGCGATGGCGCCGCGCAGCCGACCGGGCGTATCGTGCCCCCCGAGCCCTCGCGAGCGATCGCGCGTTACTCCGGCCCGACGCCTCCGGCGGTCGAGCCGCCGCCGCCGCATCTGCGCGCACCGCAGGAAGAACCGCAGCCGACCAAGCCCGCGCGCGCACGGCGCCCGCGAGTGACGAAGCCCGCTGCGGAGATCCCCGCAATCTCGCGCGCCGCGCTTCCGGCACCGGCAGCGGAAGAGAAGCCCGCTGCGAAGCGTACCGCTGCGAAAAAGGCGACCGAACCGAAAGCCGCGGCCGTGAAAAAGAGCGCGACCGCCGTGAAGAAGACTCCCGCGAAAAAAACGGCGAGCGCCGTGAAAAAAGCTCCGGCGAAAAAGGCCGGCGCAAAGAAAAGCCCCGCGGCGAGCGGGGCCAAGAAGAAAACGAGTGCGACGGCGGGGCGAAAGAAAACTTCCTAGCCCCGCCGCCGAGCGGTTACATCTTCGTCGTTGCTCCCGAGTTCTGGGCGGTGATTTCACCGTCCAGAACTTCTATTGCGCGTTTCAACTGTACGTCGTGCGCGGGACGTCCGAACTCCGCGTTCTTGTTCTCCGCGACCACGATGTTGGGGATGATGCCCTTGTGGTTGATGTAGTGATACTCCGGCGTCAGATACCGTGCGGTCGTAATCTTCACCGCGCCACCGTCGCGCAGAGGGTAGAGCGTTTGAACGACGCCCTTGCCGAAGGTCTTCGTGCCGATCACCACCGCCGTTCCGCTCTCCTTGAGCGCGGCGGTCGTAATCTCCGAGGCCGACGCGGTATAGCCGTTCACCAACACCACCAGCGGCACCGGCGAGATCGCGGTTCCGTCGGCTTCGAGCGTGTCGATATGCTTGCCGCTCGTCTCGATAGAAACGATCGGGCCTTCGGCGATGAATTTCGAACTCACCGAAACCGCCGCTTGGAGATACCCGCCGCCGTTATTACGCAGGTCGAGCACGAACGCGCGCGCGCCCTCTTTGTGGAGCCGCGAGAGCGCGGTCGTTAGTTCTGCGCCCGTCGTCTCGCCGAAGACCGTGAGCGCGACGTAGCCGATTTTTCCAGGCAGCATTTTATCGAACACGGTAATTTGGTGAATCTTCGCGCGCGTCAACACGATCGGTTTAGGCAGGAGCGCGCCGTCGCGTTCGATGGTGAGCGTCACTTGCGTGCCGATCTTTCCGCGCAGCTCTTTGCTCGCGTCGACCGTCGTCATGCCGTACGTCGATTTTCCGTTGACGGCGGTAATGAGATCGTCCTGTTGGATGCCGGCTTTATCGGCCGGTCCGCCGGGCACGACTTGGTAGACGGAGATGAATTTCGTTTTATTATCCGGTTGAATGACGATCCCCGTACCGCCGAAATTCGTTCCATCGAGCCCGTTATTGAGCGCTTTGTAATCCTTGGGATCGAGAAAGACGGTCCAGCGATCGTGCGCCGAGTACATCATTCCCCAGAGTGCGGCGTACACGTAGGGCTGTAGCGGACGATTCTTGCCGCCGAGCGCACGCGCTCGGTCGATCTCATATTCGATCGCGCGAAGGTTGCCGCTCGTGCTTCCCGTTGCGAGCACCGGCGGTAGCGTGCGCTTCGCGACGCGTTCGTGCGCGAGCTCGAGCACGAGGCCGTATCGCACGCCGTTGAGCACGCGCTGCAGCGGAAGCTTCTTATAGAACGTCGTCGTCAGGCGCGTGTAGGCTGTGGAAAGGTCGGCACGGTCGCCGGCGGGGAGAGCGTCGGTCGCGGCGCCGGCGACGCGAAGCAGTGGGGAGGTGAGCGCGGCGATCGTAAGGGCGGCGACCGCGGTGAGAATCCGTCGTTTCATCGCTTGTTAGAACGCGTCAGCGCCTTCAAACGTGCCAGCGCCGCCTGCAATTGCTTGTCTTGCGGGCTGCCGAAGGGTATATCGAGCGGCTGATCGACCACGATATCGGGCTGGAGCCCCTTGTGGTTGATATCCCGATTCAACGGGGTAACGTAGCGGGCCACGGTGATTTTTAAGGCTCCTCCCTGCGGAAGTACGTAGAGTTGCTGGACGACGCCCTTGCCGTACGTGCGCGTACCGATCGCGGTGGCGAGGTGGTAATCCTGGAGGGCGCCGGTGGTGATTTCGGCGGCGCTCGCGGTGAACTTATTCACCAGCACGACGAGCGGGGTGAGGCCGGCGATCGCGTCGCCGGTCGCTTCGCTCTCCACTTTGGTGCCGTTCCGGTCGATTGTATAGACGATCGGGCCGCTGGGAACGAAGTTGCTGACGATTTTCACCGCCTGTTCGACGAGCCCGCCGCCGTTATCGCGCAGATCGAGAATATAGCCCTTCACGTGCTTAGCTTTGAGGGCGAGCAACGCTTTACGCATTTCGTGCGCCGAATTCGCACCGAATTCGCTGAGATGGATATAGCCGAACCCGTCGATCGTCTGCGAATAGACGGTCGGAACGATGACGATATTGCGAACGATCGAGAGCTCGCGTATCTGCGTCGGCTTGTTAAACGGCGCGATTTGCAGGCGCACCGTGCTGCCTTTCGGGCCGCGAATCCAGCGTTGCACGATATCGGTGGCGACGTGCGCGACCGATTTTCCGTCGACGGAGGAGAGAATCGCCGGATAGGTGAGCCCCGCCTTCGATGCGGCGAGCCCGGGAAGCGGCTGCAACAAAATGCGCCCGTCGCGGAGCTGAAAAATGTAGACGCCGATGCCGCCGAAATCGCCGCCGGAGAGGCTTTCGTCGAGTTGCTTCCACTGTCGCGGCGGGAGATAGACAGTGTACGGATCGTGCGGAGCGGCGAGAATGCCGCCCAGCGCGGCATCGACCAATTCGCGTTGCGTCGCTTTCTTCAAATGCGGCGTGTCGAGACGGAACGCAGCGTCGAGTGCATCGGCAAGATGCTCGCCGTCGAGTACCGGGTCACCGGTCGGCTTCACCGCGATCGGCGCCGGCTTGGCGATGCCGTGCGCGTGCAGGTAAGCGGCTGCCCCCTTCTCTCCGCCGAGCAAAAGCGTCGCGGCCGAAATCGGCTCGTAATAATTTCTCTCGACATCGCCGAAGCCGGTTGCGAGCGTCTGCGCTCCCGGAAGTGCGGCGAGCCGTGCCGCTTCGCGAGCGGAGCGGAGGCGAGCGAGGCCGACCCACGCCACCGCAACGATGGCGATAACGGCGATGAGTGCGATCAGCAGGCGATGGGAGCGAGGGGTTGGCGCGTCGTTCAAGCGGAGACTCGGTTTCTGCAGGCGAGAGGGAAGAAAAGCCTTACGGAAGGCGCGGGGCGGGATCGACGGGTTTTCCGTTGATCCGGATCTCGAAGTGAAGATGCGGTCCGGTCGAATATCCGGTCGTACCGACCGCACCGATTGCTTGCCCCTGCTTCACATGCTGCCCCGCGGTCACGTAAAACGCCGAGAGATGGCCGTATGCAGTGGAATAGCCGTCACCATTGTCGATGAGAATAAATTTACCATATCCGCCGTACCATTGCGCCATCATGACCGTCCCCGAGGCGGCGGCGGTGATCGTCGTACCCATCGGCGCGGCGATATCGAGCCCAGTATGGAACTCCGGCGCGCTTCCGAATGGATTTTTTCGCCAGCCGAACGGCGAGGTGATAATGCCGGTCACCGGCCACGTGAAGTGGATCGGCCCGTGCGGTGCGACGGCATTCCCGGCGATGCCCGCGGCGCGGCGCCGCGCCGCCTCTTCAGCGGCAATCTCGGCCTGCCGGCGGCGAATGAGCGCTTCGAGGCGCGCCTCCTCCGCTGCGGTGAGTTCTTCGTAGGTCGCCACCTCGACCGCTGCGCTTCGGCGTTGCTGGTCGGCGACGGCGACGAGGTTGCTGCGCTCGGCGGCGAGGGCGGAGAGCCGGTTCTGCGCGCGTTGCTGCGCTTGCTGTTGTTCCTGGAGGGCGATCTGCATGCGCTGGAGATCGCGTTGCACCGTAGCGACCTTGCGCTCGGCGTTGCGCCGCGCGATGACGGCTTTTTCATTCGCCTTGATGAGTAACTGTAAATCTTGCCAGCGTTCGACGAAATCGCTAAACGAACTCGCCGAGAGCAGTACGCTCAAGTAGTCGGGCTCGCCGTATTCGTAAATTCCGACCAAGCGCTTGCGGAGGAGCCCGTCTTGAAAAGCGAGCGATTTTCGCGCCGCCGCGAGTTGAATGGAGTTCCAAGAAATGCGCCCCTGCAGCGAGCGCGCCTGCGCGGAGAGCGTGCCGAGTTGCGAACGTACCCGCGACATCTCGGCGTTGGTTTGCGCGAGTTGCGATTTCAGGCTCTGCACGCGCGCCGCGACCGCGTTTAGATGCGCGCGCTTCGCCTGGAGCTTCTTTGCGAGCCCGCCGGCTTTCATGCGTTCTTGCTGAATGCGCGTTTGAATCTGCGAATGCCCCGCTCCGAGGAACGAGAACAGCATCGCTGCGGCAAGCGCGCACGAGAAGAGGCGCTTCACGTGCGTCGTTTATCCTTTACGTAGGCCGAGCCTTCGATCGATTTCGCATAGGATTTCAATTCCGCGGCGATGAGGCCGATCTGGCCGTAATCGGTGAGTTTGCGGCGTTCGTTGGAGAGCGCGGCGATGGAGACCGACATCAGCGGAACGCGAACCGAGGATCCGCGCCGGTCGTGCGTCTCGACGAAACCGGAGCGGCGATCTTTCTCTGAATAGAGCGAGCCGACGCGCTCGTCGAACTCTTCCAGAATGACTTCTGCAATCTCGTCGCAGCGCTCCGCGGTGGTGAGAATGACGAAATCGTCACCGCCGATATGCCCGAGGAGATCGCCCGGGTTCCCGCGCCGGCGCACGGCGTCGAGCGAGATGGAGGCGAGCATGACGATCGCGTCGTCGCCGCGCCCGAAACCATACGCATCGTTGAACGCCTTAAAATTGTCGAGATCGAGATAGAGCACGGCAAATGGCTGTTCCGCGGCGATGCGGCGCCGAAGCTCCGCCTCGATGGAGATGTTTCCGGGCAATCGCGTTAACGGCGAGAGCGACGAATCGGCCTCGTGGCGCACGATGCGCGCGCGCACGCGCGCGAGTAATTCTGCCGGACCGAACGGCTTGGTGATGTAATCGTCGGCGCCCGCTTCGAAGCCGAGAATTTTGTCCTCGGGTTCTCCCCGTGCGGTGAGCATGACGATCGGCACCGATGCGACCGTCGGGTTGGGGTGGGCGCGCAAGCGGCGGGCCGTGGCGAAGCCGTCGAGCACCGGCATGCGCACGTCGAGCAAGATCAGGTCGGGCAGCGCATCTTCGACGCGTGCGAGCGCGTCTTCGCCGTCGGTGGAGATTTCGACGGTGTAGCCGGCGAGCTCGAGATTGGTCGAGATAACGCGACGGAGTTGCTCGTCGTCGTCGACGACTAGAATCGTGTGCCCCGGTGCTCCCGTCGTACGACTCATGTGCGCAGGTAACGGCCGATCGAAAACCATGAAGAGAGGGCGCCGATGGCTACGCCGACGGCGAGCAATTGAAACGCGATCGGCGCCAGGGCCACGTGCGCGCTATTGAGTTCGAGCCAGGGCAACGCGAGCGCCAGCTTCGACCACAGCGCGGCCTTGCCGATGCCGAGAATCGCCAGCGCGACGAGCGAGCCGACCAATCCGTGCAACACGCCCTCGCAGACGAACGGCATTCGCACGTAAGTGGCGGTCGCGCCGACGAGTTGCATGATGGCGATCTCGCGACGGCGTGCGAAGACCGTCAAGCGAATCGTATTCGAGATGATGATCGAGGCGACGAAGAGGAGCGCGACGATGAGCACGATGCTGATCCGGCGCAGCACGACGCCGAGCTGTAACAGCCTACCGACGATCGTTTTTCCGTAGACGACGTTTGCGACGCCGGGTTGGCCGCGCAGCGAATCGGCGACCGCGGCGACCTCCGACGGGTCGGTCACGCGCACGCGAAACTTATCGGGGAGCGGATTTTGCGTGAGGATCGAGACGTCGATGGAACCCTGGGTCTGGCGGCGCAGCTGTTTGAGCCCCTCCGCCTTGGGAACGAACGTGAACGATGCCACGCGACGGTCGGCGCGGAGCACGTCGCGCAAATGATTCTCTTGAGCGGTCGTTGCGGAGGTGTGAAAATAGACCGAGATTTCGATCTGCTTGAGCAGGCGATCGCCGACTCCGGCGAGCGTTAACCGCACGAAGAGGAAAAGACCTAATAAAACAACGGTCACCGCGACGGTGCCGATCGCGGTGGCTTGCATGCCGGCGTTGCGCGTGAAGTTGCGCCCCACCTCACCCAGAAAGAACTTGACCTTGCCCCAGTCCAAGATAATAAAATCCCCGCTCTTCGTCGGTAAAAATGCGTCCGTCTTCGAGGCGAACGACGCGTTTGCGCATCCGATCGACGACGGACTGGTTGTGCGTCGCTACCACGACGGTGGTGCCTTTGGTGTTGATGCGCAGCAACAGGTCCATAATTTCGGCCGTATTCTCGGGATCGAGGTTGCCGGTCGGTTCGTCGCAGAGTAGGAGTTTTGGATTGTTGACGATCGCGCGTGCGATGGCGGTGCGTTGTTGCTCGCCGCCGGAGAGTTCGCTCGGGAACATGCGGCTCTTGTGCGCGAGGCCGACTAAATCCAGCGTGCGCGGAACTTGCCGCTCGATCTCGCGCGTGTGCGCCCCGGTGACGTGCATCGCGAAAGCAACGTTTTCCCAGACCGTTTTGTCGTTGAGGAGCTTGAAATCTTGAAAGATGACGCCGAGGTGCCGCCGTAGCGAGGCCACCCGCGCGCCGCGAAGCTTATCGACGCGGATGCCGTCGACGACGATTTCGCCGTGGGTCGGGATGGCGTCGCGATAGAGCAGCTTCAAGAGACTCGATTTGCCGGTTCCCGAGCTCCCGACCAAAAAAAGGAAGTCCCCCTTCGCGATTTCGAGCGTGACGTTGTCGAGTGCGCGTACCCCGTTGGGATAGGTCAGGGAGACGTTGCGAATCGAGATCATTGCTGGGAGAGGGGTTTTCCGGCGTCGGCAGCCTATACCTCCGGCATGAACTTCGATTTAACCGACGAGCAGATTGCTATTTCGCGCCTGGCCCGCGAGTTCGCCACCGACGAGGTACGCCCGCGTGCCGAGGAGATGGACCGCGAGGAGGCCTTCCCCTACGATCTCGTCTCCAAGATGGCCGAGCTCGGCTTCCTGGGGCTTCCCTTTCCCGAGGCCTACGGCGGGGCCGGCGCCGACACCGTGAGCTATGCCCTGGCGATCATGGAGATCGCGCGCGCCGACGCTTCGACGGCGATCACGATGGCGGCGCACGTTTCGCTCGGCGCGACGCCGTTCTATCTCTTTGGAACCGAGGAGCAGAAGCAGCGCTACCTCGTGCCGCTCGCGCAGGGCAAGATGCTCTGGGGCTTCGGGCTCACCGAGCCCGAAGCGGGAAGCGATGCGGGCAATTGCCGCACCACCGCGCAGCTGGAGAACGGGCACTGGCGGATCAACGGCACCAAGGCCTTCATCACCAACTCGGGGACCGATCTCACCGGCGGCACGACGATTACCGCCGTTACCGACAAGCGAGCCGACGGTCGCTCGGAGATTTCGAATATTATCGTGCCGCAAGCGACCCCCGGTTTTACGCGGAGCAAGAAGTACCGCAAAATGGGCTGGCGCGCTTCGGATACGCGCGAGCTCTCGTTCGTCGACGCGAGCGTTCCCGAAGAGAACCTGCTCGGCAAACGCGGCGAAGGGCTCAAGCAATTTTTGACGATTCTCGACGGCGGCCGCATCTCGGTCGCGGCGTTGAGCGTCGGGCTCGCGATGGGCGCCTACGATGAAGCGCTCGCATACGCCAAGGAGCGTCGCGCGTTCGGACAGACGATTTCGAAGTTCCAAGCGATTCAGTTCAAACTCGTCGACATGCTCTGCGAGATCGAACATTCCAAGCTCATGGTGCTCAAGGCGGCGTGGGAGAAAGACAACAAGCGCGATTTCCTCCAGACGGCGAGCTTGGCAAAACTCTACGCCGGCGAAGTCTCGCGGCGGGTGGTCAACGAGGCGGTGCAGATTCACGGCGGGTACGGATTTATGGACGAGTATCCCGTCTCGCGGATGTATCGCGACCAGAAGATCAACGAGATCGGCGAAGGGACCAACGAGGTCCAACGCGTCGTCATCGCCCGGCGGATGGGGCTCTAAGCGAACAGTCGCCGTCTTTTCGCTCCGTGCCGTGCAACCTCGTGCCCACCGGCACCGTTACACGGCACGGAGGTAGTATTTATGCGTTCAACATGGTTTCGTTCGCTCGCCCTCGGGGCGCTCTTGCTGGGGATCCTCACTCCGGCGGCTCGAGCCGCATTGCCCGTCGGTGCGAAAGCGCCGATGTTCACGTTGCAGGCGACCAAAGGCGGAAAGGTATTTCCGTTCTCGCTCGCCGCTGCGTTAAAAAAAGGCCCCGTCGTGCTCTATTTCTATCCGGCGGCGTTCACGCCGGGGTGCACGATCGAGGCGCACGATTTCGCCGCCGCAATCGGAAAATACAAAGCGCTGCACGCTACCGTCATCGGCGTCTCGCACGATCCGCTCGCGAAGTTGCAGAAATTTTCGGTCAGCGCGTGTCGCAGCAAATTCGCCGTCGCCGCGGATACCAACCAAGCGGTGATGAAAGAATACGATGCCATCCTTACGGCGGCTCCGCAGTACGCGAATCGGACGTCGTACGTGATCTCGCCGCAGGGGCGCGTAATTTACACCTACACCAACTTACAGCCCGATAAGCACGTCGCCAATACGCTCGCCGCGCTCAAGCGTTGGGAAGCGACGCACAAGATCTAGCCCGATTATCCGAGCGAACCATCCTGGAGCGCGATTCGATCGCGCTCCGTTTCGCGTTGGAGCGCCGCCGCCGCTTCTTGCGTGCTCACCGCGGTAATCGTTCCGGCGTTGGCTTCGACGCGGCCGATATCGCCTTGCGAGGCGGCTTCGGGATTGGCCGCTAATTTCGCGAGCTCTCGGCTCCCGGGGAGCAAGCGCGACTCGTACGAACCGATCGCCTTGTTAAATGCCGAGACCGAGGCGTTGAGGTTCTTACCGAGATCGTTTAAATGTTCGGAGAGAACGCGGACGCGGTCGAAGACGACGCGGCCCTGCGCGGCGATCTCGCGAACGTTCTGTTCTTGTTTGAGGCTCTGCCACACCATGCCGTAGGATCGCAGCAGCGCCATAAACGTAAGCGGGCCGACGACGTAGACGGCCTTCTTCGCCGCAAATTCGATGATATCGTCGTCTTGAGAATAGGCGGCGCTGAGAAAATTTTCGCCCGGAATAAACATTACGACGAAATCGACGCTGCCGGGAATCGTTTGATATTTCGCGGCTGCGAGCGCGTTGATGCGCGATTTCAGCGCGTCGCCGTAGCGTTTGAAGTGCGTCGCCTTCGTTGCCTCGTCGGTGGCGTCGATTGCATCGAGATAGGCGTCGAGCGGCACTTTCGCATCGACGCAAATAAATCGATCGTTCGGCAAACGGACGATGAGATCGGGTTGCTGCGCTTTGTCGATCCCGGCGAAACGTTTCTGTTCTTCGAAATCGCAATGCTCGAGCATCCCGGCCAGTTCGCAGACGCGGCGGAGCTGAAGTTCGCCCCACCGCCCTCGCGTTTGCGGGTTGCGAAGCGCGGAGGCGAGCTTCGTCGTTCGCTCCGAAAGCGTCGCTGCGGCGAGGCTTAATTCGCCGCCGCTCTTCGTGAGTTGCTCGACCTCTTTACGAAGTTCGACGTACGCGGTAACGCGCGCTTGTTCGAGTTCGCGAACGAAGGCGTCGACCTGCGTTAATTTCTCCCCGACCGGGGCGACGAGTTCGGAGAGCTTCGCGGCGATGCCGGCCTGCGTCGTCTCCAGCCGTTGCCCGGCGAGCGCGAGAAACTCCGTGCGCGAGGAGTCGACGAGCTCGCGTTGCGTTGCGGCGAGATCGTTCTTTGCGCGCTCGAGCAACAGTGCGAATTGCGCGACGGTATCGGGCGCGTCGCCGGCGCCCCTGCGGGCGAGTGCGAAGGTTACCGCCGCCGTAACGGCGACGGCGACGACGATGGCGAGAAGAACGAGCGAAACGGCCATAGCTTCAGCGTTTTGGAACGAGGTAGTTTTTGAAAAACTCGAGCGTGCGTTTCCATGCGTCGCTCGCGGCTGCGGGCGCGAACGCCGTTCTCCGGTCGTCGAAAAAATCGTGCCCGGCGGTTTGATAGACGCGAATATCGTTGGGCACGCTAAGGAGGGTGCGAAAGAAACGAACGTTGTCGGCCGGGATGATGGAGTCGTGTTCACCGTAGCTGCCGCAGACCGGAATGTGAATTTGGTCGGGAGTGATGTTTTCGACCGATCCATAGAGCGGAGCGACGCACGTATAGATGTCGTTGTTATCGGCGGCTTGCATGAGCGCGTACCGCCCGCCGATCGAAAGCCCGGTGATCCCGATCAGCCCTTGCGGGGATCGCGCTTGCAGCCAGAGCGCGGCCGCGCGAATATCGCCGTCGGCTTGTCGCCGCTCGATGCGCTTCGCGAAGGGATCGAATATCGTGCGATCGCAGATGTCGTCGCCGGGCGGTGCGTCGAAGCGCGCGTAGAGATCGGGTGCGACGGCGGAGAAGCCGGCTTTCGCAAAACGGCGGACGATATCGCGGATCGTTGCGTCGACGCCCCACAGGTGTGGCACGATAACGATACCGGGTGTGTTCGCGCGAATCGCGCGGGGCCCCGCGGTATAGACCCGCATCGTGGTATCGAGCCGACGGAGTTCGACGACGTCGACCACGATCGACGGATCGTTCTCGGCAACGTACGGAAGATGCGGCGGGGCGAGGTGCAGATCGCTGTCGTTCGCGCTCGCCATACGACGGGGTGCGACGGCGTCGATTGCTTTGGCAAGCGCGGCTAAATCATCATCCTTCTTCAACGCCCACTCCTTCGATGTCGTTGTTTCCGCGCCGTGCTTCGCGCACCTTTGCTGCGCTCGCTCGCGCGATCTCCGAGCAACGAGAGGATAAATGCGTTTGCGAGCGGGGCGAGCGGGCGCTCGCGGCGCGAAAGGACGAGAAAATCGCGTTCGAGGATGAGATCGACGATAGCGACGGCGGCGACGCGATGTAAAGAAATCGCACGTTCGACGACGAGCTCGGAGAGGACGGCGACGCCGAGCCCCGCTTCGACCGCTCGGACGATGCCTTCGCCGCTCGGGAGTTCGAGCGCGATCGGCGGCTCCACCCCGGCGGCACGGAGCGCGTCGTATCCGTGGTCGCGGGTCCCCGAGCCCGGTTCCCGGCTCACGAAGCGTTCGCGCGCGAGTTCGGCGGCGTGGATCGCCGGCCGTGCGGCAAAAGGGTGCCCCGGGGGCACGATGAGGCGCATGCGGTCGTGCGCGAAGGGGCGCGTTTCGAGGCGCGGGTCTTCGATCGTTCCCTCGACCAGCCCGAAGAGCACCTCACCGCGCAGAACGAGACTCGCGACTTCGTGGGTGTTGGCGATCCGGACGCGCGGCTGCACCTCGGGGCGGTCGCGCAGAAAGCTGGCGAGGAGCTTGGGAACGAGGTGGGTACCGATGGTCCGGGTCGCGGCGAATTCGAGCCGGCCGCTCCGGGCGGCGGCGTAGCCCTCGGCCTCGCGCAGTAGGGCCTCCGTCTCGCCGACGAGGGCGCGCGCCCTTGCAGCAACCATCCGGCCCGCCTCGGTGAGCACCGGGCGCCCGGCCTCGCGCGAGAAGAGCGTAAGGCCGAGGGCGGCGGCGAGCGTGGCCAGCTGTTGGCTCACCGCCGGCTGGGAGATTCCCAGGGCGCGGGCGGCCTTCGAGAAGGAGCCTCGCTCGGCGACTTCGCCGAGCGTTTCAAGCTGCGAGAACGATATTTTCATAAGAATAAGTAATGGTCATGCGTCAATTATGTTATTTGACTTATAACCTGGCGGCTCCTATGCTCGCTCCATGAGTCGTCTATTTTCCCTACGCGCGTCGCTTGCTGCGGTTCTCGCGGCCGCCCTCTTGGGTGTTACCCCATACAATTTTACCGTCGCGAACGTCGATGTCGTTCCCGATCTTCACGGAAACCCGGCGAACGCA
>JAJYMV010000094.1:33652-37102 GCA_021786705.1 bacterium
TCGCCGCGGGCAACCAATATATGGCGATGCACGCACTCGTCGCCGCATTTCAACGCGAGCACCCCGACGTGAAGCGCGTGTTCTACGAAACGCTTCCTCCGGGGATACTCGCCAAGCAGATCGAGGCGGGCGCGTTGCAAATCGGCAACCTCGTCATCGATCCGAAGCCCGACGTTTTTCTTTCCGGGAAAAAACGCATGACGATCGAGCGCACGCGCGGTATCGTCGGCCCGGCGCACACCTACGCGACCAATACGCTGGCGATTTTGGTACGAAAGGGGAACCCGAAACACGTCTACGGCTTGCGCGACCTCGGCCGCGCCGACGTGCGGGTTGCGATGCCCAACCCCGCGTGGGAAGGCGTTTCGGGGCAAATTCAGGCGGCCTATCGGAAGGCGGGCGGCGCGGCTTTGGTTTCGACGATTATGGTGAGTAAACGCAAAGCGGGCACGACCCTGCTGACGAAAATTCATCACCGCCAGACCCCACGTTGGATTCTTTCCGGGCGCGCCGATGCCGGTGTCGTATGGATCTCCGAAGCACTCTATCAGGCGAAATTAACGGGGCGTCTCGCCGTCGTGAAAATCCCCGCCTCGGAGAACGCAACGGCGATCTATCAAGCGGCCGTCGTAACGAAGGCGCCGCACCCGGCGGCGGCTAAAGCGTTCGTTACGTTTCTAACCGGCGCGCGAGCGCGCGCCATCTATCGAGCGCGCGCCATCTATGCTTCCTATGGCTTCACAACTGGAGGGACCCATTCATGAAACGCACGGCCTTTCTCGCCACCTCGGCATCGCTCGTCGCACTCGCTCCGACGATCGCCGAAGCCGCAACCGCGGTTCCCGGCGGCACCGCATTAGTCGAACGAAAAGCAAATTTCGATGAGGCGCACTTCAATAAAGTGCTCGGTCGCCCGGCGGAGATCCGCCAGATGTGGGAGATTCTCAATCCCAATCCCGTCGTTTGGAACAACATCAAAAACGCAATGAACGGCCTGCATTTCGGCTATGGATACCCGGCCGACAAAATAGCGATGGCGTTCGCCGCGCACGGCCCGGCGTCGAGTTATAACTTCAGCGATTACGTGTGGGCGAAGTATCGCATCGGCGAATTTTTTAAGATCAAGGGCCCCGATGGCGCGTTCGCAACCAAGAATTATCATTACCCGTCGCACGTACCGTTCAATTTGTCGGCGAACCCCGACGACGAAAAATCGTCGTATCAGGATCGGTCGATTCAAACGTTGCAACGGCGCGGTTTGGTGATGTTAACCTGCCACACCGCCGTCGAAGAGCAGTCGCGTGCGATCGTGAAACGCGGCTTCGCTCCGGCCGGCATGACGGGTTCGCAAGTTGCCGCCGACATTCTCACCCACCTCATCCCGGGTACGATCGTCGTGCCCTCGATGGTGGCGACGGTCGCCGTTTTGCAGAAGCGCTTCGGATACGCCTACACGGCGTTGGCGTTTTAGGGAGCGCCCCGTGCGAGTTCTCTCTACGGTAGCGAGTGCGCTCGTCGCACTCGCGTTCGTCGGCTGCGCCGGCGGCACCCATCCGAGCGGCGGCGCAGCCGGGCAGCCGCTCGCGGGAGCCGCGCTCTACGATCCGGCCCATCTTCCGGCGGGAAAGATGGGTGCGCTCGTGCGCGAGGGCTACGATATCATCACACAGACGCACAAATTCGCGAAACCCTTCGTCGTCTCGCAGATGGAATGTTCGTCGTGCCACATCGCCGGCGGTACGGTGCCGCGCGGTGGGTATTTACGAATCGCCGGCCATTTTCCGCAGTGGAATAAACGGTCGCACCGCGCGATCGCTTTGCAGGATCGCATCGCGGAGTGTTTTCTTTATAGCATGAACGGGCGGCCGCCGGCATACGACAGCCGCACCATGATCGCCGTGGTCGCCTATATCAACTGGATTTCGCGCGGCCAAAAAACGTTCTCGCCGATCGACCCCAAGGTGCGGATCGCTCGCTTCAAGCCTCCGGCGCCGCCGAACGTATCGCGCGGAGCGACGATTTACACCGCGCAATGCTCGATGTGTCACCAGGCGAACGGGGCCGGAATTCCCGGGCAATTCCCCGCGCTCTGGGGCGCGACGTCGTTTAACAAGGGCGCCGGCATGGCGAAGGTGGCGATGATGGCGGGATTCGTTCGCTATAATATGCCGTTAGGGAAAGCGGGCACGTTGAGCGACCAACAAGCGTACGACGTTGCGGCTTTCGTTGAGAGCCACAAACGCCCCGCATTCGATAAAAAAGCCTCGATTGCGTTTCCACCTGAGCCGGCGAGCTTTTTCTAGCGCGACGTGAAGATACTTCCCGGGCTCCTTCTGGCGATCGCGATTGCGGCCGTCGCGACCTTCGTCGGGCATCTTTTGCCCGTCGTCGGTTCTCCGGTGGTTGCAATCGCCTTGGGCCTGCTGATAACGGCGGTGCGCGCGCCGGGCGCGCGGCTGCACCCGGGAATTCTCTTCAGCACGAAACAGGTGCTCGCGTGGTCGATCGTGCTGCTTGGAACGCAGTTGCGCTTTACCGATATCGTTGCCGGAGGATTGAAATCGCTCCCGGTGATGTTGGGAACGCTCGTCGTCGTGCTCGCGCTCGCCTATATTTTCGGCAAATTACTCGGGATCGACCGCGATCTTCGCCGCCTTCTCGGCGTCGGCACCGCGATCTGCGGCGGATCGGCGATTGCGGCGTTAGCGAGCGCGGTCGAATCGGATCGCGCGGATGTCGCGTACGCGCTATCGACGATTTTTTTCTTCAACGTCGCCGCAGTGCTGACGTTCCCGACGATCGGCCACCTCATGCATCTCTCGCAGCACGCCTTCGGGCTGTGGGCGGGGACCGCGATCAACGACACGTCCTCGGTCGTCGCTGCGGCGTTCGTGTTCGGCCACGCGGCCGGGCAACATGCGGTGATCGTCAAACTCACGCGGACGACGCTCATTATTCCGTTGGTCGCGTTTTACGCCGGAAAGCGCGCGTTTGCGATGCGCGGCGGCGATGCGGTACCGTGGCGCGCGATCATTCCCTGGTTCGTTCTGTGGTTCGTCGTCGCTGCGGGGATCAATAGCCTCGGATATATTCCGGCGGCTTGGCACGCGCCGCTCGACCAGCTCGCCCTCTTCGCGATTACGGTCGCGCTCGCGGCGGTCGGTTTGAGTGCGGATTACGCGCGCATTCGCTCGGCGGGCATACGCCCGCTCGTTCTCGGCGCGATTCTCTGGGTGGGGATATCGCTCACGAGCCTCGGCATCGCCCACGCGATGCATCTCAACTAAGTGCCGCAACCCCCTTGTCATCCCGAGTAAATGGCGAAGCAAAACTCTGTCATCCCGAGTAGATGGCGAAGCAAAACTCTGTCATCCCGAGTAGCGCGCTGCAATCCGCTGTCATCCCGAGTAGATGGCGAAGCCATCGTATCGAGGGAGCGCACCCCGCCTC
>JAJYMV010000147.1 GCA_021786705.1 bacterium
TAGCCGCCTCGAGCGCCTCGAGCGAGCCTACCTCAGCTAAGCACGCGGCTCCCCAGAGGGGAGATCTTTGCTTTGCTAAGGACCGGACATCTCTGCTTTGCTCCTACACAGAGCTATCCTCGCGCTTGCATGGCGCCCGCGCCCGTGCTATCCTCTCCAAGCCGAAGCAGCACTCCCGGAAGGGAGCGCTCACCGGATGCCTGTGGGCGATCCGGTCTTCACGAGAGGGAACCGACGGTAGGTTCCGTTGATGTGAGGTCGCTCCGGCGGCCTTTCTTCGTTTTTTCGACTAGGAGTATCGCCATAGCACGACCGCTACGCGTCAACGAACAAATCCGCATTCGATCGGTCCGCGTCATCGATGACAACGGCGAGCAGCTCGGCGTCATGCCGACTGAGGAAGCGCTCTCGCGAGCGCGCACCGCAGGGCTCGATCTTATCGAGATTTCGCCAAACGCGCAGCCTCCGGTCTGCAAGATCGGCGATTTCGGACGGCTCAAATACGAACAAGCGAAAAAGGATAAGGACGCCCGTAAAAAGCAGCGTCACGTCGATCTACGCGAAGTGAAGCTGCGCCCCAAAATCGAGCAACACGATTACGAGACCAAGGCCCGCATGGCCGAACGCCTCTTGCTCGATGGAAGCAAAATTAAAGTAACGATTATGTTCCGTGGCCGGGAAATTACGTATCAGGGTTTCGGAAAGCGTTTGCTCGATCGCATGGTGGAGGATATGATGCCTCTCGCGCTTCTCGAACGCGAACCCAAACTCGAAGGCCGAAATATGTTTATGATTTTAGCGCCGCGCGCGACGCCGACGGGACCGCCGAAGTACTCCTCGATGAAGGAGCACGAACGCGCCCAACCGCCTGCACCGACTGCGAACGCTGAGCAACCCAAGGAGTCTACCGATCATGCCAAAGATTCGAACCCACCGCGGAACGGCGAAGCGAGTAAAGATAACCGGGACCGGGAAAGTGATGCACCGACACCAGTTTAGCGGTTGCGGGCACATCCTTTCGAAGAAAACGCGTAAGCGCAAACGTAACTTCCGCAAGGATCAACCGACGTTTAAGGGCGATCTCAAGCGCCTAGCGCCGACGATCCCGTATTTGGTGTAAGGAGGCTCTTCACAGATGGCACGCATTAAACGCGGCGTTCACGGCCTCAAACATCGCCGCAAGGTCATGAAGCTCGTCAAGGGCTTCCGCGCCGCGCGTCGTCGCAACTATCGCGTTGCGAACGAAGCGCTGCTCCACTCCCTTGCCTACGCGTTCCGCGATCGTCGCGTCCGCAAACGCGATTTTCGTTCGCTCTGGATCAGCCGTATCAACGCGGCGGCCCGGCGCGAAGGCATGAGCTATTCGATGCTGATGAACGGCTTGAAAAAGTCGGGCGTCGCGCTCAATCGGAAAGCGCTCGCCGATCTCGCCGTGAACGACAGCGCGGCCTTCGGCTCGCTACTCGCGGTCGCGAAGAAAGCGGTCAGCGCCTAGGCCTCGACCAGCGTTCCCTCGGGCCCCACCCGCAGGCTCTGCAGGTGGGGCTTTTTCTATCCCTAAAGCAGCTCCGCAGTACGCGCTCGCTTTTGAGGAGGTTTCCGTGCACCACGAACTCGCTCGCACCGATCGTCGATCCTTTCTCGCACGGAGCGGGCTTGGAATCGCCGCCGGCGCGCTCGCGCTTCCCACAGTCGCCGGCATCGCCGACGCGGCGGGCGCCGCACCACCGCCGATGGCCGCCGATGCGAAGGCCGGCCTCGAACGGCTGATGGCAGGCAACGCCCGCTTCGTCGCGGGGCACCCCATCTGCCCGCCGCTTACCCAGCGTCGCGCCGCGCTCGCGCACGGTCAGAGCCCGTACGCGATCGTGCTCTCGTGCTCCGATTCTCGCGTTCCGGTCGAAACGGTCTTCGACGAAGAACCCGGTAATATTTTCGGCGTTCGCATCGCGGGAAATTTCCTCGACGATAACGGCATCGGCTCGATTGAATATTCGGTCGCCGTCCTCAAATCGACGCTGATCGTGGTGATGGGACACTCGGAGTGCGGTGCGGTGAAAGCGGCGCTCGAGAACGTCAAGAGCGGTGCGATGCCGCCCGGGCACATCGCGGGGCTCGTCCGCGCGATCGAACCCGCCGCGAAGGCGAGCAAAGGGCGCCCCGGCGACTGGTTGCACAATGCCATCGTACAGAACGTGCGCGAGAATGTCGCCGCATTACCGCACCGCTCGGCGATCGTCGCAGAGGCCGTACGCGCTGGAAAACTCCGCGTCGTCGGCGCGCTCTACGATCTCGCGAGCGGAAAGGTCTCGCTGCTGTAATTTAGCGACGTGCGAGCATCGTCAACGCAAGCAGCGTCTTCGCGTCGGCGATCTCGCCGCGTTCGAACATCGCCATCGCCTCGTCGAGCGAGACGGAACGCGCCTCGATGCGCTCGTCCTCGTCGAGCGACTGCGCGCCCGGCGTGAGATCGCGCGCGAGAACGAGGTGCAGCACCTCGTCGCAAAAGCCCGGCGTCATCGCGACCGATGCGAGCAGCTCGACGCGCGCGGCGCGATAGCCGGTCTCCTCGGCGAGTTCGCGCAACGCTCCTTCGAGCGGGCTCTCGCCCGACTCGCATTTTCCCGCCGGAATCTCCCACATCGTCGCACGCAACGGGTGGCGATATTGCCGCACCAACAACACCTCGCGCTCGCCGAGCATCGCCGCGATCGCGACCGATCCGGGGTGCTCCACCACATCGCATGCAAAGCGATGTCCGTCGGCGTAGCGCAGCAGATCGGTGCGCACGCGAAAGACCGGGCCGCGATAGCGCTCCTCGCTCGTTTCGACGACCGGGCTCGCGCCGGCACCCTCTTCTGCACTATTTCCCATCGTAGGAGCGAGCATTAACGGAATCGGCGGCGCGGGCCTCGTACTCTCGGCACTATCGTGAAACAGAACGCTCCGAACAACTCCTCGATCGGTGTCGAGATCGCATGGCTTCTCGGCTTCCTCGTCGTCTTCGCCATCGCGCTGCTGCTGCTCAACATCTATCTCGTTCCCCATCATTTCAACGATAAAGTCGCCGACACTGCCGCCGGCGTCATCGCGGCGATTCTCTACGTCGTGGCGCGCCGCTGGGCGATGCTGCGAGCGAAACGCTAGGCGTGGAGCTCCTCGGCCGCCACAGTGCCGAGCTCCGCTCGCTCGTCGCACTCGCACGCCCGGAGGGGCGCGCGGAACGGGGGCTCTACCTCGTCGAAGGGACGACGCTGCTGGAAGAAGCACGGCGAAGCGGCGTCGCGCTCGCAGCGATCTATGCCACCCAGGAGGCCTACGAGCGCGAGCCGCAACTCGCCGCCGCCCACGCCGAGGGCGTGCCGCTCAAATTGCTCGACGAGCGCTCCGCGCAGCGGCTCTCCGATCTCGAAAATCCGCCCGGGAGCTTCACCCTGGTCCCGCTGACTCAGGCCGAGCCGGCGGCGATTCTCGCCCGGCGCGGCCTCGCGCTGCTCCTCGCCGATCTCAACGATCCGGGAAACGCGGGCACCCTTCTGCGCGCAGCCGAGGCCTTCGGCGCCACCGGAGCGCTGCTCGGCGATCTCGGCGTCGATCCGCACCATCCAAAACTCGTCCGCGCCGCCATGGGGGCGCATTTCCGCCTCCCGCTCGCCCGCATCTCGCCCCCCGAGCTCGCCGGTCGGCTCGCGGAGCAGCCCACCCTCACCATCGGCCTGAGCGCCGAGGGCGCGCCGCTCTCCAGCTTTCCGCACCGCGGGGCCCGCCTGCTCGTGGTCGGCAACGAACGGCACGGCCTGGGGCGCTGGGCCCCGCTCTGCCGCGAGCTCGCCGCGATCCCCATGCCGGGGCGCGCCGAGAGCCTCAACGCCGGGGTCGCCGGGGCGATCGCCCTCTACGAGCTGGGGGCGGCAGGAGAAGGGCGGGGGCTCGCGGGGGGCTTGTCAAGAGAGTAGTTTCGAAGCAAAAAGTCAAGACTTCCCCAGAGAAAAGTCGCATGGTATGCTCTGGGAGCCCCATTTAACGGGTCTTTTGTCGGAATGCTTCGTGTAAAGGAGACTCACCGCCTCATGGCTACCTCCGAATTGTTCTGGAAGCTCTTTGCCAACACCGGATCGATTGGCGCCTACCTCGCATACCGAAAGACACACCCGACTCCGAGCCACGGCTGACGACAGAAAAGCATTAGAAAAGAACGTTTGGCGCCCGGTATGATGAAACGACCGGGTGCCTTTTTTTGCCCGACGATACCGACGACGATAGGGAGCGATGAGCGCACTCCAACCACAACTCGATGACTTGGCGCAGCGGCTTCGTGCCGGTGCGGATGCGGCGAACGACATCGCCGCTCTCGAAGAACTCCGCGTACGTTTTCTCGGACGGAACGGCGAAGTCACGCTCGTCCGCCGCGGGATCGGCGCGCTTCCGCCCGCCGAACGACCCGATGCCGGAAAACTCATCAACGATGCCGTCGCACGGATGGAGGCGCTGCTCGACGATGCGAAGGCACGCCTCGCTCGCGGCGCGCTCGACGAAGAACTCCAGCGCCGCATCGACGTCACCTTTCCCGCGCCCGAAGCTTCGCTCGGGTCGATCCATCCCGTGCGCCGCATCGTCGACGAGATCGCCGACGCATTCGGGCGGCTCGGCTTCGCGACGGTGCTCGGCGATGAAGTCGAACCGAGTTACTACGCCTTCGACGCGCTCAATATCCCCGCCGATCATCCCGCGCGCGAGGGCTTCGATTCATTCTTCATCACCCCCGAACTCTTGCTGCGCCCGCATACGTCGCCGATGCAGATTCGCACGATGCAGCAACATCGTCCGCCGGTCGCGATCCTCGCCCCCGGGCGCTGTTATCGCCGTGACGCCGTCGACGCGCGTCACCTCTTTCAGTTCCATCAAGTCGAAGGGCTCCTCGTTGCCGAAGGCATTCACTTCGGGCATCTCAAGGGCGCGCTCGCGCATCTCTCTCGCTCGCTCTTCGGCCCCGACCAACGCGTGCGTTTCCGTCCCTCGTTCTTTCCGTTCACCGAACCGAGCGCCGAAGTCGACACCACCTGCCCGAAGTGCAAAGGAAACGGCGAGAGTTGCTCCATGTGCGGCGGCTCGGGGTGGATCGAGATCGGCGGCGCCGGCATGGTGCATCCGAACGTTTTACGTGAAGTGGGATACGACCCCGCCGTGGTGAGCGGCTGGGCCCTCGGCGTCGGCGTCGAGCGCATCGCACTCGCTCGCTACGAGATCGACGATATCCGCCGGCTCATCGAATCCGAGACCGAATTTTTGCGTCAGTTACAATAGGGATTTCGAAACGATATGCGTCTTCCGCTCGCCTGGCTCCGCACCTACGTCGATCTCCCCGACGACGTCGATGCGATCGCCGATAAACTCTCGATGCTCGGCTTCCCCGTCGAAAGTATCGAACGCAAACCGACCATCACCGGAGTCGTCGTCGGCCGGATAACCGCGATCGAAAAGCACCCGAATGCCGATCGTCTGCAGGTTTGCACGATCGATATCGGTGCGGCAAAGACGCTGACCATTGCGACCGCCGCCACCAACGTCGCCGCGGGGCAGTGGATTCCGGTCGCGCAGATCGGCGCGATTCTTCCGCACGTCACCATCGCACCGCGCAAGATGCGCGGCGTGGAATCCGAGGGCATGCTCTGCTCCGCCGAGGAGCTCGCGCTGCCTGCGGAATGGTTCGAAGACGGCATCATGCAGCTCGACGAGAGCCTGCCGCTCGGTAGCGACGTCGTCGCCGCCTTCGGCCTCTGCGAACCGATTCTCGAGGTCGAAATCACCTCGAACCGCGCCGATGCAATGTCGGTCCTCGGCATCGCGCGCGAACTCGCCGCCGCCTACGGCACCGCGCTGCGCGCACCCTCGTTCGAGAATCCGGCGAGCCTCCCCTCACCCACCGAACGCGCACCGCGGATCGAGCTTCGTTCGAACGATTGCACGCGCTTCGTCGCGCAACGCGTCGAGGGCGTTCGCGTCGCGCCTGCGCCGAGCGCGATTCGCATCCGGCTCGCACAGGCCGGGCAGCGCCCGATCGACGCACTCGTCGATATCTCCAATTACGTCATGCTCGAAATCGGGCAGCCGCTGCATTTTTACGACGCGGACGCGATCCCGAACGCGCACCTCATCGTGCGCGATGCCGCACCCGGCGAACGACTGACGACGATCGACGAACGCGAACTCGAACTCGACGAACGCGCGCTCGTCATCGCCGACGAAAACGCCGCGCAAGGGCTCGCGGGCATTAAAGGCGGCAGCGCGAGCGAGGTGCGCGCGAGCACGACCGCACTCTTGATCGAAGGCGCCACCTTCGTCGGCGCGCGCATCCGGCGCACGAGCGCGCGCTTCGCGTTGCGCACCGAGGCATCGTCGCGCCACGAGCGGACGCTTCCGCCCGCACTCGCCGACGCCGGCGTCGCACGCGCGGCACAGCTCCTCGCTTCGCTCGGCGCGCAGCTCTTCGCACCGGTCGTCGCGGGCGGCGAGATCGCGCCGACTCCGCAGATCGCGCTTGCGTCGCACGAACTCCGCCGACTGCTCGGCATCGCGGCCTCCCCCGATTCCATCGCCTTTCATTTGCGCGCGCTCGGTTGCGAGGTCGCCGTCGACGGCGAGCTGCTCTCCGTGCGCCCGCCGTGGTGGCGCCGGGACCTGACACAAAGCGTCGATCTCATCGAAGAGTACGCTCGTCTGGAGGGCTACGACCGCATTCCCGAGTCCTTGCCCAGCGTTCCGGCGACCGAGGTTTCGAGCGCGCGCTATCGGCGCGAGCGCGAGGCCGCGTTCTTGCTCGAGGCACTCGGCTATCGCGAGGTGCTCACCTACTCGCTCGTCGGCGAATCGCTGCTCGGAACGCTCGCGCGCGGCGGACTCGATGAGCGTGCGCGCAGCGTCGAGGTTGCGAACCCGCTCTCCGAAGAGCAACGGTACTTGCGCGCGTCGCTCGAAGCGGGGCTTCTCGCCTATCTCGCGCGGCGCGACGAACGCGCGGCGATCTTCGAGATCGGCCACGCATTCGCGCGCGACGAACGGAGCGTGCTCGAAACGCCGACGATCGCATTCGCACGCGCGACCGATCCCGTGGAGCAGCCCGAGTGGCGCGAGGAAGGCTTCGCGCGCGTGAAAAGTGACGCGATCGCGCTGCTCTCGCGCCTGACCGGGGCGGCGGTGACGGTCGCGAGCGGCGAGCATCGCTTCCTCCACCCCGGCATCTGCGCGCTGCTTTCCATCGGTGGGCGCGAGCTCGGCGTCGTCGGGCGCCTGCATCCCTATCTCGCGCAGAGTTTCGCCCTCGAACGCCCCGTCTATCTCGCGGCGCTCGCGTTCGACGCGATTCCCGAGTACGTCGCACCCACGTACGCACCGCCCTCGAAATTCCCGGCGACCTATCGCGACCTCGCGCTCGTCCTCGCCCCCGAGATCGAAGCGGCCGCCGTCGAACGCGTCGCTCGCGCGGCGGTCGGCGCGACCTGCGTCGGCGTTCGCGTTTTCGACGAGTATCGCGGAGCGCAGGTCGGCGCCGGCAAGAAAAGCCTTGCGGTACGAATTACCATGCAGAGCCCATCCGAAACGCTCACCGACACCGCCGTCGACGAACGCATCGACGCGGCGATCGCACGTTTGCACGACGAACTTGGAGCGACCGTCCGCCGGTGAGCTTCTCCTGGCCGGATATCGTTATCGGCGCGATTCTCATCATCGCGGCCTTTCGCGGGTGGCGGCGCGGCCTCATCGGCGAACTCGCCGGAGCGATCGCACTCTTCGCCGGGTTACTCGCACCGTGGTACTACAACGGCTCCGCCGATACGGCGATCGAAAACCTCACGCACGTCGGCCCGGGATCGGCGCACGTGATCGGCATGTTCCTCACCGGCGTCGCCGCATATGCCATCGTAATGGCGCTCGCGTGGGCGCTCGACCGGGTCGCAAAACTTCCCGGGCTGGGACTGCTCAACAGTAGTATCGGTGCGCTCATTGCTTTAGCGAAAGGCGTCGTCTTTCTCTGGTTGTTGCTCTACGTCGCGCTCTTCTTTCCGCTCTCGCCCGATCTGCGGCGCGATCTCGGCCGCTCGAGCTTGGCGATGATGCTCGTGCAGCCCGATGCGAAGATCGACGCGGCGTTGCAGGCGCACGAGCCGTGGTTCGCACGACCATTTACCAAATCGCTCTTCAACCGTCACCGGCTCTAAGCGCGGTATGAGCTCGTTCCGTACGCTCGCTACGACCGTGCGAGCGAGCGAACGCTATTCGCGCTACGCCGTCGCGACGGTGATGCTCGGCACCGTGATGGGACCGCTCGACGGGTCGATTGCCAACGTCGCGATGCCGACGATCGCTCGTTTCTACCATCGCGGCGTCGACGAGGCCGAATGGGTTTTGCTCGCCTATATGTTGGTCACGGCATCGACGCTCGTGCTCTTCGGGCGGATCGGCGACATCTTCGGACACAAGCGCGTCTATCAAACTGGTTTCGGGATCTTCGGGTTGGGCTCGCTGCTTTGCGCGCTCTCCCCCTCGCTGGAAGCATTGATCTTCATGCGCGTCTTCCAAGCGATCGGTGCGGCGATGCTCGTCGCGTGCACGCAAGCGCTCATCGTCGAATCGGTCGCACCGGAACGGCGCGGTCGCGCGATCGGCCTCAACGGCGCCGCGGTCGCCGTCGGCCTCACCGCCGGCCCCATTCTCGGCGGCGCGATCATCGCGCTCGGCGATTGGCGCTGGATCTTCGCGATCAACGTACCGATCTCGATTCTCGCACTCGTCGCCGCCAGCATCGTTTTGAAACCGATCGCACCGCGCCGCGAGGGCTTCGACCCCGTCGGGGCGCTGCTCTCGATCTTCGGCCTCTTCGCATTATCGCTCGCGCTCTCGCGAGCGCACCGCTGGGGATGGAGCTCCGAGAAGACGCTCGGGTGGATCGCGCTCTCGTTTCTCGTGCTCGCGATCTTCGTTTTCGTGGAGCGCCGCGTGAAGGCACCGACGTTCGACCTCACGCTTTTCCGCTCGCGCATCTTCGCATTCTCGACGATCGCCGCATTCTGTTATTTCATCGCGCAATCGGGAATCGTTTTTCTCGTGCCGTTAACCGCCCAGCTCGCGCTGCACGCGACGCCGCTGCAAGCGGGGTTGCTGCTCGTTCCTTTAACAGCCCTCAACGTCGCGCTCGCACCGACCGCCGGCGCGCTCTCCGATCGCTTCCCCGCGCGCTACATCTCGACGGCGGGCGCGATCCTCGTCGCGATCGGCACCTTGCTGCTCGCCCACCTTCCGGCCTTTCCTACGACGCTAGAGATCGTTCTCGCACTGATCGCAACCGGAATCGGCACGACGATCTTCTCGCAACCCAACAATAACGCGATCATGTCTTCGGCCCCGCACGAGCGGCGCGGCATCGCCGCAGGAACGCTCGCCACCGCGCGCACGACCGGGCAACTGCTCGGCGTCGCAACGGCGGGCGCCTATTATTTCGCACACGACGGGGGGAGCGCTGCGGGCACCTTCGTTCCCGCGAGCGGCTATTTTGCGATTCTTACGTTCGCGATGATCGCGGTCGCCGTTCTTTCGTACGTTCGCGAATAGCAGCGCGCGTACGCCGCTAGCACTTGTACCACGTCGGTTGTTGGAGAGCGGTCGGCGAAGGCTTCGCCGGACCGATATAGGTGCAGGTCTTTTTTGGAAAGTGTATTTTGAGATCGACGTTGAAAAACACGACGTTATCGATCGTCTCCGAACCGACGACGGTGAGCGTCTTACTTGGATCGATCTTGCACGACGCCGGCTTTCCGGCGTTTGCCGGCGTACATTTTAGCTTCGTCGCCCCGTTCTTGAAGGTAACCAAGCCGGAGGGGAGCATGAAAACTGCGGTGCGTGCAAATCCGGTGAGTTCGATCTTCTTCGAACAGGATTGCGTGTGATTCGATGCCACCATTTTTGCGATTGCGTAGGCAGGCGACGCCGCTCCGACGACCGCGCTCGAAAGGTTCAGATAGACGGCCACGGGCAACGGAGTGCTTTCGGTCGCCCCTTTTGAGTTTATGCGTGCGTTCCCGAAGAGGAGAAAGCTCGGCGGCCCATCGGCACTCATGCGCTCGATGCCGAATTGCGGTTGCCAGTGCATCGTCGCGTCAAAACTCCCGCAGTTCGGAACCGGTTCGATATCGCGAACGGTTATGGAACTTCCGCGGAGATCGAGCTTCGTATAACCCTTCACGTGTTTGCCGTTGTAAATCTCGATGTTCGCGCTCGCCGAACACCGCGCGCCGTCGGCGTAACTCAGGATGAGGCGAATCGTGTAGCGTTCGGTCATTTTCGCGACCGGCGTCGCATAGGTGTGATGAACGAGCGCGCTTGCGCTCCGCCCCGACGCGGCGGAACCATCGCCGAAGAACCAGGCGCGCGAGGTTACCCGCGTGCCCTTCGGAGCGAGGCTTTTATCGAGAATCGCTACCGGCGTCCCCCCCTCGGCACTCCTCGGTGCGGCGATAACGGCGCGACAGCTAGGAACGCCGGAGGCACGGGCCGCGATGCGAACGAGCACCGGCGAGGAGAGCACGAGCGTCGATGCGAGCAGAGCGGCGGTGATTCGATGCATCATGGAACGATTGCGACTCCCTCTGCCGACGCGATTCCCGTCGAGCTCCCGGTTATCGTTCGGATCGGCGCCTGTGGGCTCCCGGTGACCGGGGCAAAGACCTCGATCTCGTTCGAGCGGCCGAAGACGTAGAGATCGTTCGACGCATCGACGGCGATGATCGCCTGGTCGATGAGAAAATCGTACGTGCCTCCCTGAATGACCGCCGAGGGAACGACGTTCCCGTTCGAGCCGGGCGCATAGACGGTGATCGTATCGTTCACCGAATTGCCGACGTAGACGCGCCCCGTCGAATCGACCGCGATCGCCTCGGGGCCGTCGAGCCCGGTTGCGCTTCCGGCGATCGTTGCGATCGGCGTTGCGTTTCCGCTCGCGCCCGCAGCATATTCAACGACGGAGCCGAAGCCGTTCCCGTTGACGACGTAGATATTATTGCTGCCGTCGAATGCGACTTGATAGGGGAGGTTCAAGCCGGTGTTCGCCCCCGAAATCGTCCTGACCGGACTCGCCGCGCCAGTCGCGCCGGGAGCAAAATATTCGACGATGTTGTTGTTCGCATCGGTCGCAACGAGTTCGTCGGTCGTCGGATCGATCGCGAGCCCCCAGCCGTGCGCGTCGGTCGTCAACGTCGACGAGGGGGTCGCATTCCCACTCGCTCCATAGGCATACGAGAAGATCTCGGTCCCGGTCGGACCGTATGCAACGACGTACGCACGCCCGGTTGCATCGACGGCGATCCCCGTCGGCGATTGGATTGCCGCCGTAAAGCTTGCGAGCGGAGCGACGTTCCCATTCGCCCCGGAAGCGAAAGCACCGAACGTATAGCTACTGCCGTAACTCAACTCGTAGAGCGTCCCGGCAGCGGGGCTCGCCGCGGGTGCGACGGTCGGCGTCGCAGTCGGCGCGACCGTCGGCGTCGCAGTCGGCGCGACCGTCGGCGTCGCGGTCGGTGCGACCGTCGGCGATGCGCTCGGTGCAACGGTCGGCGAACTCGACGGCACCGGCGAGGGTGTCGCCGTGGGGCCGGTCGCAATCTCGTAGAGCTCGGCGAGGTAGGTCGTCCCCGCGTCGAGCGTCAGCGGCGAAGCGCTTCCGCTGAAGGTCAATATCGACCCCGATACCGTAGCCGGCCCGATCGTCGCGAGCAACGGTGCCTGCGCGCTCGCACCACCGAAGATAGCGATGAAGAACGATTCGTTCACGGTCGATATTCCGGCGGGAAGTTGTATCGAAAAACTCGGCGTGCTTTGAAACGTGACGTTCTGCGAAACTTGAAAACTTACAACGAATAGCACCGTCGGCAGCGCGGCGGCCTGAGGCGCGCGTGCGACGGAGTGCGGTGTGCTCGCCCCGTGCGATCGCCGGAGCGCCTGCGGTGTCGGCGCTCCCGCCGGCGGAGCGCTCGAAGCCCCGATCGTTATCGTCGTGCCGCTCGGCGCGTCGTTCGCCGGAAGTTGAACCGATCCGGAGTATCCCCCCGCGGTCGGGAGCGCGACGGGCCCACCGGCGGGCAACAAGAGCAACGTCGTGGGGCCGGAGGGCGCCGATCTCGGTGGAATGGGCTGCGGCCCACCCGCGCCGCCGGCGCACCCTCCAAGGGCGGCGATCGCTCCGAAGAGCGCGAGGGTCAATAGATGGCTACGGCGTTGCATCGTTCGTCGATCTCCCGTCGGTATTGGTGCACGCAGCGTAGGGGGAGAATCTTACATTCGCCTTAGCTCGACGGCGGAAGCGCGCTCCGGAAAAACGAAGTGCTCGCAGGCCCATGTCGGCCGCAGCACTGCTCCTCACCCTCGCTATGGCGTGGTCTTCTCCGCCGCTCGCCCCTTGCGCACCGGTCGTTCGCGCCCGCGTCGTCGCTCCCGACCGAGGAAGCGTCCTCCGCGAGATCGCGCTTCCGGCGGCTCGGAGCAGCGGGCCCTGGGAGCTCTTTGCGCCTGCGGGGAGCCGAGCGGCGCTCGCCTATCGGCTCGCAAGCGGTGGGAACGAATGGAGTTTCTTCGAGGACGAGATCCCCGACGAGGGACACGTCCTGTATAGCGGGCCACCCGCTCTCACGATTCCGAACTCATGGCGAAAGCGCCCGTTCTTCGTGCGCGTTTTCGCGACGGGGCGCCCCCTCGGGTGCATTCGCGCGGCGCCGCTCGCATACGTCATTCACAACGAACCGAGAGCCATCCCACTCTATCTCTACTTCGGGCTGCTCGGCGGAACCGCGCTGACGATGTTGGTGCTCTTCGCGATGTCGGGTGAGCCGTTCATCGGTTGGTATCTTGCCTATCTCGCCTCGCTCGTGCTCTATCAGCTCTTTCGAAACGATTTTTTGTGGCAACTCGGATGGCCGTTCGGCCCGTGGCATAGCGGCGAGATCGAATACGTTCTCTGGGGCCCCAACATCGCGCTCTACGCGCAGTTCGCGCGCTCGTTCCTCCAAACGGCGCGGTACGCTCCCCGCATCGACCGCCTGCTTCTCGTCGGAATCGCGATGTTACTGGCCTATCTCCCGCTCGTCGTCGTCGTCCGACACGTCACCGGAATCGATCTCAACCCGCACGGCGTCCTTCCCATTACGGCGATGCTGTTGGTATCGGTGCTCGTCATCGCGGCGACGATCGGGCGCGCGCGTGCGGGCTACCGACCCGCGCGGTATTTTTTACTGAGCTATCCGATTTTATTATTTTTCGTTTGCATCGCGTTATGGCAATACGTCGCTCGCACGCACGCCGGGATCGGGCTGTACGGCGCGGAGATCGGGACCGGAAGCGAGTGCGTCTTGCTCGCCTTTGCCATCGGCGACCGCCTGCGCCTCGAACGCACGTTGGGACGCGTGCTCTCAAGCATCGATGCAATCGTCGTACGCTTCGGGCGCGACGGCAACATTCTCTATGCGACCGCAGCGATCGAATCGGTACTCGGCGTATCGCACGAAGAGCTCGTCGGTAGGCAGATCGCCGACGTTCTCGGTGCGAGCAACGCCGGCCTCATGACGAAGGTGGCGCGCGCGGCGATCCGAACGAGCGCGAACGCGCGCACGACGCTGGAGATCGCGCTCCGGAACCAACGCAACGAATTGCGGGAGTATGACGCGACGCTCTCCGTCGATCGCGACCGTTCCGGTGCGGTCGTCGAGATGCAACTCATCCTCCGCCCCACAAAAACCACGAACGCGGCGCGGGAGACCCTCTATCTAAGCGTCTATCGAGGACTCGTCCTGCTCGGCGCTTCGCCGGTTGCAGTGACCGGACGCGAACTCGAACTCCTCTGCTATCTCGCGCTTCATCGCGCGCCGATCTCGAGCGCGCACCTCGCCGACGCGATCTGGCCCGATCGCGATGCACGTGCGGCGGCGAGCGCGCTCCAGACGACGATCTCCCGGCTCCGAAAAAAACTGCCGCCCGGAACCCTCCTCGCCGAGCGTCGGCAGTACGCGCTGGGAGCGACGGTGCGCACCGACATCGACGAGCTGCGCTCCGCGGCGCGCGCGAGAGATCTCGGCGAACTCGAGCGCTTGCGAACGTTCGTCAGTGCAGAGATCCCGGCACTCCTCCGGCGCTGCGAATGGTTCGCCGAATTCGACCTCTGGCTGGAGAGCCTTCGGCGCGATGCGCTCGTCGATCTCGGAGAGGCGTTGGTGGCGCGCGGCGAGCTCTCGATTCCGCTCGCGATCGCCGACGATCTCCGGCGGCTCGCCCCCTGCGACGAGAGCGGCTATCTCCTCGCAATTCGCGCGCTCCTCGCCGCGAACGACCCGGCTGCGGCGCAACGCGCCTATGCTGACTGCCGCCGCGCGCTCGAGCGCGAGCTCGGGCTTTCGCCCTCCCCGCAATTCGAAGAATTTTACCGTTCGTTGCGGGAGAGTGCCTGATTGTGACCGTTCTGTAAGTCGCACGACGTACGGTGCGAGGATGAACGGCCCACGAATCCATCTCGAACTCCTCTCCGGCTACGCTCGGCGCGGCGAGGAACGGCTTCCCCTCGCCCGCGGCGAACGCGAGCTGCTACTCGCGCTCGCACTCCATCGGCGGGGGATCGGTGCCGAGCGCTTGACGGAACTGCTTTGGCCGCAGAGCGCCACGGCGACCGCACGAAACCGGCTCTACGTCGCGCTCCATCGTCTCCGCCGACGCTTCGGCGACGAGCTGTTCGCGCGCAACGGGGGCTCCTATCGCCTCGACGACGGCGAGGTTCGCGTCGACCTCTGGTGCTTCGCCGAGCGCTGGGATCTCCCGGAGCATCACGCCTGCGAGGAGCTCGTAACGCGGCTCGAGAGCGCGACGAATGCCGCCGCGCTCTACGAAATCCCTGAGTGGCTCGCGCCGACCTATCGACGCCTCGAAGAGTTCGCGCAAGCCGTCAGAACGACGCTCGCCGAACGAGCGCTCGGAGCCGGGGAGATCGAACGTTCGGTGCTCCTCGCTCGCCGCGCCCTCGCATACGATGATTGCGACGAACGCGCGTGGAGCGTCCTCATTCGTTCGCACCTCGTCGCCCGGGATCGCCTCGGCGCGCTACGCGACTATCGCACGTACTCCCGAGCCCTCATGCGCGAATTGCAGGCGACGCCCGCCTATGAAATCGCGCATCTCCTCGATCGCGCGCGTTAGGCGCGCGATGCCGGGCGCGGCGAAATCTTCGCGCGTCCGCGCGTCGCTCCCGAGCGCTTCCCGGCGCCGCGTTTGGGCATCGGTACGACGATGCCGTTTCGCTTGAGGTTCTCGTTGCCGAGCGGTACCGGAGCGATGATGCGTTTACCGAGCGCGTGAGCGAGCACCTCGGAGAGCTCCTCGACCGATACGAACGTCATCTGCGTCCGCACTTCGTCGGGAATATCGTCGAGATCGACCTCGTTGCGCTTGGGCAACAGCACCTTCGAGATCCCCGAGCGCCTCGCACCGAGCACCTTCTCTTTTAAGCCGCCGATCGGCAGCACCTGACCGGTCAACGTAATTTCACCGGTCATCGCCAGATTCGGGTCGACTTTGTTCCCGGTGAGCATCGACGCGATCGACGTTACCAACGCGATACCCGCGGAGGGGCCATCCTTCGGCGTCGCGCCGGCGGGAACGTGAATGTGGATGTCGTGCTTGGCGAAGAAGTCCTCGGCGAGCCCGAGTTCGTTCGAACGCGACCGTAGGAACGAAACCGCGGCTTGCGCGCTCTCCTTCATGACATCGCCGAGTTGCCCCGTCAACACCACTTTCCCGCTGCCGGGCATCACTTGCGTCTCGATGAAGAGAATATCCCCACCGACCGGCGTCCAGGCCATTCCCGTCGCGACCCCGACCGAAGCGACGCGTTTCTTCACTTCGTTGAAGAAGCGCGGCTTCTTCAAATACTCGACGAGGCTCTCCGGCTTGACACGCGCTTTATATTTTGCGTTCTCCGCAACCTTGCGCGCGATTTTACGGAAGACCGTCCCAATCTCGCGGTCGAGATTACGGACGCCCGCCTCGCGCGTATAATCGTTGATAATCGCGCGCAACGCCGTATCGCTAATTTGCGATTGCGCGTCCTTGACGCCGTTTGCAAGGCGCTGTTTTTTCAACAAATAGCGCTTGGCAATCTGCAATTTTTCGAACTCGGTGTAGCCCGAGAGTTGGATGATCTCCATGCGGTCGCGCAGCGGCGGAGAGATAGTGTCCAGTGAGTTCGCGGTGCACACAAAGAGCACTTGGCTCAAGTCGAACGGAAGATCGAGATAGTGGTCCCGATAGCTCTTGTTCTGCTCGGGATCGAGCACCTCCAAGAGCGCCGATTGCGGATCGCCGCGAAAATCGGAGCCGACTTTATCGATTTCGTCGATCATCATCACCGGATTGCGCGTACCGGCATCGCGAATCGCGCGCACGATCGTGCCCGGCATCGCGCCGATATAGGTGCGGCGATGGCCGCGAATCTCTGCTTCGTCGCGGACGCCGCCGACCGAGAGCCGCACGAACTTCCGCCCCATCGCACGGGCGATCGATTGCCCGAGCGAGGTCTTTCCAACGCCGGGAGGGCCGACGAAGCACAGGATCGGGCCGCTCAAACGATTCTTGAGTTTTCCGACTGCAAGATATTCGATGATACGATCCTTGATTTTCTCGAGATCGTAATGGTCTTCGTCGAGGATCTCTCGCGCTTTGCGAATATCGATGGCATCGGTGGTCGCCACGTTCCACGGCAACTGCACGAGCCAGTCGAGATAGGTGCGGATGACGCTGTATTCGGGGCTCGCCTGCGGCACCTTCGAGAGGCGGTCGAGCTCGCGCTCGGCGGCCTTTTGCGCCTCCTCGGGCATCTTCGCTTCGTCGATTTTCTTTTTGAGTTCGTTCACCTCGGCGAGCTGCGGATCGATCTCTCCGAGCTCCTCTTGAATGGCGCGCAGCTGCTGGCGCAGGTAGAACTCGCGCTGATTTTTGTCCATCTCGCGCTGAATATCGCCCTGAATCTTATGCCCGAGCTCGACGACTTCGAGCTCTTTGGTGAGCAACATCGTGAGCTTGCGCATCCGCTTGGCGGTATCGCGTTCTTCGAGCAGCGCCTGGCGCTCGGCGGTCTCCAAGCGCATCGTCGACGCGACGAAATAGGTCAGCACGTTGGAGTCGGTAATATTTTGAACTTCCATCTCCATCTCGCGCGGTGCCTGCGGCAGGTACGAGAGGAGTTTTTGGAAGAGCCCGGCGAGATTGCGATGCATCGCGACGCGCGCTTCGTTTTCGACGGTCTTATCGGGTAATTCCGTATATGCGGCGACCAAATAGGGATCGCTCTGCGTGAATTGCTCGATGCGGAAGACCGATTGGCCGGCAACGATGCAACGGAGCGTTCCGTCGGGAACCTTGAGCATCTTCTGAATGACGCCGATGGTTCCAATGCGTTCGACGTCGTCGGGGCCCGGGTTCTCCGTCTCGCGATCCTTGAGCACGGTCAAGCCGATCGGGCGACCCTCGCGAATCGCTTCTTCGACGAGGCGAATGCCCGGCTTCTTCACCACCGCGAGCGGGATGACGGTGTTCGGGAAGAGCACGGCTTCCTGCAGCGGCAGAATGCCGAGCAACCCGGCGGGAACGATGGGTTTCGCTTTCGCGGCCATAATTAGATGACGATCCTTTGCACGATGATCCGCACGTCGTTACGTGTGGTCGGAATATACGCAGTCGCTGCAATGGGCAGCACGATGGAGAGCAAGCCGTCCAGGTACGTCGCCGAGGTGCGCTCGAGATCGACCGGAACGGGGAGGGTGAATTCGCGGCCGAATTCGCCGAAAGCGATCTCTTTGAGCACGAACGAACCGCGGCGCTGCGGCAGGGTATCGAAACGCCGCCCGGCGACGAGCAAACGGTCGGCCTCGACGGCCAAGCGGATCGATTCCGGAGCGACGCCCGCGACCTCGAGCGTAACGACGAGCGCCTCCCGCTCTTCGTCGAGGAAGGCGTCGGCATTCGGTTCGAAACGCCCGCGGCGCCCTCGAATTACAAACTCCATCGCATCCTTAACCCATACCGTTAGCAGTCGGATGCGTCAAGTGCTAAGCCGTCAGAAGCGCGGATCGGGGAGCTGGCGCCCCGAGGGCCACGCCACGCAGGGGTCGATCCGGACGCGGAGCGCCGAGAGCGCGCTCGCCTGGATCTGGACGGGGAAGAACTGCCGATAGTGCGTGGCGACCCCATAGCGCATCTGCGGGGGGAAAGCGGTCTCGGTATCGGCAGGGAGCCGCGAGCCGGCGAGCACGAGGTTGATCGCACGGGAATCGGCGGCGGACATATAGTCGGGCGTACGCTGACCGAGCCAGGTCGTGCCGTCCTGGAGCGTATAGAGAAAACCGATGACCTCACCGGGCATCATCGAATCGGTCGAGACGACCTTGTCGATGCGGACGATCTGGTTCCCGACCGTTACCGGGGCCTGCAGGACGAGCGGGACCGCCCGAGGCGAATCGAGGCAAGGGCCGTTATTCAACGTATCGCTGGGCAACGGTGCGAGCGGCGGTGCGGCGAGCACCGGCGGCTGCGTCGGAATCGCGACCGGCGCCTGTTGCGGCGCGAACGCGAGAAGGAGAGCGAGCGCGTGAATCGGTTGCATGGAGGCCTCATTCGCCGCATGCAGGCGAAACCTAGGTGGGACGCGCAGGTTGTCGGCGCATGAACGACGCTTCAACCATCGCCGCCTACGGGCAGCGCGGCCGATCGCCGATCCTCTTCCTCCACGGCTTGCGCCTGGGAAAGGCGATTTGGGAGCGACACGCACGGGCGCTCGCCGACCGCTATTACGTCGTCGCGATCGATTTGCCCGGACACGGCGGGCGCGTTGACGAGCCGTTCGATACCGATCGCGTGAGCGCCGCGCTCGATGCGGCGGTCGAAGCCTGCGCGATGCCGCCGCTCGTCGTCGGATATTCACTCGGCGGCTTCGTTGCGGTTTCGTATTTTTCACAGCATCTCGCCGCGAGCCGAGCGTTGCTGCTCGCCGGTGCGACCTACGATTTCGACGGATGGAAGCGCCTGCCGTTTCGCATCATGGCGCAAGCGATGGGAGCGCTCCCGCACCCGATCTATCATTCGCTCGCATCGTTCTCTCTGCACGCCGTCGTCGGCGACGAGTGGGCGCGGGAGATCGAACGCATTCCGTTCGATCCGCGCGTCCTCGATTCGACGAGTGCAATGGCGGCGCACGGGTTGCGACAGAGCGAACTCATCGCGCGCTACCATCGCCCGATCCTCATCGTAAACGGCGAGTACGATCTGATCTTTCGTTCCGACGAAGCGCGCTTTCTCCGCAGCGCACCGAACGCACGCCGTGAGATCCTGCTCGGTTCGGACCACGTCGCGCCGATACGCGAGAGCGCGCGTTTCACCGCGATCGTCCGCGCCTTTGCCGACGAAGTTTTCCTCGCCGAGCAACCTCCCGACGCCGCTGCGGGTTCCGGTGGGTGATGAAAGCCACCGTTTATCACGGCACGCGCGACGTGCGGCTCGAAACCGTTCCCGACCCGTCGCTGCGCGAAGCGACCGATGCCATCGTGCGCGTCACGCGCGCGGCGATCTGCGGCAGCGATCTTTGGTTCTATCGCGGCATCGTCGAACGCGAACCCGGCGAACGGACCGGACACGAATTCGTCGGTATCGTCGAAGAGGTCGGCAGCGCCGTGAAGACGCTCGAGCCCGGCGACGCGGTGATCGCGCCGTTTGCGATCGGCGACGGAACCTGCGCCTATTGCCGCCGCGGTTTGCAGACCTCGTGCGTTCATGGAAGTTTTTGGGGCGACGAGGCAAACGGTGCTCAAGCCGAGTTCGTACGCGTACCCTTCGCCGACGGAACGCTTGCAGTCATGCACGAAGCAATGCGCGATAACGACGAAATGCTCGCCGATGCGGCGACGCTCTGCGACGTCATGGCGACCGGACATCACGGAGCGACCACCGCGGGCGCCGGGAACGGCGGCACGGTCGTCGTCATCGGCGACGGCGCCGTCGGTCTCTGCGCGGTGCTCTCCGCCGCGCGCGTTCATCGCGCCGAGCGCGTGATCGCGGTCGGGCATAACGCCGAACGCTTGAAGATCGCCGCCGATTTCGGCGCCGACGATTGCCTCGATTCCCACGATCCGCAGACGCTCGACCGCCTGCTCGCGCTCACCGAGGGTGGGGCGCCGTCCATCGTCGAGGCCGTGGGAAACGAGGAGAGTTTCAACCTCGCCATCGCCGCCGCCGCCCCCGGAGGCACCGTCACCTACGTCGGCGTCCCGCATAACGTCAAGGCGCCCGATCTGCGCTCGATTTTTCTCAAAAACCTCAACCTCCGCGGCGGGCTTGCCCCGGCACGCGCCTATATCGAGACGCTGATGGCGGCCTGCGTCGCCGGCCAAATCCACCCCGGGCGCGTCTTCGACAGCCGCATTCCGCTCGCGCGCGTCGCCGAGGGCTACGCCGCGATGGACGAACGCCGCGCCATCAAGGTCTTACTGAACCCCGGGGCGTAGGCTGTACCATTCGCCTATGACCGAGATCCTCTTAGCCAACCCGCGCGGCTTCTGTGCCGGCGTCGACCGTGCGATCGATATCGTCGAGCAGCTGATCGAAGCGCACGGCGCTCCGCTCTACGTGCGCCGCGAAATCGTTCACAACCGCGAGGTCGTGGAGGGACTCCGCGCGCGCGGCGTCGTCTTCGTGGAGGGACTCGACGAGATCCCGAACGGCGCGCTCGCGGTCTTCAGCGCGCACGGCGTGTCGCCGACGGTACAACGCGAGGCGCGCGAACGCGGGCTCCGTATCGTCGACGCGACCTGCCCGCTCGTCTCCAAAGTACACCTCGAAGCACTCCGTTTTGCAAAAGACGGCTACTTCGTCTTGCTCGTCGGACATCGCAACCACGACGAAGTCGACGGGACGCTCGGGCACGTTCCCGGCGGCATCGCGTTGGTTGAAGATGTCGCGCAGGCCCTCTCGGTGCCGGTTCCCAATCCCGAGCGCGTCGCCGTCGTCACGCAGACGACGCTCTCGCTCGACGATACGGTTGCCATTCTCGCCGCACTGCGCCAACGCTTTCCCGCATTGCGCGAACCCGCGCGCAGCGATATTTGCTACGCCACGCAAAACCGTCAGGTCGCGGTGAAGGCCCTCGCCGCGGAGGCCGAAGTCGTGGTCGTCGTCGGCTCCGAAAACAGTTCGAATTCGCAGCGTCTGCGCGAATGTGCGGAACAGATCGGCGCCACTGCCTATCTTGTCGACTGCACCGAACAACTGCGCGCCGAGTGGTTCGTCGGGCACGCTCGTATCGGGGTCACCGCAGGCGCTTCGTCGCCCGAGACGCTCGTCGCGGGCATCGTCGATCGCATTCGCGAACTCGTCGGCGACGCGACGATCCTCGATTTCGGAGAACGCGAACCCGCGATTATCTTCGCACCGCCGAAGGAACTCGCGCTGCTGCAGACTTCCGCCGGCGCGTGAACCTTCGTCGGCGGCTCGGGACGCTCGACGTAGCGCTCGTTACCATCGGCGGTATCATCGGTTCGGGAATATTTCGTACGCCCTCCGTCGTCGCGCGCGACCTCGGAACGGCACCCGCGATTCTCGGCGCCTGGATTCTCGGCGGCGCGATCTCTTTGCTCGGCGCGCTCGTTCTCGGCGAACTCGCCGCACGCCGCCCGCTCGACGGCGGGCTCTACGCCTATCTGCGCGACGCCTTTCATCCTGCGCTCGCCTTCGTTTTCGGGTGGATGCTGCTCTTCATCGCGATGAGCGGCGGCGCGGCCTCGGCGGCGATTGCGTTCGCGGGATACGCCGCACCGGTCTTCGGCATCGCCTCGACGCCGACGACGCTCGGCGCGCTCGCGATCGCCGCGGTGCTGCTCTTTACGGCGATCAACGCGCTCGGCGTGCGCGCCGGTGCGAACGCGCAGAACGCGTTCATGTTCGCAAAGATTCTCGCGTTCGCGCTCTTTGTCATCATCGCGCTCGCGGCGCCGCACGCACCCCCTGCCGCCCTCGCCGCCGTGCCGCAACCCTCGATCGGGCTTCTCGGCGTCGCCATGCTTCCGGTTCTTTTTTCCTATCTCGGCTGGGGCCCCGGCACCTACGTTTCGGCGGAGATTCGCGACCCGGCACGCTCGTTACCGCGCGGGCTCGCGCTCGGCGTGTTGGGCGTTACCGCGATCTACGTCGCCGTCAATGCGGTCCTCATCCACGCGCTCGGCATCACCGGCCTCGCGGCGACGACCACGCCGATCGCCGACGTCGCGCGCGTTGCGTTCGGAGCGGTCGCACAACGGATCGTCGGCGCCGTCGTCGCGCTTTCGTTACTCGGATTCGTCAGCAATCAATTGCTCACCGCGCCGCGCGTCTACTACCAAATGGGCGTCGACGGCCTCTTTTTCCGGGCCTTCGCAAAGCTCGATCCGCGGACGGGCGCGCCGATCGTCGCGATTCTCGTTCAAGCGGCGATCGTCGTCGCACTAACGCTCTCGCGGAGCTACGATCAATTACTCAATTATATTACCAGTGCCGATTTTCTGTTTTTGATGCTTGCGGGAATCGCGCTCTTCATCATTCGGGCGCGCGACGCGCGGAGCGGCGCCGAAGAGCCGCGCATGAAGGTGCCGTTCCATCCCTATTCGACCGCGCTTTTTACCTCGATCGCCTTCGCCATCGTCGCGGGCGCGCTCTATAAGGCACCGATCGACACGTTGATCGGCTGGGGAATCATCGCGAGCGGCCTCCCTGTCTATGCAATCTTCGCCGCGCGCAAGCGCGCGCGCGAAGGCCGCCCCGGCTAACGCGGCTTCGGGACGTTCGCACTACCGACTCGAACGAGTCGCCCTTTGCGGATTTGATAGAGCTCGACGAGATAGGCGCTCGGGCAACAGTTCGGATCGTTTGCGGCGTAGATTGGTTCGGTCACGACGATCGATGCGTACGAAAGTGTCACGCCGATATGCCCGGCACCCCAATCGACCTTTCCCGCATACCGAAGCCGGCCGCTCCCGTCGGCGGCGTAGATCAACACGGTAAAATCGCCGCCGCTCCCACCGCTCATCAACGGTACCGCGAGAATACCGCGAGCATCGGGCCCCATCGTTCCCGAGACGACGTACCGCGCATCGGCAAACCCGCCGAGGCTGTTCTCGCCGCTCCCGCGCACCTTCACGAACGGAACGTCTTTCGCGTCGCCGTAGCGGCCCGCACCTGCGACGCGACGCAGCTGCGTCGTCGTACGCAGGAGCTCGTTGAGGGCGGCCTGTGCGATCGGCATACCGAGTCCTTAGCGCGAACTCCGCCCCACCCTGCTAGGGCTGCAGGGTGCCGAACCCGGCGCGCGAAGCGGATTTTTACCTACTACTCGTACACCAATGAGGAGGAACACCGTGGACCAATCCGCAGCGGCGAAGGGATTTCTCTCCGCCCTCTACGATCTCTCGTTTCACGCATTCATCACTCCAAAAATAATTCAGGTCGTCTACGCGCTCGCACTCGTCGGCGTCGCGATGGGCTCGCTCGCCTATCTCGGTTCGGCGTTCGTACCGGTCTACTCGTTCTTCGGCCCGCCCGAAGGGCCGAGCTTCGGCGGCATCGTGCTGCACGTTATTCTCACGCCGATCATCTTCGTTCTCGGATCGATCGCCGCGCGCATCTATCTCGAGTTCATCGTTGCGGTCTTCCGCATCGCCGAGAATACCGAAGGGCTGCGCAACCGTCCCTAAAGGCTACGCTCCGCCTGCGATCTTTGCAAACGTCGCACGATCCAGGCGGAGTTCCCCCTCGGCATAATCGCGCAGCGGCCGAGCGGGCATGCGTTCGCGCTCGCAGAGATCGGGCTCGTCGCCGCTGACGAAGAGCAGGCCGGTGACGAGCTCTCCGCGCGTGCGGCTTTCGTGTATCGTACGGAGCGCGCCAAGACGGTCGGTCGCGTCATATTCGCGGTCGAGTTTGCGCAGTAACAGGTGCGAACCATCGTCGAGTTCGACTTCTTGAACCGTGCCGGGTTCGTAGTCGACGACGATCTCTTTCCCCGCGGGAATGAAATCCGGAGCGTTCACGAGCACGTCGTGCTCTTTCACGTACGCGTAGCTCTTGGTCGAGCCCTCGTGGTCGTTAAACGTTACGCAAGGGCTGATAACGTCGAGGATCGCCGTGCCGCGATGAGCGAACGCCGCCTCTAGGAGCGGAACGAGTTGCTTGCCGTCCCCGGAGAACGAACGCGCGACGAAGGTCGCGCCGAGTTCGATCGCCAGGCCGCAAACGTCGATCGTCGTGTAGGCATTGGTTCCGCCATGCTTGAGGGTGGAACCGACATCTGCGGTCGCCGAAAATTGCCCCTTGGTGAGCCCGTAGACGCCGTTATTTTCGACGATGTACGTGATATCGACGTTCCGACGAATCATATGACAGTATTGGCCGAGCCCGATCGACGCGGTATCTCCGTCGCCGCTGATTCCGAGAACCATCAACTCGCGATTCGCGAGTTTCGCTCCGGTCGCGGCCGAGGGCATGCGCCCGTGAAGGCCGTTAAAGCCGTGCGCCCGATCGACGAAATAGGCGGGGGTCTTCGAACTGCATCCGATGCCGCTCATCTTCGCCAACCGATGCGGCGGTACGCCGTATTCGTAGAGCGCTTTGATGAGATGATTGGTGATCGAGTTATGTCCGCAACCCGCGCAGAGCGTGGTCGGCGAGCCTTTGTAGACCTCTCGAGCGAGCCCGATGATGTTGAGGGTTTGAGCGGCGGCGGTCATGAACGTGCACCTCCTGCATGGGCGAGTTCGCGTCGTGATTCGAGCAGCGGATCGACGATCGCCGAGGCGTCGATCGAAACGCCGTTATAGTGCCGAAGCGACCGCAATCGCGCGATCTGCTCCGGAAGTAATTCGTTCCGAAGAATGCCGAATAATTGGCCGTCGCGGTTCTGTTCGACGACGTAGACCGTTTCGTGCCGATCGATGAATTCCGCAACTTCGGCTGCGAGCGGCAGCGCGCGCACGCGAAGATAATCGGTCTCCAGCCCCGCTTCGCGGAGCAGATCGCGTGCTTCGACGACCGCATGATGCGTCGATCCGTAGGCGAGGATGCCGATCGCACGCCCCGTTTCCTCGCAGAGCGGCTGCGGGACCAACGTACGCGCCGTTTCGTGCTTGCGCGCGAGGCGATCGAGGTTACGCTGCCATACCTCGGGATTTTCGGAGTATTTCGCTTCTTCGTCGTGCCCGGTACCGCGCGTAAAATATCCGGCTGCGGGGTGTTCGGTCCCGGGAAGGGTCCGGTAGGGAATTCCGTCGCCGTCGACGTCGCGATAGCGCCCCCAGTCGGGTTGCGCGCTCAAATCCTCGGCGCGAAGAACCTTCCCGCGATCGAACGGCTTCTCGGGATACGCAAACGGCTTGGTCAGCCACGAATTCATGCCGAGATCGAGATCGGAGAGCACGAAGACCGGGCACTGCATCCGCTCCGCGAGATCGAGCGCGGCCATGCCGTCTTCGTAGAGCTCTTCGACGGTTCCGGGCAACAGCACGGGATGTTTCGTATCGCCGTGCCCTAAGGTGTAGGTAAAGCTGAGATCGCCCTGCATCGTTCGGGTCGGCAACCCGGTCGACGGGCCGACGCGTTGCACGTCGAAAATTACCGCCGGTATTTCGGCGAACGAGGCATAGCCGACGTATTCGGCCATCAACGAGATGCCGGGCCCCGAGGTAGCGGTCATCGCGCGCGCGCCGGCCCACCCCGCGCCGATAATCATGCCGACCGCCGCAAGTTCGTCCTCGGCTTGAACGACGGCATATTTTCGCTCGCCGGTTTCGGGATCGACGCGATATTTTTCACAGAGCGCGATAAACGATTCGCAGAGCGAGGAGGCCGGCGTGATGGGATACCACGCGCTGACGGTGCAACCGCCCATCACGCATCCCAGCGCGGCGGCACGGTTTCCGTCGATAAAAAACAATTCGTCGGTCGCGCCGGTCATCGGTTCGATCGCGATATTTTCCAACGGCGGCAGATGTTCGCGCGCGTACGCAGAGCCGACCCGCACCGCTTCCAAGTTCGCCGCTGCGGCCTTTGGTTTGCTCTTAAATTGCGCGCCGAGCGCCGCTTCGATCGTCGATTCGGGAATGCGCAATAACTCGGCGAGCACCCCTACGTAGATCATATTGGTCAAGTATTTGCGCATCGCGCCGTCTTTAACGTGCGTTTTCGCAAGTTCCGTAAAAGGAACGGCGTAATAGGTGATGTCGTCGCGCTGCGTGAGCCCCGCGACCGGATAGGTGCTTTCGTGGACGATCGCGCCCCCGGAGCGAACGCTCGCCACATCTTGCGTCCAAGTGGCGGTATCGAGGGCGACCAGAAGATCGATGGTTCGCGATCGGCAACGATAACCGCGTGCGGTCGCTCGAATGTCGTACCAGGTCGGAAGCCCCTCGATATTCGAAGGGAAAACATTTTTCGGCGCTACCGGAACGCCGAGCCGAAAGATCGCATTCGTGAGCACCAAGTTCGAGGACTGACTCCCCGAGCCGTTGACCGTAGCGACCCGTATCGTGAAATCGTTGACCGCCTTATTGCCCATGTCCTATGATGTTTGCGTGCGTCGGCTCGACTCCTACCTGCGAATAGGTTATGGAACGTTCGCTAGACGCGCGTTACCGTCAGCCAGCGGAAGAAATCGTCGGCTCGCATCGGACGGGCGAGAAAATAGCCTTGGACGTAGCGACATCCGTAGAAGCGCAATCGTTCCAATTGTGCTTCGTTTTCGATCCCCTCCGCGAGCGGACGAAGGCGGAGCTCCTGCGCGATCTTCAATACCGCCTGTACGACACCGCTCGCTTTGTCGTCGATCTCGCAGCGAGCGACGAATTGTTGATCGATTTTCATCACGTCGACCGGAACTTCGCGTAACCGAGCGAGCGACGAATGCCCGGTTCCGAAATCGTCGATCGCCGTCATCGTGCCGAGTTCGTGGAGGGCGCGCACCGCACGCTCGATATCGTTCGTGTCTTCGGCAATCACGCGTTCGACGATCTCGAGTACGAAACGCGAAGGCGAGAGCCCGTGTTCGTCGAGCAACGTTTTTAGGTGTTCGGGTAAGCGCGGATCGAGCGCCTGGCGCGGAAAAAGATTGATCCAGACTTGCAGATCCACGTCGGCATCGAGCCATTCGCGGGCTTGTCGCGCCGCCTCGCCGAGCACCCAGAGGCCGACGCGTTCGGCGAGCGTCATGTTCTCCAAAAAATCGAGAAACGCCGACGGCTCGAGCAACCCGAGGCGAGGATGGTTCCAACGCAGGAGCGCTTCGACGCCGGTGCAGCGCAAGTTTTCACCGACGAATTCGAAGATTGGCTGATAGAACAGCACGAACTCGCGATTACGGACGGCGGCGTGCAGTTCCGTTGCCAGGGAGAGCGTGCGCTTTTCTTCGGCGAGATCGGCGGTATAGAGCACGGCCCGGTTGCGGCCGGCCTGCTTCGCCCGGTACATGGCGAGATCGGCGTGCCGTAGCACGTCTTCGTATTCTGCGTATTCGGCTGCGAAGGCGATCCCCACCGAGACCGAGACGTAAAGTTCGTGCTCTTCGACCGCGACCGGCTCTTCGAACAGCTCGGCGATGCGTTGCCCTAGCTGATGCGCGCCCTCGACTCCCCCGCGCACCACCATCGCGAATTCGTCGGCACTGACGTGCGCGACGAAATCCGCTCCGGAGAAATCGTTACAACGTTCGGCGATCCGTTGGAGCAACTTGTCGCCCGCCGCACGCGTTAGCCCTTCGTTCGTCAGCTTCATGTGATCGATATCGATGAGCGCCAGCAGCAACGCGCCTTCGCTGCGGCCGAGCCAGCGTTCGAGGCCGCGCCGGTTCGGCAGACCGCTCAGCGAATTGGTGAACGCGAGCGCTCGCGTCTGCCGTTCGGCACGCGCGCGTTGGTCGACGAGCGCGCCGACGGAGAGCGACGAGATCGCCGAGATCACGATAAAGGTCTGCAGATCGATCGGGTGGATCGCGGTGGTGGGAAAGATATAATTCAAAATGCTCGTGAGCGCGTCGGTCACGAAGATTCCGGGAATGGCGAGGCGCAAACCGCCGCGCGCCGCCATCCACATCAGCGGAAGAAAGACGAAATACCGAAGCGGATCTCCGCTGACGCCGGTCAGCACGGCGGCGTATCCCAACAGCGTCGCGCCGATCACCGTCGTATAGAGCAGCATCCGTTCGCGCAGTTTGATATCGAAGACGGGGGCCGGCGGTTCGTCGGGGTCTGCGACGAGCAGCGGCGTCAGGTAGGTCGCGAGAATCGGCACGAGCACTAATAGCCCGAGGGTATCACCGACCCAAAAGCTCACGACCTCGCGCAAATAGTGCTGCCAGCCTCCACCGTAAATCGAAACCGCAATCGCGCCGGGGATCAGCGCGAGCACGAGCGGCGCAACAATAGAGACGCCGCAGAAATTTGCGGCGTCTTGGAAGCTCACGAACGGGAGGTGAACCGCTAATACGCGCTTGAGTATCAGCACGACCAGCGAATACCCGATAGCGGCGATGATGCCGAACTCCCAATACACGAGCGGCGGGAGATGCGCCGTTGCGGGAAAGACGATCGGCCGCGTAATTTCGGCGAGCACCGCGAGCGGTGCGTAGGCGTAGCCGAAGGTATAGATGAGATAGAACGTGAGCGCGGCGCCGAGAAACCAGGGATAAAATGTACCGTGCGCGCCGTTATAGAGCGTTCCGAGAAGATCGCTCCCGACCCACGCGACGAGATAGAGAGCCGCCACGGCAATACTCTGCACCGGAGATAACCTGGGCCTGCGCTCCATCGCTCCCTCGCTCTCGTGTAGTGAGCAGCCTACGCCACGCTCGCAGCGACACCCTTCAACGAGCTATCGGCACGTATGTGCAAATCGCCACTAGCCTTTCGGCTCGGCGCGTGGCGCCGGAAAGAGCGGCCGCGGCCGCACAAAAAAGTACCCCGGCAGCGTTCGCTGCCGGGGTACCGCACGTGCATTTCGCCGCGAAGCGAAATTACATCATGTCGTAGCCGCCCATGCCGCCGCCGGGCATCGCCGGGGCGTCTTTCTTGGGCTCGGGCTTGTCGGCGATCAGGGTCTCGGTGGTGAGAATGAGCGCGCCGATCGAAGCGGCGTTCTGCAGGGCCGAGCGCGTCACTTTGAACGGCTCGACGATACCCGCCTTGAACATGTCGACGATCTCGCCGGTCATCGCATCGAAACCGTGCGGAGCTTTCTTGCTCTTCACGTTGTTCACTTCGACCGAGCCTTCGAAGCCCGCGTTGAACGCGATCTGACGAAGCGGCTCTTCGAGGGCCTTGCGGATGATGTCGATGCCGATCTTCTCATCGGCCCACGTTGCCGCGTGGCCGTTGGTCTTCGGCGCGGTTTCGACGTACTTCTCGATCGCTTTGACCGCGTGGACGAGCGAGCTGCCGCCGCCGGGGATCATGCCTTCTTGCACCGCGGCGCGGGTCGCCGAGAGCGCGTCCTCGATGCGATGCTTCTTCTCTTTGAGCTCGGTCTCGGTTGCGGCACCGACCTGGATTACCGCGACGCCGCCCGACAACTTCGCGAGGCGCTCCTGGAGCTTCTCACGATCGAAATCCGAGTCGGTGTCTTCGATCTGCTTTTTGATCATCTCGATGCGGCCCTTGATCGCATCGCTCTTGCCGGCGCCGTCGACGATGGTCGTCTCTTCTTTGGTGATCTTCACGCGTTTGGCGCGGCCGAGCTGATCCGGGGTGACCTTATCGAGCTTGAGGCCGAGCTCTTCGCTGATGACCGTCGCGCCGGTGAGGGTCGCGATGTCCTTGAGCATCTCTTTGCGGCGGTCGCCGAAGCCCGGCGCTTTCACCGCAACGCTGGTGAATGTACCGCGGAGCTTATTCACCACCATCGTCGCCAGGGCTTCGCCCTCGACGTCTTCGGCGATGATCATCAGCGGCTTCTGAACCTGGACGACTTTTTCGAGCAGCGGAAGAATATCGGCGATCGCCGTGATCTTGCGCTCGGTGACGAGGATGAACGGATCGTCGAGAACCGCTTCCATACGCTCGCTGTCGGTCACCATGTACGGCGAAATGTAGCCCTTGTCGAACTGCATGCCGTCTTTGGTTTCGACTTCGGTCTTGAGGGTCTTCGATTCTTCGACGGTGATAACGCCGTCTTTACCGACCTTCTCCATCGCATCGGCGATGAAGTTGCCGATCTCTTTGTCGTTCGCGGAGATCGATGCGACCTGAGCGATCTTCTCTTTGGTGTCGACGACCTGCTTGAACGATTCCATTTCCTTGACCGCAACTTCGACGGCCTTCTCGATGCCGCGCTTGATGAGCAGCGGATTGCTTCCGGCCGTTACGTTGCGCAGGCCCTCGCGGATGATCGCCTGGGCGAGCACCGTCGCGGTGGTCGTTCCGTCGCCGGCGATATCGTTGGTCTTGCTCGCGACTTCTTTCACGAGCTGCGCGCCCATGTTTTCAAACGCGTCGGGCAGTTCGATCTCTTTGGCGATCGTCACGCCGTCGTTGGTGATGGTGGGCGAACCGAATTTCTTGTCGAGGACGACGTTGCGTCCCTTGGGCCCGAGCGTTACCTTGACGGCATCGGCGAGCATGTTTGCTCCGCGCTCGAGAGCGCGACGAGCGGATTCATCAAATACGAGTTGTTTAGCAGCCATGATATTCTTTCTAACTCCTTACGCGTGCGCCGGCACTTTGTCGACGATAGCCAGGACGTCTTTTTCGGAAACGATGAGGTACTCGACGCCGTCGATTTTGACTTCGCTGCCCGAGTATTTCGAGAAAATTACGCGGTCGCCGACCTTCACGGTCATTGCAACAGTCGTGCCGTTGTCGAGCACGCGGCCGCTCCCGATCGCGCGGACGATCCCCTCTTGGGGCTTCTCTTTCGCGGTGTCGGGAAGAAAAATGCCGCCGACGCTCTTCTCTTCTTGCTCGACGTGCTCGATGACCACGCGGTCGGCCAATGGCTTCAGGTTCACGGAAAAACCTCCAAAAATGTGTTTCGAGATGGATTTTGGCACTCTTAGCATCTGAGTGCCAACCTGTTGGATATTAGCAGAGACCCCACCCGAGTGCAAGCGGTTTCATGCGATGAGCAATTGGTTAAACTCCCCCCGGGGCGTGCCGAGCGAGCCGCCCGAATCGTTTTTTCGATAGCCGGCTCCCTGCGAAAAGTCGGCAAAGGAGCAGAGCATGAAACGTCTCGCAATCGGCCTCACCGCCGCGATCTTCGCCCTCAGCCTCGTGGGGGCACGCCCGGCGATGGCGAGCATCAACATCGGGATCGGCATCTCGATCGGAAGCCCACCTCCTCCCATCCCCTACTACGCCTACGAGCAACCGCCGCCGCCGGCTCCGAACTGGATCTGGATTCCGGGCTATTGGCGCTGGAACCGCGGCGGCTACCACTGGGTCCGCGGCCGCTGGACCCCGGCACCCGCACCCGGCCTTTATTGGACCCCCGGTTACTGGGCCTGGGACGGCAACGGCTATTATTGGAACGGCGGCTACTGGGGGCGGAGCGTCGGCTACTATGGCGACGTCAACTATGGCTGCGGCTACTACGGCCGCGGGTACGACGGCGGCGAGTGGGATGGCGACCGTTTCCGCTACAACAGTTACGTGACGCACGTCGATCGCAACAGGATCGGGAACGCGGTCTACTACGATCCGCACGTCTATCGTCGCACCCCGCAGGAAGGGCGCTCGAGCTTCGTACGCGTCACCCGCGCGGCCGCTCCGCGGAACGCCCGCTACCAGCCACAGCGCCGGCAGCCCCAGCCGCGCTATGAGCCGCAGCACCGGCAGCCCCAGCCGCGCTATCAGCCGCAGCACCGACAGCCCCAGCCGCGCTATCAGCCGCAGCACCGGCAGCCCGAGCCGCGTGGTAACCAGCAGCACGGCAACCAACAGCACGGGAACCGCGGCGGAGACCAACAGCACGGCCACGGCGACCACGGCGGGCACGGGCACGGCGGGCCACCCGCTTAAAAGCCCCTCGAGCGCCCTCGGCTCGGCGACAACGCGGTTACCCGTTTGGGTGACCGCGTTTTCGTTCTGCGTGAAATCGCGTCGTACTGGGAAGCATGAGAGGGGTTCATCCCCAGAATGTAGGCACTCCCATGAAATTCCCACGCGCACCTTTCGTCGCGATCTTCGCCGTCGTTGCATTTTTTATGCCTCGTCCGGCATCGGCGATTACCCTGAGTCAAATCATCTCGATGGTCGCGCCACCGGCGATTCCGTCATCGTCCTACCAACAGCCCGCACCACCGGCTCCGAACTCCATGTGGATCCCGGGTTATTGGCACTGGAACGGCAGCTCGTACCAATGGGTCGCCGGGCGATGGACCTACGCACCGAGCCCGGGGCTCGTGTGGACCCCTTCCTACTGGCAGGCAACGCCGGCCGGGTATCTCTATCACTCCGGTTATTGGGGCAAGAGCGTCGGGTATTACGGCAATCTCAATTACGGCCACGGATATTTCGGCAAAGGGTATGACGGAGGGAAGTGGCAAGGCAAAACGTTCCTCTACAACACCTACGTCACGCACGTCGACCAGCACACCGTTCATTCGGTCTACTTCGACCGCAGCGTCTACAGGCGCTCGCCGCAGCAGAACCATCAGAGCTTCGTCGGCCAAATGCATTCGGCAGATCGCGGACACGCAATGCAGAACGCGCGCGCCAATCGCGGCGCTCCCCCCGCGAAGCAGTCGGAGCGCGGAAAATCTTCGAACGAACATGCCGCTAAGAGCGGCAAGGGCAACGACGGGCACGGCAATGCCGGGCACGGCCACGGAAAGCCGCCGCGCTAACAGCGGCCTCTTTTCGGAGAACATAATCGAAACCGCCGGCGTACATATCGTCGGCGTTTTCGTGTAAGAGCACCGAGATCGTTGCGCAGCTGTCATGCCGAGTAGGCTGCCCCTTCGACTCGCTTCGCTCGCTCAGGACAGGCTCCGCGCCGAATCGAGGCACCGTACGGCCGCGATTACGAGGTGCTGAGCGTGACCTCGACGGCGATCCCCTGGCGCACGCTTGCGGTGACGGTGCAGAAGTCCTCGAAGAGCGCGCGGCATCGTTCGAAGCGCTCGCGGTGCTCCTCGGCGATCTCCGCGTGCAGTTCGACCTCGATCGCCCCGATCCGCAGGCGGCCGCGTTCGTTGCGCGCTTTGTGAATCGAGACATCGGCGCGCAATCCATCGAGCGACGCGTGCGCTTTTCCGACGCAGAATAGCAGGCTCGAGGCCAAGCAGCTGCCGACCGCCGCGCCGAGCATCGTATCGGGGCTGGGGCCGCGCGCCTCACCGAGCGGAGGGCCCTCCTCGACGAAAAACTCCGGCACGCTCGTCTCTTCGACGCGGACGAGAAATTCGTAGCCCTCGCGCCGTTCCAGGCGCACTTTCGTCGGCTGGGGCTCTTCGTGGACGGCCATATCGATCTCCTCATCGGCGTGCGGTGGAATGCTCCAACTCCCACACAGAGACGCGCTCGCTCTCCCGCACTCCTGCGCGCGCTCGTCGAGCAGCCTAGTGGGAGCGAACGAGCGACCGGGAGAAGAGCGCCCGCATGCCTCCCACTCCTCGCCAATACCCCGCGATCCTCGCCCGCGGCATCCTCGCCGGCATCGTCGGTGCGATCCTGATCGACGGCTTCCTCTACGTCACCCAAGTGCGCCCCCAAGGCGGCACGATGCAGCAATTCTGGAGCGTCGTCGCCATGGCGGCGATGGGGAAAGCGATCCTCGCCGATCCGCTCGCACCGCTCTACGGCGCGATCGTTCACCTCTTGGTCTCCCTGGTATGGGGCGTGGCCTTCGCCTGGGTCGCCGCCTCGCAACCATTTATTGCGAAGCGCTGGCTACCCTCGGGGCTCGCCTACGGAGTCGTGGTCTACATCGCAATGGATGTCGTCATGCTCGCAGCGGGAATATTGCAGAACCCCAAGACGCCGAACGATTTTATCTTCCAGCTCCTCGCGCACACGGTGTTCTTCGGCTTGCCGATCGCCTGGATCGTCGCGGCGATGACCCCCGCCTCTACCGACGCGCCGGCGTAGCGTGAACGGCACGCTCGAAATATCGCTCGCGGCGCTGCGCGCGAACGCCGAGGCGCTGCGCGCGCTCGTCGCGCCGACGCATGCGGCATTCGTCGTGAAGGGCAACGCGTACGGCCACGGAGCCCCGGAGGTCGCGCGCGCCGTTGAAGCGGGAGCGCGTTATCTTTGCGTCTACACGATCGATGAGGCGCTCGCACTGCGCGCCGCAGGAATCGGCGCACCGGTGCTCGTGCTCGGCCCCGTTCCCGCCGCATCGCTGCGTGCCGCCGTCGAAAACGATTGCGAGTTGCCGCTCTGGGACGAGCGCGGCTACCTTCACGATCTCGCCACTGCGGCGCGCGCCTGCGGAAAGAGCGCGCGCGTGCATCTCAAAATTAATACCGGGCTCAATCGCTTCGGTATCGCGCCCGACCAATGCGATGCCATGCTCGATGCCGTCGCGAGCGTTCGCGACGTCGAAATCGTCGGCGTCTTTTCGCACCTCGCCGCCGCCGAAGAGATCGACTCTCCGTACACCCAGTACCAGCTCGCGCGCTTTTCGATCGCGCGCGAACGCGTGCGCGCGCGCTTTCCGGCGGCGCAACACCATATCGCGGCCTCGGCGGCGGCGATGCTCTGGCCGCAATCGCGGCTCGATATCGCCCGCTTCGGCATCGCGCTCTACGGGCTCTGGCCCTCGGAGCAGACGCGCGCGGCGATGGGCGAATCCGGCATCGCATTGCGCCCCGCACTCGCGTATCGCTCGCAATTGGTGGTCACCCGCGAGATCGAAGCGGGTGAAGCGGTCGGCTACGGGTGCACCTTCCACGCACCGCGGGCGATGCGCATCGGGGTGCTGCCGCTCGGCTACGCCGACGGTATCCCACGGCTGCTCTCCGGCAACGGCAGCTTTCTCATCGACGGCGCGCGGTGCGCGATTCTCGGACGGATCGCGATGAATACCACCGTGCTCGATCTGAGCCACGCCCCCGCCGCCGGCGTCGGGGCGACGGTGACGCTGATCGGGCGAGACGGGAGTGAAGAGATCGCCGCCGACGATTGGGCGCGGTGGGCCCAGACGATCTCCTACGAAATCGTTACCCGGTTGCCCGATACGCTCCCGCGCCGGTTCGTCGAATTATAAATACCACGTAACAAGCAAGCGCTATAGGACGTTTTACGAACGATGCTTCATCCCGCTACCCTTGCAATCATCGTCGGAGGCAGCACATTGCGCGATCGCGCAGTCGTCGTTCGCCAACGCGCGCTCCTGCCGGTGCGCGCGCTCTCGCAGGCTCTAGGGAGCCGCGTCGACTATCTCCCATCACTGCGCGAAATCGACGTTCGCCGGCCGGGCGGCGCGACGATTCGCCTCCGGATCGGCTCGCGTTCGGCGTGGATCGGTTCGAAGAGCGCCGCACTCGATGTCGCGCCGCGGATCATCGCCGGGCGCAGTTACGCGCCGCTGCGGTTTGTCGCCGATGCGCTAAACGTGCGCCTTCATTACAGCGCCGCACGGCATGCCGTCTTCGTTTCGGGAAAAGCATCGAAGGCGAGCGCGCTCGCGCCGGGGATTAGCGGATTGGTGCCGGTTCCGTATAGCGCGAATGCAACCGCATTCCCCGTCGTCGGCGCGAACATCGACGCTCCGAAAGTTTCCGCTTCGGCGATCCGCTTGATTCTCGACGGCACCGACGTAACGATGCAAGCGAAGCGAACGGCTCGCGGGATTCTTTATTTGCCGAGTGCGCCATTGCCGAAGGGCAATCACGTCGCCGAGGTTTCGCTCGATAACGGTGCCACTATCGCCGAACGGTGGGCCTTTACCACCACCGTCAGCGCTGCGATGCCGACGCCCGAACCCGCACAACCGCCGCTCCCGAGCCAGCAATCGTTTCCGGAGATTCAGTTTTATTCGCTCGACGGCACGACGTTTTCAGCGGGAGATTCCGCCGAAGTGGAGATGGTCGCTCCGCAGGGCGGATACGCCTACGCGCAAGTCTGTTACAACGGTTGGAGCTATCCGCTCTATCCTAACGCCACCGATCCGCAGATCTACGACGGATGGGTCTCGCTCCCATACGGCAGCGACACGCAATTCTGTCCGATTCAAGGCTACTACGTCGACGCGCGCGGCGTTCGGTATCAATCGCCGTTCTCGATTTTCGTCACGATTTACGGCTCCAATTATTACGGCCACCGCCACGACCACGGGCAACCCTCGCCCACGCCCTCGCCCTCACCGTCGCCGTCGCCCTCGCCGACGAGCGCACCACCGGTCGGTCGGCGTACCCCGCCGCCGGGGAACTGCCCTCCGGGACTCCGCTGCATTCTCGGTGGAACGCCGGCACCGTTGCGGCCGCCCTTCGACGGCGGCGTGAAGCGCCCGGGCCCAATCGCGCACCCGATTCCCGTCGCGCATCCGACTCCCACCACGCATCCAGCTCCCACCACGCATCCCGTCATCGTGCCGCCGCACCACGACGGCGGAGTCAAGCGCCCGGGACCGATCGCGCATCCGATTCCCGTCGCGCATCCGATTCCCACCACGCGCCCCGTCATCGTGCCGCCGCACCACGACGGCGGAGTCAAGCGCCCGGGACCGATCGCGCGTCCGGTTCCCGTCGCGCATCCGATTCCCGTCGGGCATCCAGCACCCACCATGCATCCCG
>JAJYMV010000031.1 GCA_021786705.1 bacterium
CGCCTAATACCGAGACCATAATGACGGGAATACGCGCGAGCTTGGGATCTGCCTTGAGACGACTGAGAGCAGCCCAACCATCCGTTCGCGGCATAATTGCGTCTAACGTTATGATCGAAGGCTCGAGTTCAGCGGCCATGCGCAGCGCTTCTTCACCGTCGTGCGCGGTAGCGACGCGGTAACCGCATGCCTCCAAACTACGCTGGAGCATATCGCGCGCCGCAGGATCGTCGTCGACCACCAGTGCTAGGGGGCGAGCATCGGCATTCGTCTCCCCACGGTCTTCGGGACTCGTCGAAGCACTCGCAGTTTCATCCTGCGCGGCGATCGGCAGACGCATGGTAAAGATGGAGCCCTTGCCCAACGCGCTCTCTACGAATACGTCGCCACCCATCATTCGACAGAATTTACGCGTGATCGCTAGTCCAAGTCCGGTTCCACCGTATTGGCGAGTAATCGACGCATCCGCTTGCGAAAATGCCTCGAAGAGCCGGGAGAGTTGTTCGGGCGTCATGCCGATACCGCTATCTTCGACGGCAAAGTCCATCCACTTGTCGGTGACGGCGGCGCGCAGATGAATCGTGCCTGCCTTGGAGAATTTGCATGCATTGCTCAGCAAATTGAGCAAGGATTGCCGCACCTTCATGAGGTCGGCGTGAATCGTAGGAATATCCGCCGGGCAATCGAGCGACACCGTATTTGCATTTTTCTTCGCCAGCGGCGCGATCGTCGAGACGACATCGCGGAGCATCGCCGCGACGTCGATTTTCTCAACAGTCACCGTCATTTTTCCGGCTTCGATTTTTGAGAGATCGAGAACGTCGTTAATCAGTCCGAGCAGGTGCTTTCCGGCAGAGCGAATTTTTTGGGTGTCGTCAACCATTCGAGCCTCGCCCATCTCCTCCAATTCCTCGGCGAGCATCTCCGAATACCCGATAATTGCGTTTAAGGGAGTGCGCAGTTCATGGCTCATATTGGCTAAGAACGCACTTTTAGCCGTGTTCGCTTCTTCTGCCGAGCGTTTTGCGATCGTAAGTTCGTTTTCGAAACGTTGCCGCTCGGTAAGATCGTGAATGATCTCGATCGCGCCGATCATGGTTCCGTCTGCATCGTGGAGCGCGCGAGCGCGGGCCTGAATGTACAGTGTATGATCGATAAACGGGAAATCGATTTCGACCTCTCCGGAAAGGACGCCGCCATTCTCGCGACGCAGCCACGCATAGTTTTTCGCCAGTTCGTCATCAGGTTTGTCGATGAGATCGATAACGATCGGTCGACGCTCTCCGTAGAAAGGAATGGCGTACTCATGGTCGCCTTTTCCAAGCATCTTCTCGGCCTCCACGCCCGTCATCGCCACCAGCGCCTTATTCCACGCCACGACTTTTCGTTCGTTGTCGATAACAAAAGCGGCATCGGGAAGTGCGTCGATAACACTGGATAATCGAATATTCGAGGACTCCATTCCCCTTTCGGCCTTCCGACGCTCGGTTTGGTCGCGGATCGTCTCGATCGCGCCAATGACGTTCCCTTGCAAATCGCGCAAAAGCGCAGCGCTCCCCTCGAACCACATCTCGCGGTGCGGCCACCGAATATATCCGTCCCCGAGCAACGCATCGCCGACCCGGCGAACGTGGTGGTACTGCGAAATTTCTTCGTCGGGGGAGAAAAGCAAATCGATGAGAATCGGGCGCCGTTCTCCGTAAAACGGAATCGCGTATTCGTAGTTCCCTTTGCCGAACATATTCTCGGCTTTAACGCCGGTCATAATTTCGGCGGCCCGGTTCCACGCGGTAATAAATCCTTGCGTATCGATCGCAAACGTCGCATCGGGCAAATTATCGAGGATGGCGGCGAGGTGGTGTCGCTGTTCCTCAAGCGCCTCCGACGCCCGCTTGCTGTCCGTAATATCGAGCATCCAAACCAATACGCCGGGCGAGCCTTCGTAATCGCCGGGCAAAAAGCTCGCCGAGATATCGCGAACCTCTTTCCGCCCGGGAGCGTACATTTGTATCTCCACATCTCGAACGATGCCACCCTCGGCGACGCGCGCCGCTATGGCATCGCGTTCGATAGGATCGACGTAGAGATCGCGGCTCGAGGAACCGACGTGCACGTCGACAATTTCGTGCAAGCGCGCATTTGCAAAACGTACGATGCCGTTCGTCGAGATGCCGACGCCGATGGGCGCAGTATCGAGAATGGATTGCATACGCCGGAGATCTTCAACCGTCGACATCGTTATGCTCCCTCTGCGAGGAGAAACGTCTCCACCTCGCCCTTGCCTTTGATCGTGATGAGCCCCCGCGATTCCAAGAGAAAGCGCCCCCCTATGCGTCGCGCCGTCTCGGCCGACATGTGGATGCGCCCGGGTATTCCGTGAGATTCCATGCGAGAAGCGACGTTGACCGTGTCGCCCCAGACGTCGTAGGCGAACTTGTGCGCCCCGATAACCCCCGCCACCACCGGCCCCGAATGGAGGCCGATCCGGATATGAAAATCGTGCCCACTCTCGCGGCGAACCTCTCGCGTCGCCTCCAATAGGGTTCGCGCGAGCTCGACGCTCGCTTCGGCGTGATCGCTCCGAGGTTCGGGAAGCCCGGCGGCTGCCATATACGAATCGCCGATGGTCTTGATTTTTTCGATGCCGAAGCGCTTTGTCGCTGCGTCGAACGCGGAGAATAGCCGATTGAGCGCGTCGACGAGCACTTGAGCGCTGATCCTACTCGACATTGCAGTGAAGCCGACGACGTCGGAAAAAAGAACCGTCACATTCTCGAAGCGGTCGGCGATCTGCAACTCTCCATCGCTCATTCGCTTGATGATTTGTTCGGGAAGAATGTTCAGCAGGAGCCGTTCGCTCGTGCGTTTTTCTTCCTCTATTTGCTTCAAATACAACCGTTCGCGATCTCTTGCTTGTTTTCGCTCCAATAGAGCGTCGACGCGAACCGACAACAACGTTGGATTGACGGGTTTTGGAAGATAGTCGTCAGCGCCGGCTTCGATGCAGCGAACGACCATCTCCATCTCGTGAAGAGCCGAAACCATGATCACCGGAATGCCGGCGAGCTCGGGTCGCGCCTTGAGGCGCGCAAGAACCTCGATGCCGCTGAGCCCGGGCATCATCAAATCGAGCAGCAGCAGGTCGAACGCCGTGCGGTCCAGCGCTGCGAGCGCTTCGAATCCATCGCGCGCGATTTCCACGCGATGCCCCTCTTTCTTCAACCGCCGCGCCAGAAGGTCGCGATTGGATTCGTTGTCGTCGACGACCAGGACGTGCCCAGGCAGCGCCTTACGCCGGATACTCTCCGAAAGCGGCCGAATTACCGATTCGAGGTGAGCCACCATCGTCGATGCGTCGGCCTCCGGCATCGAGCCGAAGGGCGCGCTCTCCATGCGAGAAAAATCGACGATCGATTCGAGCCGACTCAATAGCAGGGTCGTTTCATCGAGAAGCTTCGAAAGGTCGCCGACGAAGGAGGAATCCAACGCATCTTCGATTAGCATCTCGCTATAGCCCTTGATCGCATTGAGCGGCGTGCGTAGATCGTGCCGAATGGCCGACTCGGCGCTCTCGAGTTCGGCTCCCTCAAGCAGAGCGACGCTCGCGTCAGGATCGAGCAGGCGGCCGGAGAGTTCGTAGAGCAGCCGCGCCGATGCGTGGATGCGCCCGAGATCGGAGATCACTTGGAGATCTTGCCCCTGCGCCTCGTCGCAGAGGATCTCGCAATACCCGACGATCGCGGTAACGGGAGCCATCAACTCCTGACGCATGTGGGCCAAGAGTGCGTCGCGCGTCCATCGGCCGTCCTTTTGCACGTATTTACAACGACCGCTTCGTGGTGCCCAGCAATTTTTCGATTTTCTCGAGCAAACGCGGCAGTTCGATGGGCTTCGTATCGTAGTCGTCGCAACCGGCTCCGATGGCCCGATCGAGATCCCCGGTCATGGCGTGCGCGGTCAAGGCGATGACCGGGATTCCTTTCAGAACGTCGCTCGCTTTTATTCGACGCGTTGCCTCCCACCCGTCGACCTTCGGCAAATCCATATCCATCAGAATAATATCCGGGGCCTCAGAGCCCGCCATAGCGACTCCTTCTTCTCCGTCGACGGCAATCACGACATCGTAACCCTTACGAAGTAAGCGCCGCGAAAGCATATCTCTGTTCATTTCGTTATCTTCGATAATCAGCACTTTCACTTGCGATACTCCATCGATGCATACTCCAATTCAGCGATCGTGATTACAATCGATAATGCGTGCAAAGCGGCACGAGCAACCGACTTATTGAACGCCCCAAAATTTCCATATGCTGTGCTGGAGCTGGCATTCCTATTCCGTCGAAAAAAATGCCTTCGCAACCGGTACGTTCATCACGTACAATTGGGTACTTTGTATCATTGCATCCGTGAACACGGCAGGCGCTTGCTACGATATTATTTTGCTTGCGCCCCGGTGGAGCGACGCCGCGAAACCGCTATCGGGACGGCGTCGCTGAGAGCTCCGGAACGAACGCTCGAGCGCGGCTAGTCGTGCAGGATCACATTCAACAACGAGCTATGGACGTGCATCTTCCCGTTGTATTCGATAAACCCTAATTTGCGAAATTTGTTCAAAAAGAAGCTCACGCGCGATCGCGTCGTCCCGATCATCTCCGCGAGGACTTCTTGGCTGATGTCGGCGATGATTTCTTGCGGCTGTCCGGGCTTACCGAAATTTGCCAACAGCAATAAGATGCGCGCCAATCGTTTTTCGCTCGAATTGAAGAGCTGATCGATGAGGTCTTCTTCGACGCGAATGTTGCGGGTCAGTAAATGTTCGATAAAGCGGGCGGAAAACTCCGGCTCTTCGTGCAGCGTTTGCGTCATCGCCGCCTTCGAGACTTTGACCAGCGAACAATCGGCCAATGCCGTCGCGCTCGCCATACGACGCTGCTGCGCGGTCAAGCACCCTTCGCCGAAGAAATCGTCGTCCTTAAAGACCGCGATAACCGCTTCTTTGCCGGCGGGCGAAAGCACCGAGAGTTTGACCTTTCCGCCCTGCACGTAATAGACCGAATCGGCAATGTCGCCCTGTGCGAAAATCTCCGCACCTTTCGCGTAGGATTCGATCGCTCTTCCCTCGCCCATAACGGCGAGGAATTCCTCGGATGAGAACGGGGGGTTCGCATCGCCGTTTTTTTCGGACTGCGTCGTGGTTATTTTTTTCATCGGACTATCAATCTTCTGGTGCTTCCCAAATATAGCACTCGCTCGCGTGTTGCGCGACCGTCGGCGGGGATATTCGGTAAAAGGGGGGGGGTCGTGGCGACGACCCGCTTGCTTTCGTTGCGGGCCGTCGCGTTTGAGCCGGAAGGGCGGAGCGCAGTGGCTCCGCGCCCTAATTGCCGCCGGGGTTGGTGATGAGCGAACCCCCGGCGATGGGAATTGAGACGGCACCATCGCCCAGGGTGGAACCACCAGCGAGTGCTCGGCCGGTGAAGGTCGACGCATTGATCGTAATCGATGAGTAGGCGAGAACATTCCCGTAGAAGCTCTGCCCGCCCAACGTTGCCGAGCTGCCAACCTGCCAGTAGATGTTACAGGGGCTGGCACCATTTTGTAATAGAACGTTTCCGCTGGTTCCGCCATTGAGGGTCGTCGTTAGCGTCGACGCCATCTGGAAGATGAAGACGCTATTATTGTGTCCGGCTCCATCGAGCGTTAGGTTTCCCGCCGCGATGGAGAGCGAGGAGGCCGACTTGTAGACTCCCGGAGGGAGCGTGCCCGTCGGGTAGCCAGGCGAACTCGCCTGCGAAAGATCCCCCGCGACGGTCGCCGTGGCGGCCGTTCCAGCAGCGGTGTTATATGCCGTCGTCAGAGCATTCTCCGCATTGAGCGGCACGGCTGCGTTGGTGTTATAGCCCGCTGCGTAAATTGCGTTCGGTCCGTCGGTATCGGTGCCGGGCGGGTAGAAGCCCGTCACGGCCGTACCCGGTGAGACGCCGATAAGGTCGTCGTTCACGCCGCCGGTGACGGCGCCCGCAGCGTACCCCACGTTCGTGAGGCCGACGTTGGTAACCGTTGAACCCGCAAGCAGTGCAAAGGGTGCGAGTGCCGGCCCGAGCGTAATCGAGTTGACGCCGCCTTGGGTGCACGAGAGCGCCGCGGGTGTCGGCGTGGGCGCCGGCGTTGGGGTTGGCGTTGGCGTTGGCGTTGGGGTTGGAGTGGCTCCTGGGGCCGGCGTCGGGGTGGCTCCTGGTTTCGGCGTCGGGGTCGCAACGGGCGGCGGATTGTACGCCGGAGCGTTGCAATTCGGGCACCCGTTACCGCCGCATGCGGCGAGCAGAGTGAGGGAGAACGCCGCGGCAAGCAGCCGGACGTGGAAGAAACGAGTGGGATTCAACATATAATTACGACTCCTGAAGGCTTAAAACTTCACGCCGAGCCCGATATACGGGCCGTTGTGCGTCTGACCGATCGGAGCGTTTTCTTTGGCGGCGTACTGATCGGCACTGAACCCACCGTAAAGATAGACCGGGAAATGGCGGAGCACGAGAGCGACGCCGATATCGAGTTTCGTTATCTGATATTGCTGGTGATAACTCCGTCCGAAATTCGAACTCGTCGAACTCGTCACCGTGTAGTTTCCGCTCGCATTGGGATAATAGAACGCGGATCCGTAGAGGCTGAGCCCCGGCGTGAGATCGGGAAGCTTTTCAACGCCGACGCCGAGACCGGTGAGGCGCGGATACCCGTAGTTATTCCCGGTGCTCAAATACCCAAGACCGACGTACACGAGCGGCTTTGCCACCTGGTACTCTAAACGAACGTCGAGCGTCCGCTGTTGGGCGAGAAAGACCGGCGTGATTGCGGTGCCGCCGTCGATGGTTGCGAACTGCGTGTAGTGATTGCCGTAGGCATCGGCGATTTGGCTGCTGGTTAGATAGAACTCTTGACCGTAGTTCACTTTCACGGCGATCGGCGAATGTTTGAATTTATAGACGCCGGCTGCGAGATAGGAGGACGGGCAATAGCCGCCTGCGGCAAATTCGTTGTGATTTTGCGGCATCCAGGCTGCGGCTTGGACGAAGCCGTTATAGCCCGTCGGCGCGGGAACCGGCGTCGGCGACGCGGTCGGCGTCGGTGCGGCGGTCGGTTCTTCGGTCGGCACGGCGGTCGGCTCCGCACTCGGCATCGGTGTCGGCGGAATGTAGCGTACGACGACGATCTGCCGCCCCGGTACCCATTTCACATAGGCGCCCATCGCCTCGGAGAGCACGCGCACCGGCACGAGTAAAACGCCGTGGTAGAGCACGGGCGGCACATCGAGCGGGCGCGTTTCGCCGTTAATCACCACTTGGTGCACGCCGAGCGTCACCGAGATGCTGACGCCGGGTTTTACTGCAGTAAAGGTCTTGCCGTCGCTCGAGACCGAGACGGTCGCACCCATTTGCTCGAACATGCTGCGAAGCGGGACGTAAATTTGGCCGTCCTTCACGATTGCCGCGAGGACGCGGTTCCGCTTGAGAATATCGGGGCGC
>JAJYMV010000009.1 GCA_021786705.1 bacterium
TTCGGCCTCTCGGCGTTCACGCTCATCTTTGCCGCGACGCAGATTCTCGCACTCGGGCGCCTGGTTAGCAACGACCACGCGCCGCTCGGTGCGGCGATCGCGATATTTATCTGGCAGATCCCCGGAATGGTCGTGCTGGTCATTCCGATGGCGCTCTTGCTGGGAACGCTCTTGGCGATCCAACGCCTCTCCGCCGATAGCGAGATTACCGCCATGAAGGCCGGCGGCATCTCCTTCGTGCGCATCGTCAGCGCGCTGCTGATCGCCGGGCTCGTCGTTTCGTTTGTCGATTATATCGTTCAAGAGAACGTCGTGCCGTTCGCGGCTTCGCAGGTGACCGCGATTGAAGACAGCGCGATCACCCACACCAGCGCGTTCAACCAGGACCTCACGGTCTCGGCTCCGCTTCCCGGCGGCGGGCGCCAGGTCACCATCGCTACAGGATATGAACCGCACTCGCAGGCCCTGCTCAACGTCACGTTGGTGCAGTACGACGCCTCGAATACGCCGGTGCAGATTATCTTTGCCAAGCGCGCCGATTTTCAAGCGAATAGCTGGCTGCTTAATGACGTCAGCGCCTATCGCTTCGATGCCAACGGCGTCACGCTCTCCGAGCCTCACGTGGCGCAACAAGAGATCGCGATCGGCGAACAGCCCGCCGATATCGTCGAGCGGCTCACCCATAACGATCCCGACGCCATGAGCAGGCGGCAGATCGCGGCGCTCATTCGAACGGGGCAACTCACGGGGAACGGGCTGCGGAAATATCTGGTCGCGTTTCACGAAAAATTGGCGCGCCCGTTCGCGTGCTTCGTATTCGTGCTGATGGCGATTCCGTTCGGCATCCGCGCCTTGCGCGGCGGCGGCGGGGGCGCGAGCCTCGGCTTCGGCCTCGCGGTGGCCATTGCGTTTATCTATTACGTCGTCCTAACGATCTTCTCGTATCTCGCGCAGAATTTTATCGCGATCGCGCCGCTCTTAGTATGGATGCCCAACGCGATATTCACGGCGATCGGTTTGCGGCGGCTCTTAAGAATGGCGGCGGTGTAACGCGATGAATTTTCTCGACGATCTGCGCGGCTCGCTCCTCATCCTCGGCATCGTGCTCTTGGCGGGCGGCATCTCCTACGTTGGCGATCGCGTCGGCCACCAGGTCGGGCGCAAACGGCTGACGCTCTTTAATATTCGTCCGCGCTACACCTCGACGATCGTGGCGGTCGCGACGGGAATGTTGATCGCCTCGGCGGTGGTCGGCGTCGCGTTATTCGCCTCTCGCGACGTGCAGACGGCGTTCTTTAAGTTGGCATCGGTGAATCGCGAGATTGCGACACTGCAACAACGCGAACGCGAGCTCGGAAAGAAAGTGAATACCGGGCGCCTGGTCGTCGGCGTCGATAGTCTGATGACCGATTTTTACGCAACGATTCCCCAAGGATCCGACGTCGCTCGCCGCAAGGAGATCATGCGCGCGTTCTTCAACGATACGGTGAAGTTCGTCAACCAAACCTACGTGCCGTTCGGCCTGAAGCCGGCGCGCGTGCCGAAGGGCACCTACCAACGGTTGGACGCGACGGCGAGTAGCCCGCAGTTGGGGCTCTTGAACGGCCGCGCCAACGTGTTGCTCATCGCCGTCGCACACCGCAATCTTTTCGTGAACGATCGCATCGATCTCAGCCTCGATTCGGTTCCCGACACGTTGGTCTATCCGGCGAAAACGCAGATCGTCGAATTTAAAATCGACGCCGGCCGAAACGTGAACGTCAACTTGAGCATCCGACAGCTCAGCAACGCCGTCGCTCAGGTGCTGCAGAACCGCGGCCTTTCATCGGCATTGGTCGCGAACATCACACCGGTGAGCGTCTATCCCTCGCTCGCGCGCATGCAGCAACTTCTCAAGAGCGGGCATGGCAGCTATCTGCTCGTGGCGTGGGCGGCGACCGATATCTACCCGCATACCTACCTGCAAGAGGGGCAGATTCCCATCGTGGTGACGCTCTTGCAGCCGGGGCAGAGCGCGGGTCCGTGACCGTCCTCGGCGTCGATCCGGGTTCGCGCAAGATCGGCGTCGCCGTTCTCACCGAGAGCGGCGAGGTGGCCTTTCGAGCGATCCTTCGCCCCGAGGGCCTGCTCGACGAGGTTCGCCCGCTGGTCGAACGCTATGGGGTCCGTGCGATCGCGGTCGGCGGCGGGACCCGTGGGACCGAGACGCTCGATCGCCTGGGGGAGCTCGGCCTTCCCTGCGAACGGGTCGACGAGACGAGCACGACGCTCGAGGCCCGGAAGCTCTTTTTCGAGGCGAATCCGCCGCGAGGGTGGCGCCGCTTCATCCCGCGCGGCATGCTCGTGCCGCCTCGGCCGATCGACGATTTCGCCGCCGAATTAATCGCGCGCCGCTTCGCGGAGAAACTTCGGGCGCGCTCCGACCGTTAAAGCTGTAGGGCGTAGCTCGTGCGACCGATAATAGTAGTCCACGGGCTATTGTTCGCCCGACCAATCGGAGGCTGGAAGAAGTGAAGGGCCTATACGGGATCTTCGCGGGGGTGCTCGCAGGGGTGCTCTTCTTTGCCTCTGCCTCCGCGCAGGGGCTCCAGGTCGGTGCCGAGGTCTTCCATCTCGGTGCCTCGACGGCTTCCCAGAGCGTTCCGGGCGCGCTGCGCGGGTTGAGCCTGTTGCCGCATCTTCCGCGGGGCGCGGCCGATGCGCCGCAAACTCCCTCGATCGTTCCCGATCTCTTGACGGCGCTCTCGTTCGCGGTGGAGGCCCCGAAGATCGCCGACGGCGTTCGCTTCGGCGCCGAGGTCGCGCCGGTCCGGCTCGTCAGCGTCGGCACCGCGCGCTTCCGTACGCCGCAGCCGGTGACGGTCGGCGAGAGTTTCGACCAAGCCTCACCCGAGCCGCTGCACTTCGATTTCGGCGATCCGTCGCAGCACCCGGCGTTCCAGCAATCGCAACAGCGACCGAATCTCCTCGGGCGCCTCATCGGCGCGATTCGCGGTGCGAAGACGAGCGTCGAATTGAAAACGACGCAGCGCGCGCAGGATGGTTTACTCATGCCGCTGCCGCCGGCGAACGATCAGGTGCTCGGCGGACGAACGAATATCTCGCTGCACGCCGCCGGACGCACGGTAACGCTCGGGCTCTCGAGCCGCTTCGAACATCGCTCGCGCGGATTGATCTCGTCGGAGAATCCCTCGCCGACGCTCGACCCGACGCTCGGTTTTGACGGCGTGAGCCGGCTCGTGCTGCCCCCGGCGGCATTCAACGACATCACCAGTTCGAGCATCGGCGCGAGCCTCGCGGTACCGGTCTCGCCGCGCTTCACCGTCGGATTGGGCTATCGCAGCGGAACGCTCGTCGGAACGTACGGATCGTTATCGCCGACGACGCTCTCGGGGAGCGATAGCCGTTACTTTGGGAGATTGACGTACACGTTGCCGCACGCGCCGGCGACGCTCACCTTCCAGGCGCGGCAATACCGTTTTAACGATAATCTGCAATTGACGCCGAACCAGACGCAATTACGCGCCGGCGTCGACCTCACGATTAAATTCTGATCCGCCGAACGCTTCTCGTCGTCGCAGTAGCGGCGGCCGTGCTGCTGGGAATCGTGCAGCTCGGCTCCGATGCGCTCTTCGCGCGCGCCGCGGTGCCGGGATCGCTTCCGCGTGCGATACCAAAATCGTTCGGCACCGCCGTGTACCGCGCGATCGACCGCATCGCGCCCGCACCCTTTGTCGCGCGCGAACTCGGGCGCGATGCTTTGCGCCGCGGGGATACTGCGGCCGCTACGGCGTACGCGGCGACGCTGCCCGCCGGCGGCGCGCGCGACGCGCTCTTCGCTTCGATCGAACGCGCGCGCGGCGATGATGCGACGGCGATCGAATACGAACTCGCCGGGCTCGATCTGCCGCGCTTGCTCGCGAGGATCGATGCGATTTCGAAAGCGCATCCGCGCGCCGCGTACGCGCTCGCCGTTCGGCTTCGGGAACGCCTCGCCACCGCGACGACGCATCCCGATGCGCTGGCAAACGCCGAATGGCGTTGCGGCATGCTCGCGACGAGCGCCGTCTATCACGGGCACCGCCCGGAACGCTGGAACCCGCGCGCCCGTAGCGCGCTCCTCGCTGCGGCGCGCATTGCGCCCTACGACAATACCTATGCGCTCTCCGTGGCAGCATTCTATTACCGCACCAACGAGAACGCGCGCGCGCGCCATTGGTATCGGCGCGTCGTTACGCTCAATCCCGCGAGCGCCGATGGCTGGGCGGGTTTAGGAAGCATCGCACTGCGCGAGGGCGATCGCGCTGCAGCGCGCCGATATCTGGCAACCGCGCTGCACTACGGCGCGCACGCCGCCAGCGCGCGGACGCTCGCCCGCAAACTCGCGGCACGCGGGCGCCCGTGAGAGTTGCATTCGATCTCCAGCCGACCGTCGGCAGTGCGACCGGCATCGGCGAATACGCGCGCGAACTCGGGCGCGCGCTCGGCGAGATTCCCGAGATCGATCTCGTTCCGCTGAGCGCACCGCAGATCGATCCCTGGCGTTTCGATCGGCGCGCGTATTGGGAGCAGGTGCTCTTGCCGATCGCGGCAGCGCGCTCGCGGGCGACGATACTGCACTGCACCTCCGGAACGATGCCGGCGATTTCGCCGCTGCCGATCGTGCTCACGTTGCACGATGCCGCGTGGCTGCGCGTGCAAGGGCACACGCGATGGTACGCACGCGCCTATTTCGGCGAGTTGATGAAGCATTTAGCGGCGCGGGCGCGAGAGATCGTCACCGTCTCCGCGTTCTCCGCGCGCGAGATTCTCGCGTTGCACCCCGGGATCGACGAGCGGCGCGTGCACGTGATTCCGCTCGGCGTCGCCGAGGAATTCGCGCGCCTCTCATTGCGCGAGGGCGACGACGCGACGATTCTCGTCGTGGGAACGGTGGAGGCGCGAAAGAATCTCGAGATCGTGATCCGCGCGCTGCCGTCGTTACCCGGCGTGCGCGCGATCTCGGCTGGGCCGAGCACGCCCTATCGCGATGCCTGCGCGGCGCTCGCACGCGAGCTCGGCGTCGAGGATCGCGTTGAATTTCGCGGCTACATCGGGCGCGACGCGTTGCTCGATCTCTATGCAACCAGTACCGTGCTCGCAATGCCGTCGCGCTATGAAGGCTTCGGGTTACCGCTCGCGCAGGCGTGCTGTGCCGGGCTTCCGGCGATCGCCGCGCGCGGATCCTCGCTCGACGAGATTGCCGGCGCGAGCGTGCCGCGCGTCGGCGCCGACGATCTCGCCGGCTGGATCGAGGCGTTCGCAGCGGTTTTTGCCGATCCCGAGCGCGCGCGGCGCACCGCTGCCGCAGAGCGCGCGGCGGCGGCCGAACGTTTTTCGTGGCGTCGCGCCGCGAGCGCTACTGCCGAGATCTATCGAATCGCTTCGACGTAGACCGGGGAGCCCGGCGCGCCCGCAGGGACGCTGCCATCGTCGGGTGCGACGATGAGCCGAACCGGAAAACTCGATCCGGCATCGGGAATGGTCGTAATGTGCAGCCGGAGAAAGCCGCGCGCCGGAACGACGTATCCGCGCAATTTATACCGCGTAAAGGCGCGCACTTGATGCGATTGCACCAACACGCGATCGATGAGATAGGTCCCGGTCGCACTTCCGCCGCGCGGGTTTTCGTAGATCGCGATCGTTTGGGCGCGGTGCGTTGGATTCACGACGTTGATTTCGAAATTCTGGAGGACGCCGTAATCGCCGGAGAGCGCCTGCCCGACGAGATCGTTCGGCAACGGCACCTGGCCGACGGCAAGTTCTAGATAGGGATCTTCGACGCTCCACTGCGTGGAATAGGTGAACTCCGGAATCGAATAGATGCCGCGCGCGTGCGCGTGCCGGCCGACCAAGAGCGTATCGTTGCTCGGCGCCGCATCGGGCGAATCGCTCGCACGCTGCGCGTAGAGCATCAGGTGAATCAGCCCGCCGTTGAGCACGCGCAGCTGCAGCAAATCGCTGACGATGGAGTTCGCGGGAAGATCCTGTTCGGCGAGATTGATGCTGCCGTACCCTGGAATCTGAACGATCTTGCCTTCGTTGGTGACGAGATGAACGAGGAAACGCTTCGTCGAGATATGCCCCGCTTCCATTTCGTTGGAGCTCGGCCCGCCGCGCCCATCGATGAATTGAATCAGCGCGGGTTCGGGCGATGTATTGGTGGCGCGCAAGACGATGCGGCGTGCGATGGAGTGCGGTGGATTGTAGTGGAAATAGAGAAAGCGCGAAGGCGCTTGCCGGTGGAGATCGGCGGTGAAGAGCACGCCGTCGGTGGTGAGGCGTTCGGGGAAATCGCTCACCATCAACGATGACGGCGAGATGCGCGGCGCCGCGATATTTTCGACCGTGAGATTGACGGTCGAATCGACTTCGATGTAGCCGTTTCCTTGAAGCGTGACCGGAACGCTGAGATGCAAGACGTCGTCGACTCCGAGCGGCGTCGCGATGCCGATCTGCGAGCGGCTCAAAACGAGCTGCGCGCCGGGGCGCAGCGCGACGCTCGCGGCGATCGCATCGGCGACGCGTTTGAGAACGAACGAGGCGCTCGCCGGCTCGCCGGTGACGCGGACGAGCAACGTGTTCCGCGGCGTCGTCCCGGCGGGATAGGCGACGACGATCGGGATGGTCGCGGAGATGCCGCGGCTATCGGTGAGGGTGACGCTCGTCGAACCGGGCGCAATGCCCGCGATGCTGAGCAGCTCGGTGTTGGTATCGAAGCTCACCGCAGCGACCTGCGGATTGCCGCCGGAGAGCACGACGCTGCCGAGCGTGTTGCCGACCGAGACTTGCACCGAGGAGCCGACCGGGACGAGCGCCGAGGCGGGGGAGAAAACGATCGGTACCGGCGTCGGTGTCGGCGTCGGGGTGGGCACCGGGGTCGGCGATGAGAACGGGCTCGACGAGGGCAGCGGGCTCGCCGACGAAAGCGGGCTCGGCGACGAGGGCGGGTTCGGCGACGAGGGCGCGCTCGGTGAGAGCGCGGGCGCGGGCGTGAGGGTGGCGATCGGCGTCGGCGTTGGTGGGGCGCTCGGTGCGACCTGCGGGCGCAGCGCGGCGAGGCCGAGCGTTGCCGGGAGGAGGATGAGCGCGAGCAGTGGGGTTCGGCGCATCGATGGGTTAGGAGACCGCGGCCGTCGCTCGCCGAACCGCACTCGAGAGCAACGTTTTGTAGCCGACGCTGGGGAAGAGCACCGTAACGTAGTCGCGCTCGGCGCGCTCGATGGTACCGATGCCGAATTTCGGATGTTCGACGATCTCGGAGATGCCGAAGCCGTCGCCTTGGATGTTGGCGACGCGCGGCAGCGTTGCGGCGCGCAGGCAGTTGTCGCACGCTCCGCAGTTCTCGGTGGTAAAACTCTCGCCGAAATAATTCAGAATGAAGCGGCGGCGGCAGGAGGTCGCCTCGGCATACTGCAGCATCA
>JAJYMV010000085.1 GCA_021786705.1 bacterium
GCTCCTACAGCCCTGGCGCCGGGCCTTCGCACTCGCTTGCTCGGAGTGCTAAACTACGAGGGATGGAGAACGAGGTCGACGGTCTGGATAAGCGCAAAGCCTACATCCTCGCCACGGTCGTGTACGAGTACATCGCGACCGGGGAGCCGGTGGGCTCGCAGGCGCTTACCCAAAAGTACAATCTCGGCGTCAGTTCGGCGACGGTACGCAACGAAATGGCCGATCTCGAAGCCGGCGGCTACCTGGAACAACCGCATACCTCCGCCGGGCGCGTGCCCTCCGACGCCGGATACCGGACCTACGTCGATGCCCTGATGTCGCCCGAAGAACTCGGCGCGGACGAGCGGCGTCGCATTCGCGACGAGATGCGCGACGCGCGCGCGCAACTCGACGAAATCGTCGAGCAGAGTAGCCGACTCTTGGGTCGGCTTGCCGGGAATCTCGCATTCGTAACCAAGCCGCAGAGCGACACGCAGAGTTTCCGATACGCGCAGCTCATCTGGATCGCCGATCGCTCGGGTATCGCTATTATCGTCACCTCGCTCGGCGTTGCGTCGCAGTCGCTCTTCGAGCTGCGCAACGACGTGACGCCGGACGATCTGACGCGGCTCTCCAACGCGCTCAACGCGCATTTCGCCGGCCGGCTCTTGCGCGATTGCGACGATCGAACGCTGACGACGGTGACGAAGAGTTGCGGTTTCGGCGACGATATGTCGGCTGCGGTGCGCGCCGCATTCGTCGGCGCGCGAACCCAAGAACAGCCCGGCATCTCCGCGTCGGGCGCGCAGCACTTACTCGACCAGCCGGAGTTTCGCGACGTGCGGAAGTTGCGATCGATTCTCCGCATTCTCGAAGAGCAGCGCACGCTCTACGATCTCGTCGCCGATGCCTTCGACAGCCCGTCGGCCAGCGTGAAAATCGGACACGAACTCGGCAGCGAAGAGCTCGCGGATCTCTCGCTCGTTACGGTTCCCTATCGCTTCGGCGAACGTGCGGTCGGGATGTTATCGATTCTCGGCCCGCGTCGCATGCCGTACGCTCGGCTCTTGGCGCTCGCGTCGGGAACCGCCGAGACGCTCTCCGAACGCCTCCACGATGTCGAAGTAAAATAAGGAACGTACAGCAACACACCCATGCCCAGCGTAGATTATTACGAAGTCTTAGGCGTTGCTCGCGATGCGGCACCCGAAGCGATCAAACGTGCTTATCGCCAATTGGCGCGACAGCATCACCCCGACGTCGCTTCCGACAAAGCGAACGCCGAGACGCGCTTCAAAGAGATCAACGAAGCCTACGAGGTGCTTTCGAATCCCGAAAAACGCGCGCGGTACGATCGCTACGGCAGTGCCGATCCCAATGAGGGATTTACGGGCTCGCCGTTCGGCGGCGGCGGATTCGGCGATATCTTCGACATGTTCTTCAGCGAGATGCGCAACGGAGGGCAACAACGTCGCTCCGGGCCGCAACGTGGAAGCGACCTCCGCTACGATCTCGATATCTCGCTCGAAGAAGCGTTTAGCGGCACGACCCGCGAGCTCACGTTCACGCATCTCGGTCAATGCGAGAGTTGCTCCGGCAGCGGCGCCGCCGAAGGCAGCACCGTCGCGCCGTGCGTTCAGTGTGCGGGCACCGGCGTCGTGCGCGTTGCGCGCCAGACGCCGCTCGGACAGTTCGTCACGCAGAGCACCTGCCCGCGCTGCGGAGGCGACGGACAGATGGTCGCTCGCCCGTGCGAGAGTTGCGGTGGGCGCGGGCGCAAGGAGAGCGAGCGCAAACTCACGGTAAAAATTCCCGCCGGCGTCGACGACGGCGCGCGCATTCGCATCGCCGGAAGCGGAGAAGGCGGCATTCGCGGCGGGGCTGCGGGGGATCTCTTCGTCTATCTCAGCGTGCGACGTCACGAGCGCTTTCGGCGCGAGGGAATGGACACCGCGGTCGATATTCCGATCGCATTCACGCATGCCGCGCTCGGCGCGACGTTGCGCGTCCCTTCGTTGGAGGGAGAGCTCGATCTCACGATTCCGCCCGGCACGCAGACCGGGACGACGCTGCGTATGCGCGGCCACGGCATGCCCAGCGTGCGCGGCGGGCAACGCGGCGATCATCACGTCACCGTTCACGTGGTCACGCCGACGCGCGTCTCGAAAAAACAGCGCGAATTACTCGAAGAGTTCGCCAAGCTCGGCGGCGACGAAATAGAAGAGCGCTCGTTCTTCGAACGACTCAAAGAAGCGTTTCGCCCGGAATAGCCGATGGCGCGTTTTTTCGTCGAAGGGATCGTTCGCATCGGCGAATCCTGCGAGATCGCCGGCGAAGACGCCCGCAAGCTCAAGCTCGTCCTGCGCGCTCGCACCGGCGACGAGGTCGAGATTTTGGATTCGGCGGGGGCGCGCTACCGCTGCACCATCGAGAAGTTCGAGCGGAACGCGCTGGTGCTGCCGCGCGAGCGACTCGCCGAATCGGCGCCGACGCGCAGTCTGCGATTCACGCTCGCACAGGGGATCCCCAAGGGCAGCAAGATGGATTACGTCGTCGAGAAGGCGAGCGAACTCGGCGTCGCGCAGCTCGTTCCGCTCCTGACGGAGCGCTGCATCGCCCGCGAATGTTCGCCCGCAAAACTCGAACGGTGGCGTCGTCTCGCCCGGTCGGCGGCGCTGCAATGCGGGCGCGCCGAAGCGATGGAGATCGCGGAACCGATCGCCCTGGAGCGGCTCTTGAGCGAGAGCTCGGCGTACGATGCGCTGCTGCTGCCCTGGGAGTTGGCGCCGCTGGACTCGCCGCTACCGCTGCTGCGCGAGGCGCTCGCCGGAGCGAAGAGCGCACTCGGCCTCGTCGGCCCGGAGGGCGGTTTCAGTAGCGGGGAGGCCGAGCGGGCCGCGGCTGCCGGAGCCCGGATGCTTCGCTTCGGGCCGCGGATATTACGGACCGAGACAGCCGGACTCGTGCTCTCCGCTGCCGTACTTCTAACGGTGCTCTAAAAGCCGCGAGTTGACGGCCTGGGGGGGCTTGCGTATGCTCGGTGGGATGCTCCTACCCGAAGCTCCGAAACGGGAGGAAGGGCGCTTTTTCGCCTTTTCCTCGCGCGCGTTCGGCCTTGCCGCCTTTGCGACGGTCCTATTCTCGGCGGCCGCCGCGTTGGTCGCCTGGCCGCTCCATCACATTGCGTCGCTTGCAACGATTCTCGCAGGCGTGACGATCGTGCTGGTGCTCGCGGCGATCTGGCGCTGGATGATGCTGCCGACGCTCCATCGGTTTACCGCATACGCGGCGGCTCTCGACTTAGAGCGCGAGCGCTTCGAACGGTTGTTCACGAAAATTCCCGATATCGGCATCATCTACGACGCCGAGGGCGTCGCCCGGCAAGTCAATGCCGTGGCGCGAGAGCTCTTCGAGGATAAGGACGGTGCTTGCGTGGGGCGCCCTCTCGCAGCGTACGTCGTAGCAGAACAGCACGATTCCGTCGCTCGCTATTTCGCGCGCGCGCTCGCCGGTGAGGTCGTCGATTTCGAGAGCGTCGCCGAAGGAACGAGGGGCCAACGGATCCCCATCTGGGCGACCTTCGTGCCGATCGTCGGCGGCGGCAAGGTGGTGGGCGTTTTTTGGATCGGAAAGGACCTCCGTCCGCTCCGCAATTTGGAGCGAGAGGTGTTAATTGAATCCGAGCGATTTCGCTCGCTCTTCGACATCAATCACGAACCGATGCTCCAACTCGGCGCCGATCGGCGGATCCTCCGCGTCAATGCGGCGTTCGAACGTATCTCGGGCTTCGGGAGCGGCGAACTCCTCGGCGGCACCTCGGCGCTCTTTTCGATTCCCGGCTCGGAGGCATCGCGCGAAGTAGCGTATCGCCGCGTGATGGCGGGCGAATCCTTTGAGTCCGAATCGCAGCTCCGTTGCAAGGACGGCCGCGTCCTTCCGGTCATGCTCGCGCTGATTCCAATGGCGCAGGGAACGGAGATCGAGGGGTATTACCTCGTTATGCGCGATCTCAGCGCACAACGCGCCTTCGAGCGGCGCGAGGAGTTGACGCGCGAGAAGTTACGCGAGCTCTACCGCCTGGCGACCGTCCCGCAGGAAGAACTCGAGCCGTTGCTCGCGCGCGTTCTCGATTTTGGGCGTCGGATGTTGGGAATGGAGATCGGATACGTCCTCGGAATCGACGGCGACGATTTCGTCATTCGTGCAAAAGGCGGCTCGGGTCGCTTCGAGATCGGCGAACGCGTGCCGATCGCACGGGCGATCTCGCGCCATCTTTTGGAGAGCGACGCGCCGCTGGTGATCAACGACATTCGCGAGAGCTCGCTTCGGGGGGATGTGGCGGCCGACGGGGAGTCATGGCGCTGTTTTTTGGGAGCACCGATCTCGGTGGAAGGAATTCGCTTCGGGGGGCTGGCGTTCTCCTCGAACTATCTGCGCGAGGCCCCGTTCGATGCCAACGACGTCGATTTCGTGAGATTGATGGCGGCGTTGCTTGGGAGTGCCTTCGAGCGCGACCGGCGGGCGCGAACCCTCGGGGACCTCGCCCTGCGCGATCCCCTCACCGGGCTCGCAAATCGCACGATGCTCGCGCAGCGCCTCGAACGGGAAATCGCGCACGCGAAGCGCAATGGTGGGGAGTTGGGTATTCTTTTTCTCGATCTCGACGGATTTAAGAACGTCAACGATCGTTTCGGGCATGCCATGGGAGATCGGCTGCTCGCCGAAGTAGCGCATCGTCTCGGCAGCGTCGTGCGCGGCGACGAACTCGTCGCCCGGATCGGCGGCGATGAGTTTATCGTCGTGCTCAACGATCTGCAAAGCGATAGTCTCGAACGGTGCTCCGAGCGCATACAGCAGACGTTTACCAAGGCGTTCCCGGAGGTCGATCTTCCGCTCGGCATCTCGATCGGCTCGGCGGTCTTTGGGGTAGACGGGAACGACCCGAGTTCGTTGATCGCCGCCGCCGATGCAAAAATGTATAAAGCGAAGCAGAGCCGCCGCGTCGCGGGGTTTTCGTAACGTGATCCTCTCGCCGATTTTCGCCGTTCTCGCGCTCGCATTCCTCATCGCAGCGGTCGCGCTGGAATTCGAGCGCCGAAAACTCGCCGCGACCCTGGAAACCGGTAGTCGGAAATATCTACAACTCCGTGCGCGCTTTGCCGCGCTCTACGATCTTAGCCCCGATGCAATTGCGAGCTACGACGTACAGGGCCGCTTGCTCCACGGCAACGCCGCCGCGCTTGCATTTTTAGGATATGCGCCCGGAGAGATGATCGGGCGGCACTTCGCCACGCATATCGCTCCGGAGTCGATCGACGAAACCACCACCGCGTTCGAACGAGCCGTTGCGGGATCGACCGAATATTTCGTAACGCGTTTTATCGACGCAAACGGTGGCCGGCTCGACGTCTTGGCGACCATCTCGCCGGTGATTGAGGATGGGAAGGCGGTCGCGGTTCTCGCTACCGCGCGCGATTTACGGCAGGTCGTTCCGCTTGAAGCGAGCAGCGCGCAGATCGAGCAACGGTTCGATGCGCTTTTCGACGGGCACGCATCCCCGTTGATCGAACTCGACGAACAGGGGCGCTATAAACGCGTGAACCCCGCGTTCGAGCGCTTCGGCGGCGTCTCGCATGCAAACACGTTCCGGCTCTTCGAAGAAGATGTTGCCTCAACCGATATAACGACGCTGCGCACGGCGTTCGCCCGCGTGATGCTGGGCGAGCATCCGCAGGTCGAGCTCAACGTCGTTCGCACGAGCGGCGAGAGTGTGACGATGCGTTGTTCGTTTTCGCCGATCGTCGTCGACCGATCGATCGACGGGGCCTACGTTACGCTCGAAGACATCTCCGAGATGCGCGATCTCGCTCATCGCGAGCGCATGCGGAGCGAACGCATGCGCGAGCTGCTCGCGCTCGCCGCTGCGTCGGGCTTGGAGTTCGACGCGCAAATCGAACGCGTCATGCGTTTCGGCATCGAATCGCTCGGCGCCGATGCGTGCTTCGTTACGCACGTCAAGGGCGATGCGGTGGTCGTGGAGCGTTGCGTCGGCGCGACCGAGATTCCGGTCGGCATGGAGATTGCGTTTGGAAGAACGTTCAGCCGCGAGGCGTACGGCACCGACGTCGTGCTCGCCATCGACGATACGCAGGGCGGAAACTGGCGTCTCGATCCGGCGACCGATTGGCAGGGCTGGCGCAGCGTATTGCTCGCGACGATTTGGGTGGAGGGCGTGCCTTACGGGACCGTCTCGTTCGAGTCTCGGCGCCCGCGCACCGGGGCGATGCGGTTCGACGATGCCGATCGCGATTTTATGCGCTTGCTCGCCGCGTTGCTCGGTTCGGCGATGGAGCGCGACCTGCAAGTGAAGCGTATGGGCGAGCTCGCGTTTTACGATCCGCTCACTTCCTTGCCGAATCGCAGTAATTTTGCGGAGTCCCTGCGCCGGGAAATTACGCGTGCGACGCGCTCGAACGCACAAGTGGCGCTTTTTTATATCGATCTCGACGGCTTCAAAGAGGTCAACGACGCCTACGGGCACGGTGTCGGCGACGAGGTGCTTCTCGAAGTTGCACGGCGCTTCGATGGCGTCGTACGCGCCTCCGACACGATCGCCCGCATCGGCGGCGACGAATTCGCCGTCATTCAGAGCGATGCGACCGATCTCTCGATCGAGCGGCTCGAACTCCGGATCTCCGAAGCGCTCGAGAGACCCGTCGAAGCGCGCAATCTCTCGATCCCCATCGGTGCGAGCGTCGGCATCGCGCTCTTTCCCAACGATGCGACCGATACTGCCCGGCTCATCGAGCAGGCCGACGCCGCGATGTACGCCCGCAAGCGCAGCCGCTCGCATCGCTCCGACGGGGCGGAACAATTGCGCTCGACGTCGTAGAAAAGCAGGATATATGAGCGCCCTGCCCTTTACCATCGTGGTCCCGACCTATAACGAAGCCGGTGGCATCGAACGGCTCCTTCGGGGAGCCGTCGACGTTTTTCGGGGTGCCGGCCTCGATGGCGAAATCGTCGTGGTCGACGATAACTCGCCCGATGGAACCGGCGAGATCGTCGATCGCCTCGCGGCCGAGCTTCCGGTCCGTTGCCTGCACCGCCCGGGGAAGATGGGGCTCTCGAGCGGCGTGATCGATGGATGGAAGGCCGCGCGCCCGGAATCGCGCGCGCTGGGTGCGATGGATGCCGATTTCAGCCACGATATCCGCATCATTCCCAAAATGGTCGAGGCGCTCGCCTCCGGGGAGTACGGCCTCGCGGTCGGCAGCCGCTACGTTTCGGGTGGGGGGATCGCCAACTGGCCGGCCAAGCGCATCTTTACCTCGCGCGTCGCGTGCATGCTCGCGCGTCCCTTGACGCCGATCGCCGACGTAACGAGCGGATTTTTCTTAGTAAAACGCGAGGCGCTCGACGGTGTGGATCTCGACCCGATCGGTTTTAAAATCGGTCTCGAGGTCATTGCCAAGGCGCACTA
>JAJYMV010000027.1 GCA_021786705.1 bacterium
AGTAATGCGCCGCAACCCCCTTGTCATCCCGAGTAGATGGCGAAGCCATTGTATCGAGGGATCGCACCCAGCACATCCTCGCCGGAGGAGGCCCGAACAGCGGCGCTCCGGAATAAGCGCCGGTCATGCGTTTCGCTCATGCTATTTCGGCACGCCTCGAAGGGATCGTCGTCATCCTCGGGATTGTTTATCTCAATCTCGTTCTTTGGGCTCCAAACCCGTCGCCGTTCGAGCGTGACGTCCGCTTTGTCGCGCTGTTGCTTATCGTTCCGTTCATCCTCCTGGTCCTTATATCGACGTGGACGATCGCCGCGCGGCTGGCCTTCGCGCGCCTTCGTGGGGCTGTGGTGGAATACCGCGGGCGCTTCATGCACCTGGCGCACAATCTGGTCGTGGGCTCCTTCCGAGGGCGCTATGTATCGTCATGGCTCATGGTAGGAGCAGCGTTTCAAGGTGTGAGGGCATATCAATCGCACGGAATTCTTCAGGCGGCGTTCTGTTGCGTTGCATTCGGAATTTGCGCGGTCGATGCGGTGCTCTCGCTCGATGGAAGTCCGGGATTTCTCACCGCGCGCTGGTATGGCTTTTTAATGCTGGGATATATGTTCGCATTCGCGTGCAACGAGTGGCTTGTTCCCGCTACGCGCAGCGGTGCTGTTATGTCGTTTATTGTTTTTTCGTCCTTGGCGTTCGCTGCGTTCTATGCAGACACTCACGCCGATTTGCCGGAGCGGCCGCGCGGGGTGACGGAGAGCGCGTAATCGCACGAACGCGCGCCGCCTCGATAGGCCTCCCTCGATACGCCGCTTCGCGGCTACTCGGGATGACACCGGCTACTCGGCGTGACAATTTCCTGTCATCCCGAGTAGCCGCAACCCCCTTGTCATCCCGAGTAGATGGCGAAGCCATGGTATCGAGGGATCGCATCCCGCCTCGATACGGCACCTGCGGCGCCTACTCCGGAGTTGCGGTTGCCTCAAGTTGTGCGTGCAGCTCTTCCCAACGCGCGAGCGCGCTTTCGCTGCGAACGGCGAGGCTCTCGATCTCCGCTTGGAGCGCTTTGACGCGCGCGCGATCCTCGTAGAGATCGGGTTGCGCGAAGAGCGCGTCGATCTCGGCCTTGCGGGCATCGAAGCCTGCGATCTCGCGTTCGACCGTCGCAATCTGCACCATCAGCTTCGAGCGCACCTTAAGCGGCGTGAGCCGCGTGGTCTTCGGCCGCCCGGCTTCCTCAGGCGCACCGGCGGCGCGATCCTCGCATTCGCGAACGGAGCGTTCGTAGGCGTCGTATCCTTCGAGAACGCCCCACTGCCCGTTCTCTATCCAGAGCACGCGCTCGGCGAGGCGTGCGAGGAGATACCGATCGTGCGATACGACGACCAACGTTCCGGCGTATTCGTCGAGCACCGATTCGAGCGCTTCGCGGCTGGCGATGTCGAGATCGTTCGTCGGTTCGTCGAGCAGTAACACGTCGGCATTCTGCGCCATCAAGCGCGCGAGCATAATGCGTCGGCGTTCGCCTCCGGAGAACGAGCGTACCGGGCGTTCTTGCATCTCGCCGGAGATGCCGATGCGCCCGAGCAATCCGCGCGCCCGCTCCGGTGGAACGTTCCCCGCCGAGAGTACCGCGTCGATCGCGCTCGCGTCGGGATCGAGCTGCTCTTGTGCGTTCTGCGCGAAATAGGCGACGCGCGCGGCCGGATTGTAGCGTACCGTTCCCGCGTCGGGGGTGCGTTCGCCGGCAAGAATCGAGAGCAGCGTCGATTTTCCGGCGCCGTTGGGGCCGACGATCGCGATGCGTTCGCCTTGTTGCACGTCGATGGCGAGCCCGGTAAAGAGCGGCGCTGCATATCCCTTTGCGAGCCCGGCGAGTTCGAAGGCGAAACCTCCGGTAACGCGGCGATGTGCGGCGAGTGCGACGTTGATGCGCGCGACTTCGGGCGGGGGCTCGGGCGCGACCAACGCCGCCTCGGTCCGCGCGAGTTGGCGTTCGCGGCTGCGCACTTGTTTGTAATCCGACGACGTGTGCGTCGCGCGCAATCCAGCGATCGTCGCGCGCCGCTTATCGCGTTCTGCAATATAGGTTTCGTACGCGCGCCGTTCGTTCTCGCGCCGCACCTCGCGCGCTTCGAGGAAGGCCGTATAGGCACGTGAGGCTGGCGGATAGACGTAGAGCGCACCGCGGTCGAGCTCCCAAATCTGGGTCGCGACGCGGTCGATAAAATAGCGGTCGTGCGAAACGATGAGGTAGGCGCGTTTATCGGCGGCGATTGTGTTTTCGAGCCAGCGGACGGTGCCGATATCGAGATGATTCGTCGGCTCGTCGAGAATCAGGTAATGGGGCTCGTCGATGAGCAGGTGCGCGAGCGCGCCCTTCGAGCGCTGTCCGCCGGAGAACTCGCGGAGCGGCCGCGCGTATTCCTCGGGGGCGAATCCGAACGCCGCGAGCATGGTGCGCAGGAGTTTACGCTTGCGATCGTAGTCATCGTCGGCGACGCGGGCGAGCGCGGCATCGACGAGTTCTTGCAACGTCGCCTCGGTTTCATCGGCGACCGATTGCGCGAGGTAGCCCATGCGCGCGTCCCGAGCGCGCACGATACGGCCGCCGTTTGGGGCATCGACGCCGGCGAGGAGACGGAGCAGCGAGGATTTCCCGGCGCCATTGGGGCCGACGAGTGCGATGCGCTCGCCGTCGCGCAGCACACCGCCGAGCCCCGCGAAGACCTCGCGCGCCCCGTAGCGGCATTCGAGATCGTCGAAGCGCAGCAGTTCCATCGTTCCTATACTATCGCATCGAATCAAATCCGAGCGGCTGCACCGCTTCGGGTTGCTATTCGTCAAAGCGTCGGAACGATAGGGAGCGCTACGAAACCTTTTCGAACTTGCTGGGAAGCAGCGCTGACGCCGGGCACGGAAGCACGCGCAATGACGAAGGAAGGGCGGTGAGCGCTTTTATCTGTAACACGTGGAGGCCGAGGGCTCGGCGTAAGGCTGGATTTGAATCGGGTAACGCCTGCATGATGCTCTTCCCATCCTTCATCCGGTAAACGAATCCAAACACGTGCCCCTTTTCATCGACGATTCGGTCGATTCGCACGATAAAACTCGAAGGCGGATGGAGTCCGGTCCCCTCGGGCAACATATCTCCGTATGCCTCCGGTGACTTCCCGCAACGCAGGCCGTTCGGGAACGGCGTTGCCGTGGGCTGGGGCGCGGACGCGCTTGAAAGCGCAAGCGTAAACGCGAAAACGTTGAACAAATAATCGCTCCCTTATGTCTTTCGCCGAAGTGCCGGAATCCGAGGCGATGGGTTGCTTGACGCCGACGTTGCGTCACCCGGTCCGCTGGTTTCAGGCGAAGCGCAGCCCGGCACCTCCCGGGGGCGGCCCCGAGCTCCCGACCCTGGGAACCCGTAGCGGCGTGGCTTGGGTCGTAGGTTTCCGCGCGGCTGCGGGTTAGAATCGAGGGGTTCGCCTGGCGCGGGCCCGTATAACCACGGTTCATAGCTTCAATACGCAGGAAAGACGGAGAATCGACAACGTGGCTGACACCTTGGTGCAGGTGACCCTCCCGGAGATGGGCGAGTCGGTCGCCGAGGGCTCCATCGTCGAGTGGCGCAAGCGCGTCGGCGACTTCATTGCCCAGGGCGAGCCGCTCGTGGACGTCACCACCGACAAGGTGGATGTCGAGGTGCCGGCTCCCGCCTCCGGCGTGATCACGCGCTTGCACGGCGACGAGGGGCAGAGCGTTGCCGTCGGCGCGCTGCTCGCCGAGATCGATACCTCCGCGAAAGTCGGTGCCGCAAACGGCGCGACGAACGGCTCCGCGAAGGCGTCGGCGCCCGCCGCGCCTTCCGGGCCGCCGAAGATCGTCGACGTGACGCTGCCCGAGATGGGCGAATCGGTGACCGAGGGCTCGGTCGTCGAAGTGCGCGTGAAAGTCGGCGATGCCGTCGCCGCGGGCGATCCGCTTGTCGACGTAACCACCGATAAAGTCGACGTCGAAGTTCCCGCCCCGGTCGCCGGAGTCGTCACCGAGATTCTCGTCGCCGAAGGCGCGACGCTCGCCGTCGGCGCAGTGCTGATGCGCCTCGACGAAAACGCAGCGCTCTCCGCAGCGCCCGCAAAATCCGCGCCCGCCAAACCGGCGGCAGCTGCCGCACCGGCCGCCGCGCCCGCGCGCAGCGGCCCGCTCGCCGCGTCGCATCAAGCGCAGCGCATCGCGCGCAAACTCGAACTCGATCTTCACTCCGTTCGCGGCACCGGTCCCGACGGCATGGTGCTGCGCGCCGACGTGACCGCCGCAGTCGGCAACGGCAGTGCGCGCCCCGCCGCAGCGAGCAAAGGCGCGCCGCAACCGCCGCTCGCCGCCGATGTAAAGCGCACGCCGTTGCAGGGCCCGGCCGCCGCACTCGTCGGCTATATGGAGCAGAGCCTCAGCATTCCCACCGCGACCTCGTTCCGCACGCTCGTCGTCGATATGCTCGACGCGCGTCGGCGCGAACTCAATGCGGCGATCAAAGCGGCGAAGCGCACCGAGAAAATCTCGTTCACGCATCTCATTGCGTTCGCGATCGTGCGGGCCGCCGGCGAGATGCCGTTCGTCACCTACAGTTTCCGCAACGAGAATGGCAAACCGACGCGCGTCGAACCGGGCGTGCACCTCGGGCTCGCCGTCGACAGCGAACGCAAAGACGGCACGCGCTTCCTCGTCGTGCCCGTTATTAAGAACGCGGACAAACTCGATTTCGCCGGCTTCGTCGCCGCCTACGATGCGCTCGTCGCCAAAGCGCGCGAGAATAAACTCGTCGCCGACGATCTCACCGGGGCGAGCCTGACGCTCACCAATCCCGGCGGCATCGGCACGGTCGCGTCGATTCCGCGCTTGATGGCGGGGCAAGGATCGATTCTCGCCACCGGCGCGATCGGCTACCCGGCCGGTTTCACCAACGTCGACGAAACGACGTTGCGCAGTCTTGGCATCGGCAAAGTGATGCAGATGACCAACACCTACGATCACCGCGTCATTCAGGGCGCGCAGTCGGGTGAATTTTTGCGACGCATCGATCGCTTGCTGCAGGGCGAGAGCGAATTCTACGAACGCGCGTTTTCGGCGCTCTCGCTCGTCGCCGGCCCGGCACCGCAACTCGGTGCGAAGGCGCCGGTACCGATTGCGAGCGCTTCCTCGGGCGCGCCTTCCGACGAAATGATGCGCGGCGTCGCCGCCGCTGCGGCGATCGTCGCGGCGTATCGCACGCACGGACACCTCGCCGCCAATCTCGACCCGCTCGGTTCGACGCCGCCGGGCGACGAATCGCTCGATCCCGCAACCTACGGCCTCACACACGCGATGCAGAGCGCGATTCCCGCGAGCGTGTTGCGCGTGAAGGTGCCGGGAAGCACGCTCGCCGAGGTGCTGCCGCATCTGCGCGAGACCTATAGCTCCTCGCTCGCATACGAGTTCGAACATATCTCCAATCGCGAACAGCGCCGTTGGATGCGCGATGCGATCGAAACCGGGTCGCACCGCACGCCGCTTTCGCGCGAACATCAGCAGCGCTTGTTGGAGCGGCTGACGCGCGGTGAAACCTTCGAACGCTATCTGCGCAAGACGTATCTCGGGCAGAAGACCTTCTCGGGCGAAGGGCTCGACGCGATGGTGCCGATGCTCGAAGAGATGCTCGAACGCTTCGCGGCGGAGGGCGTCGGTAATGCCGTGATAGGCATGGCGCATCGCGGTCGCCTCAACGTGATCGCGCACGTCGTCAACCTTCCCTACGACGAACTACTCGGCGAATTCGAAGCGGCGCACCAGCGCGGCGAAGTCGGCGACGACGACGTGACCGGCGACGTGAAATACCACCAGGGCGCAACCGGCGTCTATCGTTCGCACGACGGGCGCGATATCACGGTGATTCTCGCGCATAATCCGAGCCATCTCGAAGCGGTCGATCCGGTCGTCGAAGGTTCGGCGCGTGCGTTGCAGAGCGATCACGGCGCGGGTGCGCCCATGCGCGACGGCAACCGCGCGGTGCCGATTCTCATCCACGGCGATGCCGCCTTCACCGGGCAAGGCATTATCTCCGAAGTCTTCAATCTGCAGTCGCTCGCCGGCTACACCACCGACGGCACCGTGCATATCATCGCCAACAACCAAGTCGGCTTCACCACCGATCCGCACGACGATCGTTCGACGCGCTACGCCTCCGATCTCGCGAAGGGCTTCGACGTGCCGATCGTGCACGTCAACGCCGACGACGTCGACGCCTGCATCGACGCTGTTCGCCTGGCGGTGGATTTCCGTCGCCAATTCAAGCGCGACGTCATCATCGATCTCATCGGCTACCGTCGCTTCGGCCACAACGAGCAGGATGAGCCGGCATACACCCAGCCGCTGCTCTACGAAAAGATCAAGAACCATCCCACCGCGCGCGAACTCTTCGCGAACAAACTCGTCGCGCAGGGTATCGTCACCGCCGAACGTGCGAACGAGATGATCGAGCAGGCGACCGCCGCATTGCAGAGCGCGAACGCACGCGTGAAGGCCGACGGCGGCAAGAGCCTTATCGAAAAAATCGCCCAGGCGACGCCGGTCGAGACGGTGGCCCTGCAGCCGATCGATCGCAAACAGCTCTTAGCGTGGAGCGAAGATGTCGTGCGCGTGCCGAGCGATTTCACGGTCAACAAAAAACTCATCGCGCAGTTCCAGCGCCGTCGCGCGCTGATCGCCGAGAAGGGACTCGTCGATTGGGGCATGGCCGAAGCGCTCGCGTTTGCGTCGTTGGTTACCTCCGGCGTTCCGGTGCGCATCACGGGGCAGGATACCGGGCGCGGCACCTTTAGCCATCGCCATGCGGTGCTGCACGATGTCGCGACGAACGCATCGTACGCGCCGCTCGCGCATCTCGCCGATGCGAAAGCCTCGTTCGAAATTCACAACAGTCCGCTCTCCGAGTATGCCTGCCTCGGTTTCGAATACGGGTACGCCGTGACGTTGCCGAAAGCGCTGGTACTCTGGGAGGCGCAGTTCGGCGACTTCGTCAACGGCGCCGAGATCATCATCGATCAGTTCATCGCCGCGGGCCAAGCGAAGTGGGGGCAAACTTCGCGCTTGACGATGCTGCTGCCGCACGGCTACGAAGGCATGGGACCAGAGCATTCCAGCGCGCGACTCGAGCGCTTCCTCCAGCTCGCTGCGGAAGGGAATCTGCGCGTCGCCTATCCGTCGACGGCGGGAAATTACTTCCACCTCTTGCGTTTACAGGCCGGCTCTCCGAATCCGGTGCCGTTGGTGGTGATGACGCCGAAATCGTTGCTCCGGCTCGAAAGCGCG
>JAJYMV010000106.1 GCA_021786705.1 bacterium
CAATAACGAAACCTATTTCTTTCGCGAACGCGCCCAACTCGACGTCCTGGCGAGCGAGGTGGTCGACGAAGCGGTGAAAAATCGTCGACGGCTGCGCATCTGGTCGGCAGCCTGTTCGACGGGAGAAGAACCCTACACGATTGCGATGCTGCTCCTCGCCGGCGGGCGCATCGCACCCTCAGAGATCGATATTCGGGCCGGGGATATCTCGCCGCGTGCGCTGGAGAAAGCGAGAACCGGGTTTTATCGCGAGCTTTCGTTTCGCGCGACGCCCCCGGAGGTGATGGCGAAGAATTTTCGCCCCTTTGAAAGCGGGTATTTTATCTCCGACGAGATCAAGACAATGGTAGAATTCTCGCGCGTCAATCTGCTCGACCAGAAAGCCGTCGCGGCGTTCGGCCCGGCCGACGCGATCTTCTGCCGGAACGTCCTGATCTATTTCGATAAGCCGACGCAAAAGCGGGTCGTCGAGAATTTTGCGAAGGCGTTGCGCCCGAACGGATATCTCTTTCTCGGCCACGCCGAATCGATCATCAGGCTCACCGACCTCTACGAGCCGATCGTGACGCCGAAGGCGATCTACTATCGCCTGCGAGGGAACGATGGCGCGCATTAAAGTACTCGTCGTCGACGACTCGGCCTTCATGCGCCAGGCGATCGTGAAGATGCTGGAAGGCACCGAAGAGATCGAAGTCGTCGGAACCGCGCGAAGCGGCGAAGAGGGCGTCGCACGCGCCGCCGAACTCGAGCCCGACGTGATCACGATGGACGTCGAGATGCCGGGCATCGGTGGCCTCGAAGCGGTGCGGCTGATTCACGAACGATCGCGTACGCCGATCATCATGGTGAGCGCGCTCACCCGCGAGGGCGCGGAGACGACCTTCCGCGCGTTAGAACTCGGAGCGGTCGATTTTATTGCGAAGCCCGATAGCGTCTATGCAAACATCAAGGACGTGCGGCGCGACTTACTGACCAAAATTGCGATCTTCGGTCGGCGAACCACCCGCCACGCGCCGGAACGCCGCTCGGCACCACCGGCGCCCGCGCCGGCTCCGGCGCCTCCCGCGCCGACCGCTCCGCCGCGCGCGTCGCACGAATTCTTTGAGTGTACGGCGATCGGCACGTCGACGGGCGGCCCGGTCGCGCTCTCGAAAGTTATTCCGGCATTGCCCGCAAGCTACCCGACGCCGATTCTCTTGGTGCAGCACATGCCGTTGGGTTTTACGCGCCCGCTCGCCGATCGTCTCAACGCGCAGAGCGCGCTGCACGTTGTCGAAGCAGCCGAAGGGATGATCGTCGCTCGCGGTACCGTTCTGGTCGTGCCGTCCGGAAAGCAGCTCGAGTTGCGGCGTTCCTTCGGCGAGATCGTCGTCGCTCTACGCGACGACGATGGAACGTCGTTACACGTTCCATCCGTCGACGTGCTCGCGGAGCAGACCGCCGCCGCGTTTGGGGCGGGGGCGCTCGGCGTCATTCTCACCGGCATGGGGCAAGACGGTGTCAAAGGCTTACGCGTGCTCAAGGATCGCGGTGGGTACGTTCTCGGGCAGAACGAGGCGACGTGCGTCGTGTACGGAATGCCGCGCGCGGCCGCCGCGGCCGGGTTGGTCGACCGCGTCGAGCCGCTCGAACGGATCGCACCGGCGATGGTGGAGCTGACGCATCGGTCGTTTGGTGAGAGCGTGCGATGAACGACCGTACCGCAGGGCGCTACTTTATCGCCGGCGAGAGCTATTCGCGCGAAGAGCTCATTCATAAATACCTCCACTTGGTGAAATACGTCGCCGGGCGCGTCTCCTCGAATCTCCCGCCGAATGTCGAAATTAACGACCTCATCAACGATGGAATCGTCGGGCTTATCGACGCCATCGAAAAATACGACGACGCGCGCGGCGTCAAGTTCGAGACCTACGCGATCACGCGCATCAACGGCGCGATCCTCGATGCGCTACGTTCGTTGGATTGGGTCCCGCGCGCGGTGAGACAGCGGGCGCGCGAGGTCGAACGAGCGATCGGAACGTTGGAAGCACAACTCGGACGCGTTCCCACCGACGACGAACTCGCCGAACATCTCGGCGTTCCGCGGCGAGAGCTCGACGGCATTCTCCAGCGCGTGCGCGGCACGGCCTTGCTCTCGCTCGAAGAGTACCTGCCCAACGAGCGAGGGTACGATATTCCGCTCGTCGATACGTTGCGCGACGATCTCGCCGACGTCGGCGACGATGTCGAACGCCGGGAAGTGGTGCAAGAACTCGTTCGAGCGGTGGATGCGTTGCCGCCGCAAGAGCGCACCGTTATCACGCTCTATTATTTCGAAGGGCAGACGCTCAAGGATATCAAGGGTGCGCTCGGAGTCTCTGAGTCGCGGGTCTCGCAGATCCATGCGGCGGCGGTCATTCACCTGCGGGCGGCGCTCCGGCGGCTGCGAGCCGACCTCGGTTTCCGCGACGACGACCCGACGATCAAGCGAAAATACCTCAGGAAGCCGAGCGTCGAGGCCGAAAACCTGGAGTAGAAGGATCCTCAGGAGGAGTAGAGGAGGCCTCGGAAAGGGAAGAAGGCAGTATGGCTATTCGGCCGGCCGATCTCCAACTCGCCTACCTGGCTGCCCCGCAGAGTGCGGCGCTGGCGGCCAATGTTGCCGCTGCCCCTCAGGCGGCGCAACAAGCTGCGGCGATGGCCTTCGCCCAACAGGTAACCGAACGCGAAGAATCGATCGCCGAGGCCGCGAATTCGGAGCACGACGGCGCGGTACGCGAACGCACCCAAGGTGAGAGCCAGGGCTTCTACGAGGCCCCCGAGCGCCGCCAGGGCGGCGGGGCCGAGGACGATTCCTCGGATAGCGGCGGAGAGCAACACTTCATCGATACGATGGCGTAGAGGATCGTGGCGGGCATCGACCCGAGCGCCCTTGCGATGCAGGCGGTGCTCGCGGCCCAAACGGCGATCGCGGAAGCGACGCTCGATCTCGGAGCGATCGCACAGAGCGTCGTCGCCCAACTCAAGACCGGAGACCTGCTCTCGGCGCTCGTTTTACCGCCCTCCGGCGGCGTCGACCATATCTCGCTCTTCGGTCAATCGCTTCCGGCGCAACTTCCGCCGGGAATCGCGCCGGGCGAGACGTTGGCGCTCCAAGTGACGGGGTTTTCGCCGACGCAGATTTTCGTGCGGAATTTGGGGCCGATCGATCCGCAGAATCCCCCCGAGACGGTGAACGTCGAGATTCCCCCCGAGAGCGCCGCCTCGCTCTCCCAGGCGACGCTGATAGCGCGGACCCCCGCACCGAGCGCATCGGCGAATCCCGTGCAGGGCGGAAACGCATCGGCGAATCCCGCGCAGAGCGGAAACGCATCGGCGAATCCCGTGCAGGGCGGAAACGCATCGGCGAATCCCGCGCAGAGCGGAAACGCATCGACGAATCCCGCGCAGGGCGGAAACGCCTCGGCAACCGCGGCGGGATCGACGCAGCGCTCCGCGATCGCCCCACCGGTCGAGGTGTTCGTCGCCGCCTCCGTGCAACCGTCGCGCCGCGATCTGGCGAGCCCGTCGGTGCAGGAACCCGTCGCGCAAGGTGGCGCGCCGAGCGACGGGGAGCGCTCGGTGAGCGCGCCCGCTCCAAACCCCGCACCGTCCGGCGGAGCGCCGGCGGCGACGCCTCAGCAGCCTGCCGCAAATCCGGCAATCGCATCGGAGTTGGAGGCACGGCTCGCCGCCGCGCGGGGAGCGCGCATTCTGCCGCGTTCGCCCGAGATGCGAGCTCCCGCAGAGAGCGCAGCAACGACGACACCGCAGAGCGCGGCTCGCTCCGTTCCGCTCGAGACGCCTCCTCCGCAGATCGCGGCGCGTCTCGCACCGCCGATGACGGAAGAGAACGTTGCGAGCGTATCGGCACAACCGAGCGCGCCGACGCCGCCGCCGAGAAGTGAAGAAGCGGTGTTGCTCGCGCGTCTCAATCTTCCGACGACGCCTGCGTTGCTGGCGGCCGCGCGCGCGGCGCAGAATGCACCCGCGAACCTAGCGTCGGCTTTTGCGCGCGCGCAGAGCGCGCTCGCGCGCTTCGCATCGCAACCCGCGGTAAGCACGGTGCGAGCCGCGATGGCATTCGTCAGCTCGCTCGATCCCGCCAATGCGGTAGCGTTACCGCAACAACTCGCCGCATACGTGCGCACGATCCTCAGCTCGACGGAGGGTGCGCTGACGACGCTCGCCGAGAACCTCGCGACGCTCGAACCGAACGCCGCGTCGACGCATGCGCCCGGTGCGCTTGCGTCGACGCTCGAAACTGCTTCCGCGCCGCCGCTTCCGGACGCCGCGCGCGTCGTCGCTGCGATGCAACGTCCCGGCGAGATCGTCGCCCCGCCGGTGCCGACGGTCGCTTCACCGGCGCACGAAGCTGCCGTTGTCGCGGCGCAGAACGTCCTGAACCAAGATGTCAAGAGCGCGCTCATCGCGCTCGCGCGCGATCCGCAGAGCGCCGCCATTCCCGGTGCCGCGAACGCGCTCGGCGATGCGGTCACCGCGATCGCCGCCGCACAGGTTCACGTGCTGGCGGCGAATGCCGCCGCCGATCCGCGAACGTTAGTGGTACCGCTACCGGTATTCTTTCGCGAAGGCGGTTCGGCGACGCAGCTGCGCATCGGTCGCGACGCGCCCGGTTCGAAGAACGCAATGAATGCCGATAATTTCACGCTCGGATTTTTGCTCGATACGAAAACGCTGGGGACCGTCGCTATCGAGATCGAGACGAGCGGCCGTGCGGTGAGCGTGAAGGTGAAGACCGAACGCGACGGCGCCGCGAAGCGTTTTCGCGAAGGGTTCGATGCGTTGCGCGATCGCTTCGAGGCGCTCCGCTATCGCGTCGCGACGATGCAGGCCGCCGTCGCCGCGCGAAGCATGCCGCCGAGCCCTGGAAAAGCGAGGCCGGAGGGAGCTGCGCCGCGATCGCATCTCGACGCGCAGGCATGAGCCGCTTTTTCGATTTTCGCAAACGACGCTTTACGCGGCCGGCGGCAGCGGCGTTGCAGTACGATCCGCTGAAGGCTGCCCCGCCGGTCGTCCTCGCCTCGGGGAAGGGGCGCGTCGCCGAAGAGATCGTCCGCATCGCCCGGGAGCGCGGGATTCCACTCTTCGAGGATGCCGCGCTCGCCAATGCGCTCTCGCGGCTCGAACTCAACGAGAGCATCCCTCCGGAGCTTTATGCCGTGGTCGCGGAGGTCTTGGTCTTCGTCTATCGGCTCGACGCACGCGGGGCATAACATCGAACAGGAGTTCGATGAAAACCCACGAAGTCGGAGTCTATGAGTTGGATTGGTCGCCTCGGCGATCGCCTGAAGAAGGCGGGACGAAGCTTCGCCGAGGTGCTCGCACTCGGGCAATCGGAGCGGCCGCTCGACGCGGCGTTCTGGGAGGAGTTCGAGGAGGCGCTGCTCGCCGCCGATCTCGGCGTCGGGACGACCGAGCGGATTCTCGACGGGCTTCGGACGGTCGCGCGGCAGGAGGGCTGGCGCACGGCGGATCGGGCAATCGAACGCTTTCGGCGCGATGTCGATCGTTTTCTCGATCTTCCCGGCGGCCCGATTCTTCTGGAGCATCAACCGACCGTCGTCCTCGTCGTCGGTGTCAACGGCACCGGCAAAACGACCAGCATCGGCAAGCTCGCGGCGCGTTTCAGCGCCCAGGGGAAACGCGTCCTCCTCGTCGCCGGCGATACCTTTCGAGCCGCCGCCGCCGAGCAGCTCGCGATTTGGGCCGAGCGGAGCGGTGCCCAGATCGTGCGCGGCCCGGAGAACGGCGATCCCGCAGCGGTCGTCTTCGACGGCATCACGGCGGGAATCGCGCGCGGCGTCGATCTCATTTTCGTCGACACCGCCGGGCGATTGCAAACGAAGAACAATCTCATGGAAGAGCTTAAAAAAATCCGCCGCGTCACCGAACGCGCTCTCGGTCGTCCTCCCGACCGCACCTTGCTCGTCGTCGATGCGACGACCGGGCAGAACGCGATATCTCAGGCGATGCTCTTCAACGAAGTTACGCCGTTGGATGGGCTCATCGTGACGAAGCTCGACTCAACGGCGAAGGGCGGTGTCGTTCTCGGCGTCGTCGAGCGAATCGAACGCCCGATCGCCTACGTCGGCCTTGGCGAGGGGATCGACCAACTCGAACCCTTCGAAGCCCGCGAATTCGTTTCCAGTCTCTTCAACCCGCAATAAAGAGTGCCACCCCCTTGGCAGAGTGCCTATCTAGAGTGAATGAAAGAACGGACGCCTTTACCAGCATCGTGAGTAAGAAAGAGAGAACCGACATGGCCTCCCAAGACGATCGACAGATAGCCCTCGCCAATGCGCTCGCCCAGATCGAGCGACAGTTCGGCAAAGGTTCGATCATGAAGATGGGCGAGATCCACGAACGAATGGCGTACGACGTCGTTCCGAGTGGAAGCATCGCGCTCGACCTCGCTCTCGGTGTCGGCGGTTTTCCGCGCGGACGCGTCGTGGAGATCTACGGTCCGGAATCGAGCGGTAAGACGACGCTCGCGCTCCACGCAATCGCCGAGGCGCAGAAGACCGGCGGAACGGCAGCCTTCGTCGACGTCGAGCACGCGCTCGATCCCAACTATGCCGCCGCGCTCGGTGTCGATCTCGACAACTTGCTGGTCTCGCAACCCGATACCGGCGAGCAGGCGCTGGAGATCGCCGAGATGCTCGTCCGCAGCAACGCGGTCGACGTCGTCGTCGTCGACTCGGTCGCGGCGCTGGTCACTAAGGCCGAACTCGAGGGCGATATGGGCGATGCGCACGTCGGGCTGCAGGCGCGCTTGATGTCGCAGGCGTTGCGGAAGTTGACCTCGGCGATCTCGCGCAGCAAGTGCATCATGATCTTCATCAACCAGTTGCGCGAGAAGGTCGGCGTGATGTTCGGCAATCCCGAGACGACCTCGGGTGGCCGCGCGCTGAAATTCTACGCATCGATTCGCCTCGACGTACGCAAACTCGAGCAGATCAAGATCGGTCAGGAAGTCGTCGGCTCGCGCACTCGCGTAAAAGTGGTGAAGAACAAGGTGGCGCCGCCCTTCCGACAGGCGGAGTTCGATATTACCTACGGTCACGGAATATCGAAGATGGGCTCGATCCTCGATATCGCGCTCGAGCGGAATATCGTCGGGAAGAGCGGCTCGTGGTACACCTACGGCGAGCAGCGAGTCGGGCAAGGGCGCGAGAACGCGAAGAGCTTTCTCGAAGAGCATCCCGAGATCGCGGGAGAGATCGAAGGGCGCATTCGCGAGGAACTCGCCGCGCTAACCTCCCGGAATGGCTCCACT
>JAJYMV010000169.1 GCA_021786705.1 bacterium
CGGCGAGAGCAACGGTGCGATCGCACCGAAATGGACCCAATCGCCGAATCCATGCGGCCAATAGATCGCGATGCGCTCGCCGCGGAGCCGCGCAAAATCTCCGCGTCGCTCGTCGAACGCGCGCAGCGTCGTGCGCGGAAGATTCGGAGCGATCGACGGATGGCGCGGAAAACAATTAGCGAGCATCGAGCAAAGCGCCGAGACGCCCGCGAATCGTGGCGACGAAGCGTTGGGTGGAAAAAGCCGCCGCATGCGCGCGAAGCCTCGCCGTATCGAAACGCACCGGATCGAAGGCTCGCATCGTCTCGGCAAGATCCTGCGCGGTGGGGCGATCGAAGAACGCGCCCGTCGCTCCCTCGACGATGCTCTCGGTCGCACCGCCGGCGCGAAACGCAATACTCGGCGTTCCGCTCGCGGCTGCCTCGAGCGGCATCAAACCGAAATCCTCGACTCCCGGGACGATGACGGCACGAGCTCGCGAGAGTTCCTCCGCAATTTCGCCGTCGCCGCGCTCGCCGAGAAAGTGTACCGGCGCTCCCTGCGCCCGACGTTCGAGTGCGGCGCGCATCGGCCCATCCCCGACGATACGGAGCGGCAACCCAGAAATGCGGGCGGCATCGATGGCGAGATCGACGCGTTTGTACGGCAGCAGACGCGCGACGACGAGAAAGCCCTCGCCCGGCGCGCGAGGTTTAGTAAAACGTTCGATATCGACCGGTGGGTGAAGCACGTCGAGATGCCGGCCGTAATAGCGCTCGGCACGTTGCGCCGTCGTGCGCGAGTTCGCAATCATTTCGGTCGGGCGTTGCGCCGCACGCAGATCCCACCGCACCAACGCACCGACGAGCGGACGGGCAAGCATACCGACGCCGAGCCCACCGACGTACGCATCGTAATCGAAGAGAAAGCGGCTCACCGAATGGAGATAACAGAGATGAACGCAGCCTTCCGGAACGCGAACGCCTTTCGCCCACGCCGACGACGAACTGAGGATCGCGTCGTAGCCGGAGAAATCAAATCGCTCGAACGCGCTAGGATAAAATGGCGCGTACCATCGAAAATGCGAACGTATCCACGGCATGCCGGAGAGCCAGGAACGGTAGATGGTGCGCCCCGCAAACCAATCGCCGGTCCGCGACTCGTCGTAAAACGCCGTATAGATCGGCGCGTCGGGAAACGCCGCAGCGAGCGTCGCGAAGACGCGCTCCGCTCCGCCGCGTTGATTGAGATAGTCGTGGACGAGTGCGAGCTTCAGGAGCCGCTTCCGTCGCTTCCCTGCACGACGGCGATGGTTGGATGCACGAGATAGCGCTTGGCGACGCGAGCGAGATCGGCGGGCGTCACCTTTGCAATCGCCGCAATCGTCCGCGCGACGGGATCGCCGGTGCCTCCGGCCGCGCGATAGATACGTAGCAACCGTAACCGCACGCGCGGGTCGCTCTCCTGCCGTGCGAAATCGCCGATCGCCTGCGATTTTAGGCGATCGATGTTGCCGTGCAGTTTCCCGGAACCGATCATCTGCGAAAGTGCGAGCGCCCCGCCGATGAGTTGGTCGGGATGTCCGACCGCGCCCGATGCATAGAGCAGGAGCTGTGGACGGCCGCCGAGCGGGCGATAGCGAGCGCCGTACGAACGGCTCAGGTAGTAGGCGTCGAGCCCCTTCGGCAGCCCAGCGGTCTCGGCGAGAATGCGTTTCATCAGCGCCGCTTCCACCAGCATCGCGGGGAAATCCGCAGAGGTGGGTTTCGGGGCGAGAAACGATGCGACGATCAAGGTTGAGAGCGTCGGCCGAGTCGTGCGCAAAATGAGGGTCGATGCGTCGAGAACGAGCGGCGGCGAACTCACGCTCGGCGACGTGCCGCCGGGCAGTGCGGCCGAGATGCGTGCGAGCGCGGCGCGGAGCCCCGGCGCGCGTTCGCCGACGATCGTGCTCGTGATATCGCCCCGACGATAATTCCAGAGATAGAACGCGCGAGCTTGAGCGATCGAAAGGTGTTGCACCGAGAAGGGCGTGCCGTCCCGCGGCATCGCAAGATTCCCGGAGCGTGCGAGCGAGCGCCGCAGCATCTCGGTCGCGAGCTCCCAATTATTTTGCTGGCGCTCGGCGATACGATCGAGCAACGCTCGCCGCGCCGCCGTCACCGCGGCGAGCGAAAAATCCGGCGCATTCATCGCCGTGGCCAAGACGTCGAGCAACCTCGGCATCGCCTCGGGAAGACCCGCGAGTTCGATCGCAACGCGGTCGTCGTGGACGTGGATCCCCAGAGCACCGCCCTCGGATCGAATCGCCTCTTCGAGCGGCAACGAGAGCCCGCCGAGCTCCACGGGCGTCCGAGCGAGCAAACGCGCGTCGAGGGCGGCAATACCGTTCTCGCTCTCGCGTTGACGATCGAGCCCGGCGCGGAGATCGATTTGCACGAACGTCACCGGGCGGACCGGCAGCGCCTCGGAGAGCGCTCCGCTCTCGGCTCGGGCGCGGAACGGAACGGCGGCCAACGACGCGGCGATCGCGAGCGTCAGCGCGAACGAAAAATAGCGTTTGATCATGCGTTCTTTTCTGCGATGGCGGTCATGAGGATCGTGGTCGGATGCTCGAGATAGCGCCGAACCGCGGCCGCGACGCGATCTGGGGTTAAACGCGAGATACTGCGCGCGTACTCGCCCCCCGGCAATCCCGGAGCGTATGCGGCGTCGCCCGACGCCGCATACCACCCGAGATTATCCGCGAGCCCCTGCGGCACGTCGATCGCCGATGCGATGTGAAACCGAAACGCACGGAGCAAGCGGTCGAAGCGCGGGCGCGAGAGCGGCGCACGTAGACGTGCGAGATCGTCGAGAAGCACGCCCTCCAGTTTTTTCGGGTCGTTCCCGACGCCGAAAATCGTGAAGACGCCGGTCCCTTGGAGCGTCACAAATCTTGCGACGGCGACGCCCCCGGCGGGAAGCGGAAGCGCCCGTCCGAGTTGTTTGTCGAGCAGCGCCGAGGCAACGAAGTCGAGTGCGGTGGCATCGTCGCGCGAAGAGATCGGCGGGCCCGCAAACCCGATGGCGATCGCCGAACTCGAGCCCTGAACCGATTGCGTCGCCACGGATTGGGCCAACGGCGAATCGATCGGCGCGTCGTATCCCGAGCGCCCGACCGCAGCTACTTGCTTCAGCAACGATGCTTCGACCGCTCCGGCAAACGAGAGGCTAGCGTTCCCGGGCCGGAAGGCGCGTTCGGCATAGCGTTGGACCTGCTGCAGATGGATCGCGTCGAGCGAGGATGCGGAATTCGGATAGACCGGCACGTGCATCGGGCCATTCGAAAAGAGCGCGGCGAAGAGGCGTGTCTGCAATTCGTTCTCGATGTTGAAGCGTTCTTCGACGGCGCGCACGCTGGTCTCGTGGCGCGCTTCGTCGAGCGACTTCGCGTCGATCGTTCCCGCAAAATAGGCCTCTGCCATCGCACGTACCGTCGACGACGCCTCTGCTTTGGGAACGACGATGCTGATGCCGAGGAGATTCGGTGAGGGCTCGATTTCAATCGTACCGCCGACGCTCTCGACGATCTCGCGGAGCGAGCGCCCACCGACGATCGGCGCGTCGGCGAGGGCGTGCGCGGCAAGATCGGCGATGCCGGGGCTATCGAACGAATATCCACTCGCCGGGACGTGAAGCCAGAGCCCGATCGCCGCGGTCGGCGAAGTGGGGTCGGCGGCGATGGAGTAGCTCGCACCGCTCTGCAGTTGTCCGAGCGCGATGCCGGTCTCGGCACTCGCACGACCTCCGCCCAGCGTCGGCAGCAAAATCGCGACCGCGAGGAGTGCGGGGGCGAAGCGCCTCATGCCGGCTCCGGCGAAATCGTCGGCGGAAGGCGATGCGCATCGCCGCGATCTGCGGGGAGGCCGACCGAGCGATCCGGGGGTTGCGGAACCTCGGGCACCGGGTCGACCGCATCGCGGTCGTAAGGACGCCCCTCGACGATGGCGATGACCTCGTCGGCCTCGACCGTCTCGTGCTCCAGCAACGAGGCTACCATGCGTTCGACCTTATCCCAATTCGCCGTGAGCAGTTGGCGCCCGCGTTCGTAACACGTTTCGACGATACGCCGAACCTCCGAGTCGATTTTGCTCGCAACCTCTTCGGAGTAATTCCGCTCCTCGCCGAAATCGCGGCCAAGGAAGACCTGGTGAGCGCCGCGTCCGTACTGGATCGGGCCGAGATCGCTCATACCATACTGGGTGACCATACGTCGCGCGAGTTGGGTCGCTTTCTCGAAATCGTTGCTCGCACCGGTCGTCACGTCGCCGAATTGAATCTCCTCGGCGAGCCGCCCGCCGAGCGCCATCGTAATATCGGAGAGCAGCTCCTCGCGCGTAACGCTGTGACGATCGTCCTCGGGAAGCGACCAGGTAATGCCCAGCGCCATTCCGCGCGGAATGATCGTGACTTTATGGATGGGATCGGATTTATCGAGCATCGCCCCGAGAATCGCGTGTCCGGATTCGTGATATGCGGTGGTCTCTTTCTCTTTCTGGGACATCACCATCGATTTGCGCTCCGGGCCGACCATCACGCGATCGATCGCTTCGTCGCAGTCGCTCATCTCGATGACGTTCTTATTACGGCGCGCCGCGAGAAGCGCCGCTTCGTTGAGTAGATTCTCCAAATCCGCACCCGAGAAACCCGGGGTCCGCTTCGCGAGCGTATCGAGTTGCACTTCGCGTGCGAGCGGTTTATTGCGCGCGTGCACCGCCAGAATTTTCTGACGCCCTTTTAAATCCGCGCGGTCGACGACGATCTGTCGGTCGAAACGCCCGGGGCGCAGGAGCGCCGGATCGAGAACGTCGGGGCGATTCGTTGCGGCGATGAGAATCACGCCGGTATTTTGGTCGAATCCGTCCATCTCGACGAGCAGTTGATTGAGCGTTTGTTCGCGTTCGTCGTGCCCGCCGCCGAGACCGGCGCCGCGCTGGCGACCGACCGCATCGATCTCATCGATGAAGATGATGCACGGAGCGGATTTCTTCGCCTGTTCGAAAAGATCGCGCACGCGCGACGCACCGACGCCGACGAACATTTCGACGAAGTCCGATCCGGAGATCGAAAAAAACGGAACGCCCGCTTCGCCGGCGACCGCACGCGCGAGCAGCGTTTTGCCCGAACCCGGCGGACCCAGGAGCAAGACGCCCTTGGGAATGCGAGCGCCGAGCGATTGATATTTTTTCGGATATTTTAGAAAGTCGACGATCTCACCGAGCTCGACCTTCGCTTCTTCTACTCCGGCAACGTCTTCGAAGGTCACCTTCGCGCGATTCTCCGAGAGCATCTTCGCGCGCGAGCGCCCGAAATTCATCGCTTGGCTGCCGCCGCTCTGCGCTTGTCGAAAGATAAAAATCATTAAAACGACCAACGCCAACATCGGCAAGAGCGAACCGAGCCCGTTCAAGAACGAGGTATTCGGCGGGCTTTCGAAGCCCCACTTCCCACTCTTGATATGCGCCTGTAACTGAGCGACGAACGCACTATCCGTGTTGGGAATCGTAACCGTATAGCTTTTTCCTGCGGTTGTTTTTCCGGTGCCCTGCTTGCCAACGGCATGGAACGATTCGATTTTCCCGGCGTCGAGCTGGGCGATAAAGGTGCCGTAATCGAGCGGGCGGACCGTTGTCGGCGCGCTCACGAATCGGTTGACGATGAGCAGGACGATAACGACGGCGGCGATGACGAACAACAGCTGGCGAAGGATTTTCAAGATGGTACGATCTCACTAATTCTCGGGAGCGAACGACTCCGGTTTGAGGCGCGCGATAATGGGCAGATTCCGATAGAGTTCCCGATAGTCGAGGCCGTAACCTACGACAAAGGCGTTGGGGCAACGCAGCCCGACGTAGTCGAGCGGTACGTTGACGAGGCGGCGTTCGGGTTTCTCTAAGAGCGCGGCCGTACGGAGCCGGGCCGGCGCCCGTTGAACGAGCAGTTCGCGTAGATACTGCATGGTTAGGCCGTTATCGACGATATCGTCCACCAGGAGCACGTTTCGGCCGCGGATCGAGCCGGCGATGTCCTTTCGCAATTGAACCTCCCCGCTCGAGCGCGTTGCGTTTCCATAACTCGAAGCCCATATCGTCTCAACGCTCAGATCGCTCGGTCCGTTCGGCCGGCGCGCGATCGCGCGGACCAAATCGGTGTATGCGAAGAGCGCTCCTTTCAACACCCCGACCACCAGTATTGGTTCCCCCGAAAAATCGCGCGCGATCGCCTCCGCCATCGCATCGATCGCCGCGGCTATGCGACTTTCGTCGAATAGCACCTCGGCGATCGACTCGCGGTAGACGTTCATTCGTTCGTCGGCATCCCGTCGCGAAGAAGCAGGCTCGCGCCGCCTCCCAGCGCGTAGCGCCCGCTGCCGCCGGCCTCGATCGCCGAGAGCAGGGCTTCGACCCGCTCGAACTCGCTCGCTTCGCGCCCGAAGCGCCGCGCCAGAGCGCCCGCGAGCCAGCGCCGTGCCGCAGCGCGATCGGCCTCCTCATCGTCGGCCGCATTGCCCGCGATCGTCGCCGCGCGGGCGACCGCTCGGTCGAGCCCCGGAAAGCGCGGGCGCAGGGCTTCGAGGGCATCGCGGACGGCATTGCGCCGGACGTCGAGCGAGGTGTTGCTTGGATCGACGGCGTAGGGCAGCGCGCGCGCGTGGCAGTACGCGCGGAGGTCCTCGCCATCGATGGCGAGCAGGGGGCGGAGCAGTTCGATCCCCGGCTCGAGAGAACGGCGCGCACGCATGCCGCCTAGCCCACGCTCGCCCGCGCCGCGAAAGAGTGCGAGGAGGACGCTCTCGGTTTGATCCTGCGCGTGATGCGCGGTAACGATGCCGTCGTTGCCCCAGCGTCGTGCGTGCCCGAGCAACGCGTTATAGCGACGTTCGCGCAGACTCGCTTCGTCGTCGCTACCGGGCTCGATGGAGAGCGCGTCGGCGGGTAACCCGAGGCTCGCTCCGATGCGTAACACCACGCACTCGTCCTGCCATGCCGAGCGGCGCATCGCGTGATGCACGTACACGAGGCGGAGGCGCAGCTCCAGGCGTACGGCGAGCGCGGATAACACACCGGCGAGTGCGACGGAGTCGGCACCGCCGCTGCACGCCACGCTCAGTCGCCGACCGAATACGAACGAACGTTCGCGTACGACGGCGGCTTCGAGGTCTCGCTCCGGGTGCGCTCCCCTCATCGGCGAGCGAGCTCGCGCTCGGTCTCGCGCGCGCTCTCGCGTTTGACGAGATCCGCGCGTTTGTCCCACATCTTCTTCCCACGCGCGAGCCCCAA
>JAJYMV010000086.1 GCA_021786705.1 bacterium
CGAGAGACGCGCGACGTCAGCGACGGAGAGATTGCGAGCGAGAACGACCGGCCCGTACGGTTCGTAGGTTTGCACTTCGGCGAAATTGCGGTAATTGACGCCACGGTGGTGATAGAGCCGATATTCGAGCTTCGCCATGGGGAGATGAATCGTGGTCGCGACGCTCTCCAGCTCCGAATGGAGATGTTTGACGAGCGACGGCACGAGTGCGACCACGAACGATGGGCGGCTGCGCACCATCACCTTTCCGTGGCGGTCGACGATCAGGCCGCGCGGCGCGGCGACGCGGATGAGCCGAATTTGGTTCGCTTCAGCCTGCGCGCGGTACTCCGCTCCGTGGACGATCTGCACGTCGACGAGTCGTACCAATAATACTGCGAACACCAGCACGGCAAAGAGCGCGAAGCCGAGAAGCCGCCGTACGGGGCGTTCGAAGCGTTGGCGCAGCCATATGCCGGTATCCCTCATGCGTTATCGCGATGTCGCGAGCGGTACCACCAAGCGAAGAGCCCTAAGAGCAGCGAATCGAGGATCGCCTGCTCGATCGCATCGTGAAAATGCAACGCGCTCCATGCGAAGGGAGAGCCGGTCGCCTGCATGACCGCCCAGAAAATCGCGTTCCGAACGAAGGTCGCCACGAATGCGAGCGCGGCGTAGAGCAACGGCGAGTTGCTGAAAAAACGCTGCGCGAGGAGCGCGATCAACACCGCTGCTGCCAGCGTAGCGAGCATCCACGATGCGCCGGTCGTCCCCGACAGCAGGTCTTCGCAGAGCCCGGCGATGAGGCCGAGAAACGCCGCGCGCTGCGGGCCGAGCCGCACCGAATACCAGACGACGACGAGCAGGACGGCACTCGGCGGAACGTCTTTCCAACGAAGGAGCGAGAGCGAGCTCGCTTGGAAGGCGAGCGCGAGCAATACCGCAATCGTCACGTGCCACCACGCGGGGTATCGGTAGGGAGTCTCGGGCTCCCTAACGTGCAACGACGAGGAGTCGATCCAGGGCATTCAAGCGTACCGATGGTTTCAGAATTGCGGTTTGATAGAGACTGGAATCGTTACGGTCGATCTTCACGATGCGACCGATCGGAATCCCGGCGCGGAACGTGCGCCCGTTTCCGGTTACGACGACCTCTCCGACGCGAAGCGGCGCGTCGAGCGTGACGTAGTCGAGGCGAATGCTCTGCAGATTTCCGCGTGCGATGCCCCACCAGCGCCCATCGCGCACGACTGCAGGGATACGACTCGAGAAATCGGTGGCGAGCAGCACGGTTGCCTCGAGCGGGGTGACCTGCGTGACGTGACCGACGACGCCTCCCGGGGCGAGTACGCCGTCGTCGCGGCGAACGCCGGCGAGCGAGCCGCGGTCGATCGTGATGCTGCGCGTCGCCCCCTCGGGCGGAAAGCCGATCACGCGAGCCTCGATTCCGTTAGGATGTCGGTCGCGCAGCCGCGCGATACCGGCGATCCCGAGCGCGTCGGCGAGCTCTTGGTGCAGGCGTGCGTTGCGTTCGAGCAGCGCCTGGTTCGACGCGACGAGCGCCGCGTTGCGCGCGTTCAATGACGGGAACGAGAGCACGGCGTTCACGCTCCCGCCGACCGCGTTCCCGATCCCGGTGACGAGGTTCTCGGAGCCGGCGATGAGATAGGAGGCGGTGACGGCGATCGGGCTGGGTTCGCCGGCGCGCTGCGCTCGAACCTGAAGGATGGCGAGAACCGCCGCCGCGATGACGATCGCGAGCAAAACGAGCAGCTTGCGCTCGTCAGTGCGCACGCGCCGTGCCCTCTTTGCCGGGACGATAGCCGTGGGCACGAAGCGTGCGAATCACGCGCCCGAGCGGGAGGCCCATCACGGTGTAAAAATCGCCCTCGACGCCGTCGACCAAAGCCGCCGCACGCCCCTGAATGCCGTATCCGCCGGCCTTATCGAAGGGTTCGCCGCTCGCGATATAGTCGTCGATCTCATCGTCGGCGAGTTCGTGAAAACGCACGCGCGTCGATTCGCAAAATTCGATCGCGGGACCCCCGCCGGGGAACGCGATCGCGACGGCGGTGTGCACCAAGTGCTCGCGGCCGGAGAGCGAGGAGAGCATCGCGCGCGCCTCGCTCGCGTCGCTGGGTTTATTGAGCGCGGTACCGTCGCGATCGACGACGGTATCTGCGGCGAGGATCGGGCGATCGATCCCGGCGCCGATCTTCGTTACGACATCGCGAAGTTTTTCGCGCGCGTGGCGTTGCGCGAGTTCGCGCGGCGTCAGCGCGGGGTTATCGGGTTCGCCGTACTCGCTGGGAACGACATCGACGTGTACGCCGAGCGAGCGCAGCAATTCGAGGCGTCGGGGCGAGGCGCTGGCGAGATAGATGCGGGTCATCCTTCGCGTTCCGGCTGGCCGTAGAGGCGATGCGAGCGAATGTATTGCCAGACCGCTTCGGGGACGAGGTAGCGGACGCTGCGTCCCTGCGCGAGGAGGGTGCGAATCAACGTCGCCGATTCGGGAAGCGCGGGGAGATTGAGCGTTCCGACGCGCTGCCGCAGGTTCGTGGGCAGCGCGGCGATCACGCGGGCGAGTGCGTCGTCGGGGACGCCCGCTCGCGGCGCGATCACGAAACGTTCGAGCCCGGCGAGCACTTCGCCGAGCCGCACCCAGTTCGCGTTGACCAGCGAATCGGCGCCGATGATAAACGTAAACGAGGCGTCGGGATAGCGCTCGCGCAGTCGGGGCAGCAGATCGGCCGTGTATCCGGTCGCTTCGGGTTGGAGATCGCTATCGTCGAGCGCGAAACCGCGATTCGTCGCAATCGATCCGAGAATCATCGCGCAGCGGTGTTGGGCGTCGGCGATCGCACCCGCCCGATAGTGTTGGTGCCTAGTGGGAAGAAAGAGCACGCGGTCGAGCCCTTCGCTCAAGCGGGCCGATTCCGCGACGAAGAGATGCGCGTTATGGATGGGGTCGAAGGTTCCGCCGAATATACCGAGTTTCATGAATAGGTGAATTCGTACGTCCCGATCCGCACGCTATCGCCTTCGCGAACCCCGCGCGCCTGTAATTCTTTCTCCACGCCCATCTTCACCAGCGCGCGTTCGAAACGCGCGAGCGCTTCGTCGGAATCGAAATTCGTACGTTCGGCGAGTTGCTCGACGCGCTCCCCCGTGACGACGAAGGTGCCGTCGTCTTCGCGGCTGACGGTGAACGTCTCGCGCGTTGGCAGCGAGATCTGCGCTGGCGTAACGTCGAGCGCCGCGGGAGGCGGGGCGAGCGAGAGCGCGCGCCACATCGCGGCGAGTAATTCGGGGACGCCTTGATGCGTCGCGGCGCTGATGCCCATCGTTTCGGGATCGCGTTCGCGCAGCTCGGTAAAGCGCTCGCGCGCTTCGGGAAGATCGAGCTTGCTCACCGCGACGATCGTCGGCTTCTCTAAAAGCAAGGGATTCCAGGCGCGTAACTCCGCTTCGATCGTCGATCGATCGCTCGCCATCTCTTCGAGGGATTTTGCGCCGTCGAGAAGATGGACGAGGACGCGCGTGCGTTCGACGTGGCGTAGAAAACGGTCGCCGAGCCCGGCGCCTTCGTGCGCGCCTTCGATGAGGCCGGGAACGTCGACGGCGACGAAGGATCGCTCCTCGTCGAGGCGCACCACTCCGAGCTGCGGCTCGATCGTCGTGAACGGATAATCGGCGATCTTCGGACGCGCTGCGGTGATCACCGAGAGCAGGGTCGATTTTCCCGCGTTCGGTACGCCGACGATGCCGACGTCGGCGAGAAGCTTGAGTTCGAGGCGAAGGACGCATTCCTCGCCGGCTTCACCGCGAATCGCGTAATCGGGTGCTTGCCGCGCCGCCGTCGCAAAATGTTGGTTGCCGAGCCCGCCTTTTCCGCCGCGCGCGACGAGCACGCGCTGACCGGGCTGCGCGAGATCGGCGAGGAGCGCTTCGCTCTGCGTCTCGGTGCGTTTGTAGACGAGCGTTCCGACGGGGACGGCGATGACGAGGTCCTCACCGGCGCGCCCGGACTTGTTCGAGGTTCCCCCAGCCTTGCCGGCTTCGGCGGCGAACTTCCGCTTGAAACGAAATTCTACGAGCGTGTTGAGTTCGGGATCGGCGAGGAGATAGAGGCTGCCGCCATGCCCGCCGTCACCGCCTGCCGGGCCGCCTTTGGGCACGTATTTCTCGCGCCGCCACGCGACGATGCCGTCGCCGCCGCGGCCGGCGGAGATTTCGATAGTGGCTTCGTCGATAAATTGCACGTACGTGGTCTATTCCGCAGGCGAGTGAGGGAGCCTTGAAAGAGCGACGGGGCGCCGCATGCGGCACCCCGTCGAGAAAGCGAGCGTTTCCGCCCCGCGGTTATGCGGAGAGCGGTTTGATATCGACGTGCTGCTTATTCCGGCGCGTCGCGAACTGCACGGTCCCCTCGGTCAGCGCGAAGAGCGTGTGGTCGCGGCCGATGCCGACGTTCTCACCGGGGTAGAACTTCGTGCCGCGCTGGCGAACGATGATGTTCCCCGCGAGCACGTGCTGCCCACCGAAGCGCTTGACGCCGAGGCGTTGCGAATTGGAGTCCCGGCCGTTGCGGGTAGAGCCCGCGCCCTTCTTGGACGCGAAAAGCTGCAGATCGAATACGAACATAGCCGCAAGAGTATATCGTAGATGGGCTGCTGGGTCAATCTACGGGCGGAGGCGGGGTTTTGTAAGAAGGAAACACCTTGCAGCGAACGGACGTCGGCTCGCTCGCGTTCCATTGGGGAGGCGCCGCGATGGTGCCGAAGGGACGAACTCGTTGAAAGGAGTCCAACCACCCTCATGCCATTCAAGCCCAAATTTTTGCTGCTTGCCGCGGCGACGATCGCCGGTGCGCTCGCCGCTACGCTTCACGCCGGGGCCGCCCCCGCGACGAAGATCACGTCGACGATCGCCGCGCAGGTGGCGGAGGCTCGAACGATCGACGTTACCTCGTACCGTTATTCCTTCGAACCAGAAACGATCGTCGTCCATGAAGGTGAGCCGGTCACGTTGGTTCTCACCAGCAGAGATGTCACTCACGGTATCGCCGATGCGGATCTCGGCATTGCAAACACCGTCATTTTCAAAGGCAAAAAAAGCACCGTCACTTTCACGCCGAAAAAACTCGGCACGTTCAAAGTGCACTGTTCGGTCTTCTGCGGCATCGGTCACGGCGACATGATGCTGACGGTGAAAGTCATCAAATAAGTAAGAAAGAGCGGGCCCCCGATTTCGGGGGCCCGCTCTTTTCTCGCAACGCTTACCGTTGAGATTTTAGTGGTTCTTCCACCACGGCCCGCCCCACAGGAGCTGATAGCTCCAGACCGGCGTGCCGCCGACCGTCACGGCGTCTTCGATCGTGAACACGACGTTCGGTTCGATATTCACGGCAAGGTCGCCGATGTAGTAGTTGTTGACTCCGCCCATGCCGTCGTTGGTGTTGTCGTAGCGGAGGTCGAGGTTCGCTTTCGGAAGCACGTTATAGATTGCTTCGAGCGAGTAGGCATGGCTCTGCGAGGAGATCGCCGGCGTGAGATCCTGCGGGTTGTTATCGTTGCCTTGCAGGTCGACGCCGAGGAGCATATATTTCGGCCCGGTGTAGGCGACGAGTGCGCCGTAACGCGAGAACGTGTCCTTCGCTCCCGAAGGTAACGGCGTCGTGCCGCCTTCGAAGGCGACGCCGCCCGAGAAGCGCGTCTCCGGCCACATGTACATCAGCGAGCCGACGACCGATTGTCCGACCGCACCGGCGACCGAACTATCGGTATCGCTGTCGTAGGCTGTCTCGAGCGGGCCTTCGTTCGTCATGTAGGCGACGTTGCCGATGAGCCCCTTCGAGCCGATCTGGGTGTACGAAGCGCCCCAGCGATTGTCGCCGACGCCGACGCCGTTATTCCCGACGCCGAGAGCGGCAAACGAATAGCCCGAGAGCGAGAGATTCATCGCGACCCACGGTGCGAAGAACGGGGTCGGGAACATACCGACCTGCAGGCTGCCGTTGCCGTGGCTCAGACCGTTATAGGCGATCCAGCCTTGGTCGATCGATGCGGCGGGCATGCCGCCTTCAACGATCGGGACCGAGGCGTAGTACGTGAAGTCTTTCCCGAGATAACCGGCGCTCAGCAAGTCGATGACGCCGACCATGACTTTATTGCCGAAGGTCGGATCGGGAACGCTCGATTTATTGAGCGTGAATTCCAGCGCAACGGGAAGGTGCTTGTTGTTCTCCATCTGCGCGTGCGCGTCGAGGACGCGCGCGAAGTTCGTCGCCAGCACGTAACGGCCGGTGGCGTTGAGATTGGGAACCGAGGTGTGGCACATCTGGCAGCTGACGCCGCCCTGTGCGTTGGCGAAGAGGGGAATTGCGCTCGCCGGACGCGCCGAACCGAGGATGGCGAAGGCCATCCCCAGAGCGACGATCAGTCCGGTGCGACCGAGTTTTGCGTTCATTGTTTCACTATTACCGTAAGCTTCATGTTCGCGTGATTGAGACCGCAGAAAATCGCGCAGGGCAGAACGTAGGTGCCGGCTTTCGTGGGGGTGACGGCGACATTCACAGCCTTGCCCGGTTGGATGCGGGTGAGCGGGATGTGGAGCCGGTTAGAAACGAGGCCGTGCACTCCTCCTGACGAGGTCAGGTGCAGGGTGGTCGTTTTGCCGACGTGCATCACGATCGTGCTGGGGGTGAACTTGCCGTCCGAGCTGGCGACGATATTCGTCGTCCCGGCGGCAGCGACTTCGGTGGTGACGCCGGCTGCGCCGGCGGGGCGGGCTCCGGCGCCGAGGGCGACGAGAGCGAGCGTTGCGATAAAGGTGGTAAGCGTGCGTTTCATGGGTTCCTCCTGTGAGATGAATGCTACGCGCCGCTTACGAAGACGCGATGAGACCTCCGGGAACGGATGGGGAAGAAGTAGAGAAGCGGAGAGGGGTCCTCGATGGGGCGACCGTACCTACCAACCGCTTTGGAGAAAAAAAGAGTAGTCGTCACCGGCCTCGGAGCCGTGACGCCGTTAGGGAACACCCGTGACGAGTTCTGGCGTCGACTGATCGCCGGCGATTCGGGCGTCGGCCCGATCACCGCGTTCGATGCGAGCGCCTTTACGACGCGCATCGCCGCCGAAGTCCGCGATTTCGATAGCGACGCATTGCTCGGAAAAAAGGAAGCGCGCCGGATGGATCGCTTCACGCAGTTTGCCGTGGTCGCCGCGAACGAGGCGATCGCCGACGCAGCCCTGCCGAGCGACGAAGCGACGAAGGAACGCATCGGCGCGGTGATGGGGAGCGGCATCGGCGGCATCATCACGTTCTGGTTGGAATCGGAGAAAGCGGCGCTCGCCGGCACCTGGTCGCGTTGCTCGCCCTTCTTTATTCCAATGTTGATGGCGAACGCCGGCCCGGCGCACATCTCGCTGCGCCACGGTTTTCGCGGCCAGATATTCTCGGTCGCGAGTGCCTGCGCGAGTGCGAACGATGCGATGGCGATCGCCTTCCGGAGTGTAGCGAACGGCGAAGCGATCGCGATGGTGACCGGCGGCAGCGAAGCCTGCGTCTCGCCGTTGGCGATCGGCGGCTTCTGTTCGATGAAGGCGATGTCGACGCGGAACGACGAGCCGACGAAAGCGTCGCGTCCCTTCGATAAAGATCGCGATGGCTTCGTTTTGGGCGAAGGCTCGGGCGTATTGATCTTCGAGGAATACGAACACGCGCGGGCGCGCGACGCGCATATCTATTGCGAGGTGCTCGGCTACGGTGAATCGGCCGATGCCTACAATATCGTCGCCGTCGATCCCGACGGCCGCGGCGTGAAGCTGGCCTTCGAACGAGCGTTCGCGCAGGCCGGAATCACGCGCGACGAGGTCGATTATATCAACGCTCATGGAACCGCGACCCCGATCGGTGACCCCGCGGAATCGAAGGCGATCGAGGAGAGCTTCGGCGATCATGCGACCGCGATCGCGGTGAGTTCGACGAAATCGATGCACGGGCACGCGCTCGGCGCCGCGGGAGGCCTCGAAGGCGTCGCGACGGTGCTCGCCGTCGCCAACGATCTCGTCCCGCCGACGATCAATTACGAGCATCCCGACCCGGAGTGTCGGCTCGATTACGTTCCCAACGTCGCGCGCAAAATGACGGTCAACGTCGCGTTCTCCAACTCGTTCGGTTTCGGCGGCCACAACAGCGTGTTGGTCTTCGGCAAATTACGGTAAGAGAGCGATGGCCGGGGAGGCGCGGCGTCGCCGCGTGCGTGCGTGGTTGCGCTTGGCGGGGGTTCGCACGGTGGGCGAGCTCGATCGTATCGAACTCGCACTGCGGCACGGATCCTTCGCGCGCGAACGCGGCGGCGAAAGCAACGAACGCCTAGAGTTTCTCGGCGATTCGGTGCTCGGATTCATCGTCGCAACCTGGCTCTACGAAACCTTTCCCACGCTCACCGAAGGCGAATTGACGCTGCGCAAAGCGCGCATCGTCAAGGATGAAGCGCTCGCGGTCACCGCGGCGCGATTGGGCTTCGACGACGGCATCGAGTTGGGCGTCGGCATGCGTAACGCCGGCGGTACGGAGAACGCCTCGATCCTCGCCAATACCTTCGAAGCCTTCGTCGCAGCGCTCTATCTCCAGTTCGGTATTGAGGCCGCACGCAAATTCGTGCTCGAACAGCACGTCGCACGGGTCGATCTCGATCCGCTCGCGCTCGTCGATCCGAAGACGCGCCTCCAGCAGTACACGCAGGCGCACGCGCTGGGCTTGCCTTCGTACGACGACCGTGGGGAAGGGACGCCGCAGCACCCCGCCTTCACCTCGACGGTTTGCATCGATGGGCGCCCGCTGGGAAGTGGGAGCGGCGCGTCGAAACGGGCAGCCCAGCAAGCGGCTGCAATAGCCGCGCTTCGCACGCTTGAAAGCGCTTCGGGCGCGCAAGGAATTTCGTGAAACTCAGGAAGATCAAGGCGTTTGGTTTCAAGACGTTCGCCGATGCAATAACGCTCGAATTCGCGGGCGGCATTACCGGTATCGTCGGGCCCAACGGCTCCGGGAAATCGAATATCGTCGACGCCTTCCGTTGGGTTTTGGGCGAGACCAGCACGCGCAGCCTACGCTCCGACAAGCTCGAAGGCGTCATCTTTGCCGGCACCGACAAGCGCAAGCCGCTCGGGCTCGCCGAGGTATCGCTGACCTTCGATAACACCGACGGCCGCCTCGCGACCGATTTTCGCGAAGTCGAGATTACGCGCCGCACCTATCGTGCCGGCGAGAGCGAATATTTCATCAATCGTTCGCAGGTGCGTCTGCGCGATATTCACGATCTGCTCATGGGAACCGGGCTCGGCCCGGGCTCCTATTCGATCGTCTCGCAAGGCCAGATCGACGCCATTCTCACCAGCAAACCCGCCGAGCGGCGCGCGCTTTTCGAAGAGACCGCGGGGATCAACAAATTTCTCGCTCGGAAGAACGAGTCGCTGCGTCAGCTCGAAAAGACCGAGCAGAATGCGATCCGCATCAACGATTTAATCGCCGAAATTGAGAAACGCATTCCCGAACTCGAAACGCAGGTTCGTCGCGCGAAGCGGTACCGCAAAGTGCAGGCGCGCGTTCGCGACCTGGAGATTCTTTCGTACCTTCGCGCGAGCGCCTCGCGCCGCGAAGAGCGTGCGCGCCTCGCCGACGAGAGCGCGCGAATCGAAGAGCGCCGTGGGAATGCCGCGGCGAGCGCGGCGAGCCTCGGCGGCCTCTTTTCCGAGGTTCGTAACCGGCTCTATCAGGCCGATCTCGCACTCGAAGACTTGCGCGTAAACGCACAAGAGCGCCGGGCCGAACTCGCGCGCGTCGAGGCCGATTACGCGGCGGCGCTCGCGCGCCGCGAAGCGCTGGAGGCGCAGAACACGCAGACCTCCGCCGACGTCGAGCGCGTCGTGCGCGAACGAGAAGAACTCGGCGCGACGATCGAACGGCTGGAGCGCGAGATCGAACCGTTGGTTATCGAACTCGAAGCCGCGCGCGAACGCGAGCTCGCCGCACAAGCTACCCTCGCACAGGCGCGCGCGCAGCTCGATGCCATCTTTACGCGCTTGCGCGAAGTAGAAGCCGACGTCGCGCGCGAGGCAACCGCACGCGCCGAACGGCGCGCGCAGGGCGAGAGCCTTCGCGGGGAGATCGCACGCCTGGAAGGCGAGATCGCCGAGGATGCCGGGCGGCTTGGGGAGCTCGAACGTTCGGTCGACGAAAGCACGCACCGCTGCGCGCAGCACGAGAGCGTGCTCGCGCAGGCCGAGGAGCAACAGCGCGAGGCGCGCGGTGCGGTCGAGAGCGCTCAAGCGGTGCACGCGCAGGCGCAGAGCGCCGCCGCCGCGGCGACCGCTGCATTGCGCGAACACGCCGGTGAAGTGAAGGCCGCCGAATCGCGCTTGCATACGATCGAGGAGCTCGAGAATTCGCTGGAGGGGCACGTTCCGGGAACGCGCGCGGTAATGGAGGCCAAGCAGCGCGGCGAGCTCGGCGGCATCGAAGGCATCGTCAGCAATCTCATTACGACCGACGAAAAATATGCCCGCGCGATGGATATTGCGTTCGGCGCGCGTCTTTCGAATATCGTTACGACGAGTTCGGAGGATGCCGAACGCGGGATCGAATTCCTCAATGCGCGCGAGGCGGGGCGCGCGACGTTCCTTCCGCTCGATACGCTCACGGCGCGCGACGCGCGAACGATGACCCCCGAGCTCAGCGCGATTCCCGGCGTGATCGATTACGCGCATCGCCTCGTGCGAACCGACGCACGGTACGAGGGCGTCGTTCGCTTTCTGGTCGGCAACGTTCTCGTCGTCGATACGTTACAGACCGGCATTCATTTGGTGCGCGAGCGCAAATTGCGCGAGACGATCGTGACGCTGGGCGGCGAGCAGATTACCGGCGGCGGCGCGATCACCGGCGGACGTTTTCAGCGCGAACGTTCGCTTCTTTCGCGACGCGTTGCGGCGCAGACATTGCGCGGGCAACTCGATGCGATGCATGCGGCGCTCCGCCGGCTCGAGGCCGAGGCGAGTGCGTGCGCGGAACGCATTATCGTTGCGGCGCGCGCGCTCGACCAGGCACGGGAGGCTTCGAACGCCTGCGACGTCCACGTGACGGAGCTGCGCGGCGAACTGACCGCACTCGGCGCGACGCTCGAACGCACGAACGCCGAGGTGGGGGCCGTGCGCGCGCATATCGACGAGCGACGCGGTGCGCTCGCGGTTGCACGCGAACGCGCGCTCGCGCTCGGCGACGAAACGGCATCGAAGGCCAGCGGCGACGAAGAACGGGAGCGGCTGGAGGCCGAACTCGCGCAGGCGCGGGCGGGCATCGCGCGCTCCGAGGAGCAGCAGCGCGAAGCGACGCAGGTCGCGGCGGCGCTGCGCGAACGCAACGCGGCGTTGCATGCCGAACGCGATGCGGCGGCGGCACGGCTGGGGATGCTCGACCAGAACCAAGAGCGCGCTCGCGATGCGCGCGAGCGGATGCTCGCCGAGATCGGAACGCTCGCCGACGAAACGCGGCGACTACACGCGCACGCCGAAGGGCTTCGTGCGGGTGTCGCCGAGATCGACGCGCGCCTCGAAAACGCGCGCCGCGAACGCGAACAGCTCGCCGCGCGGCAATCGCAACTCGAGGGCGAACTCAAGCAAGCGGAGTTCGAAGAGCGCGAGGCATCGCACGAAGGGGAACGCGTACGCACGCGGCTCGCGGAGATCGATGCGGAACTCGGCATGCTCGTCGCGCAGTTCGCGCAGAATCCGGCCGGGGACGACGAATGCGCCGACGTCGCCGCGCGCTACGCCGATGAGAGCGATGAAGTCATCGAAGATCTGCCGCGGCTGCGCGACGAACTCGCTCGATTGAGCGCGAACGTCAACCTCAACGCCGAGGCGGAGAGCGAGGAGCTCGCCGAGCGCGATCGTGAGTTGCGCAAGCAGCTCGAAGACGTCATGAAGGCGCGCGAGACGCTTTTGGAATCGATTCGCGAGATCGAAAAGCAGACGCAAGTTCGTTTCAACGAAACCTTCGAAAAGGTCGCCGAAGCGTTCACCGAGAGCTTCGACCGCCTCTTCCCGGGCGGACAGGCGAAAATGTGGCAGACCAATCCCGAGAACATCTCGGAGACCGGCATCGAAATCTCGGCGCAACCTCCGGGCAAGAAAGCGATGCCGCTCGCGGCGCTCTCGGGCGGAGAACGCGCGATGGTCGCCGCAGCGTTGATTTTCGCACTCATCAAGGTGAAACCGTCGCCGTTCTACCTGCTCGACGAAATCGATGCCGCGCTCGACGATGCGAACGTGGAGCGGCTCTCGCAAATGGTGCGCGATCTGCAAGGCGATTCGCAGATGATCGTCGTCACGCACAATCGGAAAACGATGGAGATCGCCGATCGCCTCTACGGTGTCTCGATGTCGGAGCCGGGCGTGAGTTCGATTATTTCGGCGGAACTGACCCCCGATCCGGAGTTCGCACTTGCCTGAACGCTCGCGTGAAGCCGCGCTCTTTTCCGTCTCCGACAAGCACGGCGTCGAAGATGTCGCGCGCGCGTTGCACGAACGCGGCGTCGCCATTTATGCAACCGGAGGCACGCGTACCTATCTCGTCGATCGCGGCGTTCCCGCGCACGACGTCGAATCGCTCACCGGCTTTCCGGCACTCTTCGGCGGCCGGGTCAAGACGCTTCACCCGAAGGTCTTCGGCGCGATCCTGTACGATCGCGGAAACGAAGAGCACCGCGCGCAGATCGAACAATATGCGATGCCGAGCATCGTCGCCGTCGTCGTCAATCTCTATCCCTTCGAGGCGACCGTCGCGCGCGAAGGCACGACGCTCGACGAAGCGATCGAACAGATCGATATCGGCGGGGTTGCGCTCTTACGTGCGGCTGCCAAAAATGCCGCGCACGTTGCCGTGCTGACCGATCCATCGCAATACCCGAATTATCTCGCCGCACTCGAAAACGGCGAGGTTCCCAACGGATTGCGGCGGCGGCTTGCGGTCGCGGCATTCGAACGCACCGCTTCGTACGATATCGCGATCTCGCACTATCTCGCGACGAAGGGCGAACTCTTGCCTTCGGATCTTCCGGGCGCGCTCACGCTCGCGCTGCCGCTCGCGCAGCGGTTGCGCTACGGCACCAACCCGCAGGAGCGTGCGGCATTTTACCTCGGGCGCGAGGACCGCGTTCCCGAACAGCTCCACGGGAAAGCGCTCTCGTACAACAATTTGCTCGATCTCGACGCGACGCTCCGCCTGCTTTCGCGCGCCGCTCTCGGTGCCGAATACGGCAGCGAACGCGAACGATTCGTGCGTGCGGCGGTGGTGAAGCATACCGTTCCGTGCGGCGTCGCGCAGCGTTCGACGGTGGGAAAGGCCGTCCGCGATGCGATTGCGGCCGATCCGGTCTCGGCGTTCGGCGGAATCGTGGCCACCGATACGCGCATCGATGCCGTAGCGGCGCGCGCGCTCGCCGAAGTCTTTCTCGAGATCGTCGCCGCGCCGGACTACGATGATGGCGCGCTCGAGATTTTGCGGAAGAAGAAAAACCTGCGGATCATGCGTTTCACGCCCGAACTCCCCGACGAACTCGCCGCGGAGTTGCGCGTGCGTTCGGCGCTCGGCGGCGTGCTCGCCGAGGAGAACGATCCCAACGCGGAGCCCGAACGCTGGAGCGTGGTGAGCAAACGCGCTCCCGACGATCGCGAATGGCACGATCTCGCATTCGCGTGGGATATCGTGCGCCACGTCAAGAGCAACGGCATCGTCATCGTCAAGGGCGGCACGACGCGAGGCATCTGCGCGGGGCAGACCAATCGCGTGAGCGCGGTGCAAATCGCCGCACATCGTGCCGGCGAGCTCGCGGTCGGCGGATCGTGCGCGAGCGACGGATTTTTCCCGTTCGCCGATGGGCTTGAAGCGGCAATCGCGGCCGGCGTGACCGCGGTCATCGCTCCGGGTGGTAGCGTTCGCGATGCTGAAGTGATCGCCGCCGCCGACCGCGCCGGCATCGCGCTCGTCTTCTCGAGTTACCGCTACTTCTTGCACTAAGAAGCGTCGACGGCCCTGATACGGCTGCTTCGCAGCCTACTCGGGCTGACAATGCAGCGAGCGCGATTTTGTCACGCCGAGTAGCCGCTCTGTCACGCCGAGTAGCCGCTGCAAGCGGCGTATCGAGGCGCCGCCGCTCTGTCACGCCGAGTAGCCGCTCTGTCACGCCGAGTAGCCGCTCTGTCACGCCGAGTAGCCGCTCTGTCACGCCGAGTAGCGCGGCCTTGTCACGCCGAGTAGCCGCTGCAAGCGGCGTATCGAGGCGCCGCGTCCCCGGGGGTTAGCGCTTGAAAACCTCTTCGTAGTGGCGCTCGAGATTTTCAACCTGAGGAAGTGCGTCGATGAATGAGGGCGCACGTACTTCGCGTTCGTGCATCTCGTAGTAGATTTTCCCGTTGCTGAAGTCTTCGCGCAGGCGTGGACTCACGACGAATCGGCGATCGGGACGAATCGACACGTAGCCGGCATCAAAAAGTCGGTGAATATCGGAGCGCAGTGCGATGCCGTTCGATACCTCGTGTCGCAGGCGCTCGGAAAACGGCACGATATGCGCGGCGTCAAGGACCGGGAGGGTTCGTTCTCCCGAAACAGCGCATCGCCGATCGTACGCGTCGAGGATAATGGAGCGAAATGTACCTTGCCCTTGTCGAGGGAGATAGATCGCCGACTTTGCGCGTCCGCCGAACGAGCGTCGCGCGTCGGGGCTTAATGCGGGCGGAGGCAACGCAGCGCCGAGACGAGCGCGAACCTGAGCCCATACGCGGGCGCCTTCGCCGTCGTTCATGTCGTAATACATTCCCGCTTGAACCTGCGGTTTCCAGTCCCGCGGCGGGTCGATCCATTCCGTACGATCGAAAAACGTCGGCTGATCGAGAAAAATACAACCGATTTCGTGGCGGTCGTCGACCGGACGGCCGACGTATTTCGATATTCGCGCGATGAGCCCGCCGATATGTTCCACGCCGTTTTTTTCACCGAAGAACTCCCAGGCATCGCGGATGCTGTAGCGCACCGAACGCTCGAAAAAACCAACGCCGACGATAGCGTTTACCGGGGCCTTCAGCTTCAATAGGAACGGAGCGCCCGGGCGGGGGTTCAGGGTTCCTCCGCCGGGCCTCCAGAAATTTACTTCGTCGAGTCCGGGGCGGCGGGAGAGAAACTCATACCAATCGCGATCGGTTAGGCCGATGTAGAGGTCGCGTTGTTCCCGGGGAATCTCCACGCCGGTAACGTACGTGCCCTTCAGAGAAAGTCATGCCGATACGCCGTGAGGAGGCTGCGATGCCGAGATTTCTTCATACCTCGATCTTTGTCAACGATATGTCCGAATCCATCGCTTTTTATACCGAGAAACTGGGAATGAAGTTGCTCGACGGGCCCTTCCACTACCCCGGGAACGCCGACATGGCGTTTGTTGGAAACGATTGGGACGCGTATATCGAGTTGGTCTTCGATCTCGAAGAGCATCCACCGTATGAGCTCGGCAATCGTTACGAGCATCTCGCGCTCGAAGTCGAAGGCGAACTCGCGCCCTACGTCGCGAAGCTCCGCGATCGAGGGGTGCGGGTGCTCAAGGACGTCTATTCGTCGCCGGGCGGGACGCGCGCGATCGCGTTCATCGAAGATCCCAACGGCATTCCGATCGAGCTGCTCGAGCCGCGACGCGCGAAAACGCTGGGCTAGCGCGCCGGCCCGCGCCCAGGCATGAATCGGAGCGGACCGCTGCGAAACCGCCCCCCGATGCCCAGCCCGATTCTCGCTCCCCGCGGCACCTACGATCTGTTGCCGCCGGCCTCGACGCTCCGCGCCTCGCTCGAAGCGCGCATGCGCGTTTTGGCGCAGGGGTACGGCTACGGGGAGATTCGCACGCCGATCTTCGAAGCGACCGAGCTCTTCGAGCGCGGCGTCGGTGAGGGCACCGACATCGTCGAAAAAGAGATGTACACGTTCGTCGATAAGGGCGAGCGCCGCATGACGTTGCGGCCCGAATTTACCGCGCCGGTGGTGCGCGCCGCACTCGAACACAAACTCTTTTCCGTCGGTCCGCAACGTTTCTTTTATATCGGTCCGATCTTTCGTTACGAACGCCCGCAGAAAGGCCGTTATCGGCAGCCGCATCAATTCGGTGTCGAATGCTACGGATACGCCGAGCCCGAAGCCGACGTCGAAGTCATCTCACTCGCATGGCAACTCGTGCGTTCGCATGGGATCTCCGACGCGCGCCTGCAACTCAACAGCATCGGCGATGCTGTGTGCCGAGAGCGCTATCGCGAGGCCTTGCTGGCATATCTCCGTCCGCTCGCGCCGACGCTCTCGGAGGATTCGCAGCGGCGCTTGGAGCGCAATCCGCTACGCGTTCTCGATAGCAAAGATCCGCGTGACGGAGAGGCGGTGAAGAACGCTCCGCATATGCTCGAGCATCTCTGCGATCCGTGCGCGCAGCATTTTTCCACCGTGCGGGCGCTGCTCGACGCGCTCTCGATCCCCTACGACGTCAACCCGCGCATCGTTCGCGGACTCGATTACTACACGCGTACGGTCTTCGAGATCGTCTCGAATTCGCTCGGCGCGCAGAGCACGGTCTGCGGCGGCGGGCGCTACGACAACCTCGTCGCCTCGCTCGGCGGCCCCGACGTGCCCGCGGTGGGCTTCGCGCTCGGGATCGAGCGCTTCGAGATGATCCTTTCGGCGGGCGGTGCGGAGCCCGCTCCGCCGCGCCGCGGGGTCCAAGCGATCGCCTTGGGAGCGCAGGCGCGCGCGCGTCTCTTGCTGCTCGCCCAGCAGCTTCGCGAACGCGGAACGACCGTCTTTATGGATCTCGCCGACCGAAAGGTCGCCGCGCAGTTCAAGCTTGCCGAACGGAACGGTGCACGCGCGGGGGTCATCCTCGGCAGCGACGAACTCGCAACGGGAGAACTCGTGGTACGCGATTTGGTAGAGCGGAGCGACGTGCGTCTTTCGCTCGACGACACCGAACAAATTGCAGCCGTCCTTGAACGAATGGGAGCGTAATGGAACAGGATTTTGAGGCGATAGAACGGCTGATCGCCGTGATGGAGCAGCACGATCTCGATCGGATGAAAGTCCGCGTCGGCGAGACGCTCTACGAACTCGTCCGTCGCGAAGCCGCGGCTCCGGTGGTAACGCAGATCGGCCAAGTTCCCGTGCCGGCCGTCGACGGTTCTGGGCCCGCTCCGGTAGCAGGGCCGCCGAAAAACGTCAAGCGCGTCAGCGCTCCGCTTACCGGCGTGTTTTATCGTTCCTCTTCCCCCGATTCCGCGGCGTTTGTGAGCGAGGGACAACACGTCGATGTCGGCGACGTCTTGTGTATTCTCGAAGCGATGAAGTTATTCAACGAGATTCAGAGCGAATTTGCCGGCACGATCGTTCGCATCATCCCGCAGAACGGCGAACTCGTTTCGCAAGGCGAGGATCTTTTCTGGATCGAGCCGTGAACGATCTTCCCGCCACGCACCGCCGGCGCGATTTTTCGGTCTTACTCGCCGAGCGGAAAGGCCTTCTCGAATCCCCGCACTACCGCGCGCAAGTTGAGGCGATCGCCGAAGCGATGGTGGTGGCGTTGCGCGCCGGAAACAAAGTTTTGTGGTGCGGTAACGGGGGAAGCGCCGCCGAGGCGCAGCACATGGCGGCCGAACTTTCGGGGAGATTTTTACGCGAGCGCCCGGGCTACTACAGCGAAGCGCTCTCGGTAAACTCCTCGACGCTCACCTGCATCGGAAACGATTACGGATACGACGTTGTATTTTCGCGCCAGGTCGAGGCGTTCGCGCGTCCCGGCGACGTCGTTATCGGCATGACGACCAGCGGGAGTTCGCGCAACATCGTGCTCGCGCTGGAGGCGGCGAAGCGTAAAGACGCCATTGCCGTCGCCTTTACCGGAAACGGCGGCGGCGAGAGCGCGCGCGTCGCCGACCTCGCGCTTGTCGGCCCCGACGGATACGCCGCGCTGGTGCAAGAAGTGCATCAAGTGATGGCGCACATTTTGTGCGATCTCGTCGAACAGCGTATGATCTTCGGGGATCCTTCGTGAGTCTCTCGCTCGCGGTTCCCGACGCACGAACGCTCTTTGAAAAGATGGCGGGAAAGAACATTCTCGTCGTCGGCGATCTCATGCTCGACGAATGGATTTGGGGGCGCGTCGACCGAATTTCGCCCGAAGCCCCTGTCCCAGTCGTCGCGGTCAGCAACCATTCTTTTACGCTCGGAGGCGCCGGAAACGTCGCTCACAATCTTCGCGTCCTCGGCGCGAACGTCTCGTGCGTCGGCGTGGTCGGAAACGACTCGTTCGGCAACGAAGTGCGCGCGATGCTGCGCGCGCAAAACATCGATGCCGACGGCGTAATCTCCGTCGACGACCGTCCGACGACGCGAAAAACGCGCGTCGTCGCACAGCACCAACAGGTGGTGCGCGCCGATTGGGAATCGGTGGAGCCGTTGAACGCGCTCGATGCGGAGCGGATCGTCGCCATCGTCGCCGCCGCTGCGCGACGAGCCGATGCGGTGATCGTGAGCGACTATGCAAAGGGTTTGCTGTCGCGAAAAATCGTCGAAGCGGCGAACCTGTGCCCGCTCGTTCTCGGCGATCCGAAGCCGCAACATGCCGCTCTCTTTTCGGGGGTTACCTGCGTCGCGCCGAATCTCGGTGAGGCGTCGGCGGCGTCGGGAATTCAAATACGCGACGATGCATCGTTGGAACGAGCGGGAAAGATATTGCTGGAGCGCTTCGGTTGCCGATACGTCGTCGTCACGCGAGGCGAGCACGGAATGGCGCTCTTCGGCCGCGACGGCGAGCGGCTGGCGATTCCGTCGGTCGCGCGAACCGTCTTCGACGTCAGCGGGGCCGGCGATACGGTCGTTTCGGTTCTCGCGCTCGCGCTCGCCGTCGGCGCGTCGATCGATCGGGCGATGCAACTTGCCAATTACGCTGCGGGCGCGGTGGTCGAAAAACTCGGAACCGCTACCGCCAACGCCGACGAAATTTTGGAGCTTCTCGAACATGCCGACGCCTGAGTATCTGTTCGGACGCTCGCTCGATCTTCCCGAAGCGATCGCCGTTCGCGAGATGTTGCGCGCACGCAACAAAAAAGTCGTTTTCACCAACGGCTGCTTCGATATTCTTCACGTCGGACACGCTGAATATCTCGCGTGGGCGCGTTCGCAGGGCGACGCGCTATTTGTCGGGCTCAATAGCGACGACTCGGTGCGCGATTTAAAGGGCGCGCCGCGCCCGTTCGTTCCCTACGAAGAGCGCGCGCGGCTGCTCTGCGCGTTACGGAGCGTCGACGTGGTGATCGGCTTTTCGGAACGGACGCCCGAGGCGTTGTTGGAGCGGCTCCGCCCCGACATCCACGTGAAGAGCGCGCAATATCGAGTGGAGGAACTTCCCGAGGCGCGCATCGTTCTGGCGCACGGCGGCGAAGTGCGGCTCGCGCCGCATCGCGAAGGATCGAGCACGACCGATATCGTCGAACGGATTCGCGCGCATTTTTCGTCGGGGCGCTAGCGTTGCGGCTCGCGCTCACGGTGAACGGTCCCGGTGAAACGGCGGGCTGGGCACGGCCGCTCCTCAGCGCGCTCTACCGGCGGGAACCGGAGATCGAGATCTACGCGTTTCTCGTTCCCGATGATTTTGCGACCGGTAACGAAGCGCCGATGCTGCGTGCGGCGTTCTCCAAAGCGCAGGTGTTCGAGCCTTCGCGGTATCTCGCATTCGCGTTGGGCGGAGCACTCGAGGGAGTACCCGATCGCGTGGATGGCGTGCTCTATCTCGGCGGCGACCTCATGCACGCGGCACGCGTACGTGCCCGGCTGCACGGCCTCGCCGCGACCTATAAGTTTTCGCGCGCGCGTTATGCCTCGTCGGTCGCGCGTGCGTACGCTGTCGATGAAGCGAACGTCGCCCAGCTCGAGGCGTGGGGCGTTCCCTCGGAGCGGATCGAGCGCATTGGGAACCTCGCGATCGATGGCGCCTTCGAGCAAGCCGCAGAACCGCTTCCGCCATGGTTCGAACGCGGCGGTATCGTCGTGCTCCCCGGTTCGCGTTCGTACGAAGTCGAACACATGATTCCGTTCTTCTTCACCGCAGCGCTCCGCATGCGTGCGGAACGCCCCTCGATTCCGATCGCGTTTGGAATCTCGCCGTTTACGTCGCTCGATGCAGTGGAAGCCGCAATCGAAGCCGGCGGCGACCCGCGAGTTTGGTCGAAGAAAGGCCGTCTCATCCGTGAAGGCGAGCGGGCGTGGCTCGCCGAGCGCGATGGCAAGCGGCGCTTCCCCATCGTCCGCGAGAGCCTCGCCGCGGCGGCGGCGAGTGGGCTGGCACTGACCCTGCCGGGAACCAAGTGCATCGAACTCGCGGCACTCGGCGTGCCGACGATTGCGATCACGCCGATCAACGCGGCGGAGTTGATTGCCATCAACGGCCCGCTCACCTACCTCAATCGTATTCCGTGGCTCGGCGCAACGCTCAAACGCGCGGTCGCAGTACGAATTTCGAAGCGATTCCGCTTTCACACGCAGCCCAATATCGATGCCGGCGAGGAGCTCGTTCGCGAATTTCACGGCACGTTGACGCCCGGACGAATCGCTCGGGTCGCGCTTGCGGCCTTCGACGACGCTTCGTGGCGAGCGCGCGTTGCAGAGCAAACGAAGGCGCTCTACGCGCAGCATGCGGGTGCGGCGGATCGTTTGGCGGAATCCCTGCTCACCATGCTTCGGGAAAACCATTAGCCATGCGTCTCTCGGTCGTTATCGCGACCAAGGACCGCGCGAGCTACATCGAGCGCGCGCTCGCATCGTTTGCATTGCAGCAAGGTGCGCCGAGTTTTGAAGCGATCGTGGTCGATAACGGATCGAGCGATTCGACGCGTTCGGTCGTGATGGCCGCCGCCGAAACGAGCAACTTTCCGATACGGTATCTTTTCGAGCCTGAACCCAATCGCGGTAAGGCGCGCAATCGAGGAGTCGCGGTAGCCGAAGGGTTCATCGTGCTCTTCTGCGACGACGACGTCGTCGTGCCGCCGGGGTTTCTCGCCGCGCACGAGGCGGCGCACGACGCGCCGGGCTTGGTCGTGAACGGTGCGATCGTCAACGTTCCCGACTACGAGCATCGTCCCAAGCCCTCGCTCGGCAATTACTCGGGAGCGTTTCTCTGCACGTGTAACGTTTCGATTCCCAAAGCGGCGATCGACGCCGTCGGCGGCTTCGACGAGTCGTTTCATCTCTACGGTTGGGAAGATACGGAGTTGGGAGTTCGTTTGCGCGAAAACGGCATGCGCCGACGATTTTCGTGGGACGCCTTTCTCTGGCACATTAAAAAGCCGAGCGACGAAACGCTCGAAGTACTCGCGCGAAAAGCCGTGGAGAAGGCGCGCATGGCGCGACGCTTTATCGAAAAGAGTCCCTCTTCGCGCGTGCGGGCGGCGACCGGAGCGCACCGTCTCAACATGCTGCGCGCAAAATATCTGCTGCCCGATGCTCTACTTGCATTCTATGCCGGCGTTGCGAGCGACGAGCGTGCGAACCCCGCCGTACGCGCCATCGCGCAGGCCCAGTTTCTCGACGGCATCTACGCACGCGAGTTGTTCAGCGCTCTGGAAAAATGAATCGCGCACTGCTCTATTGCGCCGGCGGGGGACTCGGCGACTCGCTCGTCGCCACGGTCGTCGCCCAGGCGCTGCTCGCGCAATACGATAGCGTCGATGCGCTCACGCTTCCCGGCCATCGTACGACGCTCGAACTCGTCCCGGAGATCGATCGCGTGCTCGTCGACGAAGGCGAGCCGATCGATCGTCAGATCGCCGCCTTGCGCGAACGCGCGTACGCGGCGTGCGTGGTGACGTGGGCGACGCCGCGCGCGGCCGCAGCGGTCCGCGGCGCCGCGATACCCGTCCGCGTCGGCCAGGCGCGCCGTCTCTACTCGCGCTCGTTCACGCATCGCGTGGTGGTGCGGAGCGAGATCGGCGACGTCACTTCGCATTGGTCCGATATTCTGCTCGACTATCCCCGCGCGATCGGCTGCGATGCCGTCGGTGCGCGGCCGCACCTCCATCCGAGCCCCGACGACGAACGATCCGCCGAAGCGTTGCGCGCGGAGCTCGCGCTGGATCGCGATGCCTATTTTATCGTGCATTCTACCAACGCCGTCGCGACGCAACGCGGCCTCTGGCCGACGGAAGGGTGGGCGCGCAGCGTGCGCGCGTTGCGCGAGCGCTTCGCTCTTCCCGTGCTACTCAGCGGCGCCGATTCCGACCACGGAATCGTCGCGCGCATCGTTGCCGAAAGCGGCGATACGGAGGTGCGTTCGGTCGCCGGCCGTCTCTCTATCGGTGCGCTCGCAGCGCTCGCCCGCGATGCGCGAGCGTTCGTCGGCATCACCACGGGTTCGATGCACGTCGCCGCTGCGGCGGGAGCGCGGACGGTGGGCATCTTTCCGTTTCAGAGCGACTTTCCCGAACGCTGGGCGCCGCTCTGCGATCGCCGCGCCATCGTTCGCTCCGCGTTCCCGTGCCACGCGGGCGACCGAAAGGAGACCTGCGGGGATTACGCGTGTATCGCGGGGCTCGATACCCCGAGGATTCTTGCGGCGGTCGAGGGGCTGCTCGCCCCCGGCCCCGCGTAAGAGCGGAGTCGAGCATCGACGTCGAAGTGCGGGCAACGATGCGCGCGACCATTCAACTCTGTACCTATAATCGCGCGGCGCTTCTCGAACGCGTCCTCGATGCGTGTTTCGAGCAGACGCTGCCCGACGATGCCTACGAAGTCGTTCTCGTGAACGATGGGTCGACCGACGATACCTCCGCGGTCATCGAACGCGCTCGCGCCCGCGCCGGCTGCACGTTTACGGCGATCGAACAGAAAAATGCCGGGCTCGCGCACGGCCGAAACGTCGGCATCGCACGGGCGACCGGCGAACGCATTATCTTCATCGATGACGACGTGTTGCCGTTACCGAATTTCGTCGAAGAGCACCTGCGATCGCACCATCGTCATCCCACGGCAATCGTTCGGGGCGGCGCCATTAACGTCGAGTCGTTCGACGATCTCCCTCCGCCGGTCTGGAGTTTGAAGGATTACAGCGGCAATTTGTTCTGGACGACCAACGTTTCGGTGCCGCTCGCCACGATCCGCGCGATCGGCGGATTCAACGAGTCCTTCGCAGAGTACGGCTGGGAAGATATCGATGTCGGCCTACGCTTGCGCTTCGCCGGCGTTCGCGCCGTCTTCAATCCGCGCGCGCTCGCGTACCATTATAAACCGCGGCCGCGCGGCGATGAAATCGCGAAAATGGAGCGGCAGGCGCGCGCGCAAGCGCGCACTGCGGTCACGCTGTCGGCGTTGCACCCGCATTGGCGCACTTATCTTGCAACCGGCGAAAATCCCGTGCAGCGAGGCATGCACGCGGCGTTACGAGCGCTCGGCATTCCGCAGCGTTTGCGCGGCGCCGTTGCCGGCATCGGCGGCGACCGGCCGCTGAGCGGTTCGGAATTACGCACGGTGCGACGAATGCTTGCGAGCGCCTATTTCGAAGAGCTCGAAAGCGCGATCCGGCTTCGCGGCGCCCGGTGAACGTACTCCTTTCGCGTACCGATCGAATCGGGGATCTCATTCTTTCAACCCCAGCGATCGCGACGGTGCGACGCTCGTTTCCCGACGCGCACATTACGATGGTTACGAGTGCGTATAATCGCGTCGTGATGGAACGGAATGCCGACATCGATGAACTCGTCTCGCTGCCGCGCGCAGTTCGCCCAGAGCGTTTCGGCGCGAAATTTCGCAACGTCGATCTCGCGATCGCACTGGCGCCGCGCTCGGAGGATCTGCGCATCGTCGGAGCGACCGGCGCCGAGGTTCGCGTCGGCTACACCTACGCGCGCCGCTATCTCGCCCGGCTGACGGCGCGGCTGTTCGTCAACCGGATGGCGATCTCCGAAGCCGATCCCGACCTTTGCGAACGCGATCCGCAACGTGTCGTGCGTCACGAAGTGGAGCAGCTCCTCGATCTCGTCGCCTTAGGCGGCGCCCGCGAGCGGGCGCTCGACCTTCGCCTCGATCTTCGCGACGAGGATCGAGCCGCCGTCGCCTCGTTGCCCGAACATCCAATCGTCCTCCACCTCGCACCGCGATGGTTTCAGAGCGGCAGTACGCTCGCCTCGACGGTCGCGCTGGCGCGCCGTCTCGCCGGCATGGGGCGGCCGTTGGTGGTGACGGCGAACGCCGAAATCGGCGAGAAGATCGACGCATTCTCGGAGGTCGGAGCGGCGGCGATCTTGCGAGACCTACCGTTTTTCCATTGGGCGGCGGTCTTCGAACGCGCGGCGTGCGTGGTCACTGTCGACACCGGTGCTACTCATGTCGCAAGCGCGATGCGCAGGCCCACGCTCGTCGCCTTCGAACATCGCTACTTCCGATTGGCGTCGCAAGAATGGGCTCCGTATCGGGTGCCTAGCCGCAGCTTACGAAAACCGCAGAGCGACGACGAAGCCTCCCTCGCGCAATTTCGCGACGAGGTTGCGCTCGGAGTCGCGGATTTAATCGATGCTTGATTGTTCCGTCGTTATTCCCACGTTTAACCGCCTCGACACGTTGCGCCATGTCGTGCCGACGTTGTTGTCACAGACGATCGATCCGTCGCGATACGAACTGTTGATCTGCGATTCGCTCTCCACCGACGGCACTGCCGAATATCTCGCGGAAGTCGCGCGAAGCTCGCCGAACGTGCGCCACCTCCCGGGTGGTTACAGCGGGCGCGCGGCTGCGCGCAATGCGGGCATCGCCGCTGCGAACGGCGAGACCGTCCTATTTAACGATGCCGACATTCTCGCCTCGCCCGATCTTCTTGCCGTACATCTCGAACGGCACGCGCGCGCGAGCCGCATCGCGGTCGTCGGGTGGGAGGTTCAGGTCCGCGATCTCGACGATTACGCGCTCAAGCGAGATCGTGCCGATTTGCGCGGCCACCTTCATCCTCCGGGGCGCAAGTATCTCTCGTGGCTCTATTTCCTCACCGGCAACGCATCGGTACGCGCTGCGGATCTCCGCGCCGTCGGCGGATTCGATGAGTCGTTTACGGGCTACGGCCACGAAGATCTCGAACTCGGATATCGGCTCGAACGCTCCGGCGTCCGAATCTGCTACGAGCCGCGGGCGGTGAGCTATCATTGCCAGGACGTGCCGCACGAAGACCAAAAAGGCAAGATGATGCTCGCGGGCCGGTCAACGGTGCGCTTTTATCGCAAGCATCCCGATTTTGCCGTGCGCTTGCAGTTGGGAATGACGCCGCTCTCACTCGGCCTTCATTCGCTGCTGCAGCGGATGCCCGCTCTGTTGCGCGCGCTCGACGCGCGAGCGACCCGCTCGAAACTCGCACGCGATATCGTGCAGCAATTTCACTACATCTCGGGCATTAAAGATGCCCTCGCCGAACCAGAGGAGCGCCCATGACTGCGACGCCGGAACGTTTTTCTTGCGGAGCGCTGCGAGCCGACGCTATCGGCCGCACCGCCGAGCTTTTCGGATGGATCAACCGGCGCCGCGACCATGGTGGCCTCATTTTCATCGACGTTCGCGACCGTGAAGGCGTGACGCAGATCGTCTTCAATCCCGAGCATCCGAGCTTTCCGATGGCCGAGAAACTTCGAAGCGAAGACGTCGTGCGCGTGGTCGGCGCGGTTCGCGCGCGCCCCGAAGGCACCGAGAATGCGAAACTCGCCACCGGCGCGGTGGAAGTCGGCATCGAGCAGCTCGAAGTCCTCAATCGCTCCGAAGTGCCGCCGTTCCAGGTGAACGCCGAGGACGATGTCGACGAGAGCCTCCGCCTGGAATATCGCTATTTGGATCTGCGTCGTCCGCGCATGCAGCGGAATATACGTTTGCGCCATCGCATCGTAAAGGCGTTTCGCGATTATTTCGACGAACGCGATTTCGTAGAAATCGAGACGCCGATGTTCATTAAGAGCACGCCCGAAGGTGCGCGCGATTACCTCGTCCCCAGCCGCATGCACCCCGGAACCTTCTACGCACTTCCGCAATCACCGCAGCTGCTCAAACAGATTTGCATGATCTCCGGCTTCGGCCGCTACATGCAAATCGCGCGCTGCATGCGCGACGAGGACTTACGCGCCGATCGTCAACCCGAATTTACGCAGCTCGACGTCGAGCTTTCGTTCGTCACGCAAGAAGAAGTCATGCAAATGATGGAAGGCGCGGTCGCGCATGCGTGGCGGAGCGTACTCGGAATCGAGCTGCCGACGTTTCCGCGGCTCACGCATGCAGAGGCATTGCGGCGATTCGGCAGCGATAAACCCGACATGCGCTTCGGGCTCGAACTCGTCGATGCGAGCGCGCGGTTCGTAACGAGCGAATTTGTGGTTTTTCGCGGAGCGCTCGATGCAGGCGGCGCGGTTCTCGCGCTGCGCTACCCCGGCGGCGCCTCGCTCTCGCGGCGCGATTTCGATGCGCTAACCGAGAGCGCGAAACTCTTCGGCGCGAAGGGTATGGTGTGGATTGCCCTCGGCGCCGATGGCGTGAAATCGTCGGCGCAGCGCTTTCTCGACGATGCGACGGTGGAGGGGCTCCGGGCCGATACCGGCGCCGAGCGCGGCGATGCGATCCTGCTTTTTGCCGACGCGCGCGAGAGCGTCTCGTCGATCGCCGGAAAAATGCGGCTCGAAATCGGAGAACGCTGCGGACTGCGCGATCCGGCGAAATTCTCGTTCTGTTGGGTGACCGAGTTTCCGTATCTCGAAATGGATGAGGAGAGCGGCAAGCCGGTCCCGGCGCATCACCCATTCAGCGCGCCGATGCCGGGCCAGTGGGATCTGATCGATAGCGATCCGTTGGCGATGCGCGCGCAACACTACGACATGGTGCTCAACGGCTTCGAACTCGGATCGGGTTCGATTCGTATCCACGACGTCGAGTTACAGAAACGGATCTTCACGATGTTGGGTATGAGCGAAGAGGAGATAGAGGATCGCTTCGGCTTCTTCGTTCGCGCGTTGCGCTACGGCGCCCCGCCGCACGGCGGGATGGCGCTCGGTATCGATCGCATCGTCATGCTCGCCTGCGGCGAGGAGAACTTGCGTCAGGTCATCGCCTTCCCGAAGAATCAGGTCGGCCGCGACGTGATGATGGACGCCCCCTCGCCGGTCCCGGAGCGGCTTTTGCGCGATCTTTACCTTCGTAGTGTTGCGTCCTCGGCCGAGAGCGCCCGATAACTAAAAAGGTGAGCGCTTCAGTCGTACGCAGCGCGGTGCTCGGGCTCGTCCTCGCGGGGGCGGTTGCCTTGCTTCGCGGTGCGTTCGTTCGCCCTGCTGCCGCTGCGGCCGGGCCCTCCTGCGGCGTTCGCGTCGTCCATCTCGCGGGCGGCGTCGTCTTCCGTATTCTTTTTGCGAAGAACGGGGCGGTGCAGCAATACGTCCTGGTGAGCAGCGACCGAAACCCGGAGTTGGTGAACGATCGCAAAAAGTTTATCGAACGTCAGTTTGGCCCCGAGGCCGTGAACGCTCCGCCGCTCCGCATCGTCGCCTTCAAACCGGCGCCGGGGGGCGGAGGTTTGCTCATCCCCGACAAAGCGGTCGATTCATGCGGCCGTACTCTTACGTTCCAGTAGCGCTCCTTGCGTGCGCGCTCGCCGGGTGCGCCGCGAGAGAGCCTGCGAGCGGCACGCAATCCTCTGCCGCACCTTCACCGCTGCCCTCGATCGTGCCGCTGCAATCGTGCGAGACGCGCGAACTGCGTTTCGATGGAGCGGAGGTCGTGTTGGTTGCTAACGTCGACCGCACGCTCGCGTCGTTGACCGTCGTGGCGTCGCGAAGTGCGGCCGCGCGAAAGCGCGCGACCGCTGAGATCGAGGCGCAACTCGGTATGCCGCACGTCGATCCGCGCATCGAGCAGCGGCCGTGGAAGGACGGGCTCGTCGAGCTCACCGATCCCTGCGGACGTCTCGTAACGCCCTCGCCCGAACCGACGTAACGCTACGCGCGCCGGTCGTACCACCGTTGCATTTCCTCGGCGCAGGCGCGATCGGATGGATCGCCGCTCGTCCTCAACCCGGCGATCGCGCCCGCCGCATCGCGTGCCTCTCGGTTTTGGCTCAATTTTGCCTTTCCGTCGACGCGTTCGACGAACAATTCAAAGGCCACGATGCCGCCGACTTGCTTCTCGACGAACGATCGATCGAGCTTTGCAAATTCCCACGGCGGTTCGAAGCGCGCTTCGAACCGCTCGGTGAGGCTTGCGAGAATCGCTTGCGGATCCTTGGCGACGCGGAGATATCCGCGCGCTTGGACCGTCTCGTAATTCCAGGTCGGTACCTGCGGATAGGGCGGCTCGTACCACGAAGGCGAGATGTACGCGTGCGCCCCGGTAAAGACGGCGAGTGCGGGCGCGCCGCTCCGAATCGCTTCGGATTGAGGGTTCGCGCGCGCGATGTGGCCGATCAGCCGCAGGCCGCGCTCGTCGCGCTGCGCGAGCATCGGAAGATGCGTCACGCTCGGAAAGCCGTCGCTCCCCGCCGTCACCAGCATGCCGAAGGGATAGCGTGCGATCAGGCGATCGATCTCAACTTCGTCGTCGATTGCAAATGCAGGCGGCTTGTACATCGAATTATTCCTCTCGTTCTAGACAACGCGACGAAAGTCGCTGAAACCCCAGCCCGCCGCGCCTCGGTTTTACGGGCGTGAGCAGCGAAGCACTTCCCTTTTCCGTCGCCGATGCGGGCATCGACCGAAAGGGAATCTCTCTCCTTTCGATCGCTCATATCGTCAACGATGCGAATCAATCCGCCATTCCGGCGATGATTCCGTGGCTGATTAGCCACCGCGGGCTCAACCTTGCGACCGCGGCGACGCTCGTTCTCGCGATGAACCTCTCGTCCTCGGTCGTGCAGCCGATTTTCGGGCATTGGTCCGATCGTCGTTCGATGCCGTGGATCATTCCCGCCGCGCTCGTTCTCGCCTGTAGCGGAACTGCGGCGATCGGGCTCGCGCATTCGTTGCCGATGATGTGGCTGGCGGCATTGATTGCGGGCATCGGAACCGCGGCGTTCCACCCCGAGAGTTCGCGCTTTGCAAACTTCTTCGCCGGTGCGAAGCGCGCGACGGGGGTGAGCATCTTTACGCTCGGCGGATACCTCGGCTTCGCCGTCGGTCCGATTCTTACGACGCCGTTGATCCTGCATTTCGGTCTCGAAGGCACGGCGTTTCTCGCGATTCCCGGCGTCGTACTCGCGACGATCCTTTTGTTTTCGCAGCAGCATTTTCACGCCACGCGCGCGCGTGCGAATCGCGCGGTCACCGCGGGGCCGACGCTGCCCGACGATTGGCGCGCGTTCGGTGCGCTTGTCGTTGTGGTGGTGCTCCGTTCGACGACCTTCTTCGCAGGCGTCACGTTTCTCCCGGTCTTTGCTATTGCGGTCGCGCACGCGAGCAAGACCGGCGGCAGTATCGTGCTTGCGGCGATGCTCCTCGTCGGTTCGTTGGGAACGATGTGGGGAGGCCGGCTCGCCGACCGTTTCGGCCGCCGCCGCATCATCGCGATCTCGATGTTGGGAACGCTCGTCGGAGCCTCCGCGCTCGCATGGGTCGGAACGCACGCGCCGCAATTGAGTAACGTCGTTCTCGCGGCATCGTTCTTCGGGCTCGCGGTCGGTCTCTCGGCGGGCGTGATCGTGGTGCTGGGGCAAGAGTATCTCCCCAACCGCATCGGCGTTGCATCGGGGGTGACGCTCGGGCTCGCGGTCACCATCGGTGGCCTCGCGCAGCCGCTCTTCGGCGCGATCGGCGACCGTTTCGGCAGCGTGCCGATCTTCGAATGCGTCGCGCTCTTCGCGTTACTCGCTCTCATCGGTACCGCCGTGCTGCCGCGCAAAACGCTCGTCGCGAGCCGACGCTAGAGCAAATTCGGAAAGTCGAGCCGCTGTAATGCCGCGAAGGCGACGACACCGACGGCGGTGGAGAGATTGATGCTGCGCACCGCGCCCTCGCGCATGGGTATCCGCAACGTTCGATCCGGAAAGCGATCGAGCAGCGATTGCGGCAATCCTTTGGTTTCGCGGCCGAAGACCAGCGCGTCGCCGTACGAATAGGGAGCGCGGTCGTAGCGTGCCTGCGCGCGCGTCGAGAGCAACCACATGCGACGTGCGATCGGTGTCTGCAGAAATGCATCGAGATCGCGGTGCACGACGACGTGCATGCGCTCCCAGTAATCGAGCCCGGCACGTTTGAGCGAGCGATCGTCGATCGCGAAGCCGAGCGGTTCGACGAGGTGGAGCGCCGCGCCGGTTGCGGCGCAGAGCCGCGCGACGTTTCCGGTGTTCGGCGGAATCTCCGGTTCGACGAGAACGATGTGGAGCGGTACGTCGGGAAGCGCTTCGACCTCGGTTAGGCGATCGGGTGGTTGTGCCGCGGCGCTCATGCGAGAAGATCCGCAAACGGAATGCCGACCGGTGCGAGCACGTAGGCGACGCCGCCGTGCCGCTGCCAACAGCGCTCCAGCGCGCGGCGCGGATAGATGGTGCGAATGCGAGGGGCGGCGGGATCGTTCATCACGCAATCGCCGTTCGAGGTGAAGCCGCAGAGCACCGCGAGATGCCCGGCGGAGCGCGGAATCGGGGCGCCGGGAAGCTCGCCTTGTTCCCACGCATACGAGAGTGCGAGCGGGAGATTGCGTTCGAGAAACTGCTCGGCGATATCGAGCGAGCCGACGTACGCGAGTGCGGCTCGGAGGCTCTGCGTTCCGGCGTAGGCGACGTTAAATGCCCAGTTGCCGTATCCGCCGTAGACCTCGTCGAAGACCCCTGCGGCGACCTCTTCGATGCGCGCGTCGATCCCATGAAAGCGCAACAACATCGTCAGCGATGCGGGGCTGCACCACCCCGCTTCGCCTTCGATGACGTATTGCGATTGCAGTGGAACGTCGTGGATGCGCGCGCCCCCCGCATAGGGGAACGACGGCTGCGGCTGCGTCGGGGTTGCAAGCGCGAGGCTCTGCAAACCGTCGGGGTTGGTGCGCACGTGTACCGCATCGAAGGGCACCTCGCTGCGAACGATATCGGTGAGCACGCTGACGCCGAGCAGGTTGCAGGGAAACGAGCGCCGCGACTGCGGCGACCAGCGAGCGAAGGGCAGCCACGGGCTAACGTGCGCCGCGCCGCTGCGCAGCGAAAATTCAATCTCGCCGCTCTCCGCAAAACTATTCCATGAGAGCACGCATTCCATCGCCGGCGCGCAACGCAGCGTCGTGACCGCGGCGGCTTCGGTTACGAGTGCGAAGCCGACGGCACGACCTCCCATTGCCATGCATTCCACGAATCCCCGATGAACGCCGCCGGCAAGTATCCTCGCACGCGGTCGTCGATTGCGGTGGTCGAACGCTCCCAGTACACGAAAACCATCGGTACGAGTTCGTGGATGCGCTCCTCCTCGCGCTGGTAGAGTTGCTTCCGTAGCGCGATGTCGAACGTTGAGGCGGCGGCCTGCGAGGTCGCATCGACGATCGGGTCGCGCAACCAATTCGTATTCGCACCGTTGGGCGGAATGAACGCGCTGTTCCACGAGCCGCTGTTATCGGGGTCGGGGCCGTTGGTATCGATGCTCCACTCCATATCGTAGTGCCCACTGTAGATCGGGCCGTTCTGCGCGAAAAGAAAACTCGGCGGGAAATTGCGGATGCGCAGATCGATGCCGAGCCGATGCAGCATCGCTTGCATGACGACTTCGGCGCGTTCGTTCGATTGGCGATTACTTCCGCTAATGATCGTGAGCTGGAGCGGTTTTCCGTCGCGCGTGCGGATGCCGTCCTTGCCGCGGTGCCAGCCTGCCGCGCGCAACAGTGCGGCGGCGCGAACCGGATCGTAGGGATACGGAGCGATCTTCGGTGCGGCCCACGACTCGGGAAAAATATCCGAGACCGCGGGAAGGTCGACGCCGTGGTAGATGGTGTCGCGCAGGCGCTTCCAATCGATGCCCTCGGCGATGGCGAGGCGCACCCGTACGTCGCTCAAAATAGGACGACTGCAATTAAATCCGAGGTGGCGCCAATTTGCGACGAGCGTGTGCACGACGTGGATGCCCGATATCGAGGCAAGTTCGGGAAGCTGCGTCTCACCGACGGAGGGGTCGACGTCGATTTCGTGCGTTCGCAACGCGTTGAGCATCGAGTTCGCATTGGGAATGACGACCCAACGAACGCGAGCGAGTTTCGGTTTTCCGCGGAAGTACCGCGGGTTCGCCGCAAAGGTGAGCGAAGCACCGTGATGCCAATCTTCGAGGAGGTACGGGCCGCTAGAGAGCGGTGCGTTGTTGAACGAGGCGCGGTTGAGGCTGGGAAGGCGCGCGAGAAGGTGCGCCGGAAGCGGAGGATAGCCCGAACCGCCGATCGCGAGAACGCCGAGAAATGCCGCCATGGGGTGTTTCAGGCGGATGACGATGGTGTGGCGCGTCGGAGCGCTCGCCGATGCGATGTCGTCCCATCCGTACCGCGTCTTGACATCGTTGCGCGGATTGAAGACGGCACGATAGGTGAACATCCAGTCGCGCGCATCGAGCGGTGCGCCGTCGGCCCAGCGCACGCCGTGCCGAAGATGGATCGTAATGCGCTTGCCGTTGGGGCTGATGCCGCCGTTCCGGAGCGTCGGCACTGCGGTCGCGAGATCGGGAATGTAATTGCCGCGCGCATCGTAGCGAAGGAGATAGCTAAAGAGCATGCCGTCGGCGAGATCGGCGGCGGCCGAGTGGCCGAAGAGCGGATTGAGATTGTCGGGCTCGTCGGGTTCGCCGAGTCGCAGCGTGTTGGGCGGAGGCACGTTGGCGGCGCATCCGGCGAAACCGAAGGCGAGTGCGGCGACACAGAACGCGGCGACGATGCGTTTCATGCGGTGCGTGCCTCGCGCTTCGAAAGCGATCCGGCGATCGCAGCGTAGAACGCATCGGCACCGAATCGGAGCAGATCGTCGGCGGGCAGTCCCGTCTCGTCGCGCGCCCGTGCGATCTCGCGTCGCGCCGCGACATCATCGAGGCCGCGCGTGTTGAGCGCGACGCCGACCACCTTCGCCGGCTTCACCGACGCGAGCAGCGATTCGTGCAAGGCGATGAGGTCGCGATAGGGCAGCGTCGGGGTTGTGTAGGCGTTAATCGTCGCTCGGTGCGGCATGCAGACGAGCACGAGTGCGTCGGGCGCGCACCCATAGAGCAGCGCGAGCGTCACCGGCGCGTACGCGGGGTGATTGATCGCTCCTTGCCCTTCGACGACGATGGTATCGGGGCGCTGCGAAGCGGCCTCGAGCACGAGGCGCTCGCAGGCTCCGGCTGCGAAATCGGCGATCGTTCGATCGACGGCGATGCCCCAACCCGCAATCGCGATGCCGGTCTGCCCGGTCGGGACGAAGCTCCACGTGCGCCGCGCGCGCTTCGCCGCGGCACAGAGTTCGAGCGCGACGGTCATCTTTCCGACGTTGCAATCGTTGCCAACGGTCAAAAGGATCGGCACCGGAATATCGTATGCCGCGCCGGAGAAGACCGGCGTTGCCGGAACCGCGCGAAGATCGTAGAGGCGAACGCCGCGCTCGCGTGCCGCAGCGGCGATTTCGTCATCCTCGGCGAGCATCGCATGTAGGCCGCTGACGATGTCGAGCCCGGCTGCGACCGCTTCGAGTACTCCCGCGCGGAGATCGCCGAGCGCGCCACCGATCGGTGCGGTGCCGATGAGGAGCGCGGTCGGCTCGAACGCAAGCGCATCGCGCAGCGACGCGACGATGGGAGCATCGCAGTGCGAGAGATGCGGAACGACGTCGCAGACGCGTTTGCCCGCCCGGCTTGGATCGACGACCGCGACGACCGGGTCGTTGCCGTAGGCGATGACGCCGTGTGCGGTCTTCGCACTCTGCGCGAATGCGTTGGGGGCGAGGACGACGTAGCGGCGGCTCACGAAGTGGGAGTTTCGCGGACGCCGAGGCCGGGCCCGCCGGGGAGCACGAGCTTTCCGCGATCGTAGGTGACGCCGACGAACGGGTCGCCTGCGGTGAGGAAGGGGCCGTCGATATCGGCCCAATCGACGAGCGGGCTGATCTGTGCCGCCGCGGTGGCGAGAATCGCGCTCTCCACCATGCACCCGAGCATCACTTTCAATCGCAGCGCACGCGCGGTATGAATCATCGCGAGCGCGCCGCGGAGCCCGCCGCATTTCACGAGTTTGATATTGACGCCCGCAACGCAGCCGGCGAGCCGCGGCAAATCGGCGGCCTCGCACGAGTCCTCGTCGGTAACGATGGGGATTGCGCTGCGCGCGGAGATCGCGCGCAATCCGGCGGGATTGCCGGCGGGAATCGGTTGTTCGCAAAATTCGATATCGAAACGCGTGAGTTCGGCGAGCATGAGTATCGCTTCGTCGACATCCCAGCCTTCGTTCGCGTCGATACGGATCGTCCCGGTATAACGCGCGCGTATCGCCTCGATCGTTTCGACTTGTTGGTGCAGCGCTCCGAGCCCGAGCTTGATTTTGAGAATCGGGTGCTCGCGTACTTCGTCGACCTTCTTCAACGTGCTCTCGGGGTCGGCGATGCCGATGGTGAACGAGGTCGTCGGCGTTCGTTGGGGATCGAGCCCGAAATATTCGTAGAGCGGTCGCCCCGTCGCCTTGCCGACCCAATCGTGCAGCGCGACGTCGAGCGCGCAGCGCGCGGCCGGTGGAATCGTCGGAGCGAGCAGTTCTTCGAGCCGATATGGCGATGCCGCGTCGGCGCGGTACGAAGCGAAAAACGCGAGCAGCGATTCGACCGATTCGCCGTAACGGGCGATCGGCGCGCTCTCCCCGAGCGCGTCGATTCCATCGCAGGACATGCGGAGCAACGTCGAGCGCGCAACGGTCGATTCGCCGCGGGTGATTTTGAAAGGGTGCTTCAGCGGGATTCGGAGCTCGCTCGCCGCAAAGGTTGCGTTCATGCCGCGAGCCTTCCGCCCATCCGGCCGCACTCCTCGGCGCAGCATCCTTTGGCTGCGTCGCGACCTTCGCTTGCGCGATAACGTCGCGCTCGCCGAGGCGGCGGGGGCGAGCGATGAGGTGGCGCTCGCTTTCGTGCTCGCTCCCGCGCTGCTGCGCGGCGAGCGCGTGGGTGCACCCTTGGTGCAAGCGTTCTTTTCCGCACTCGCCTCGCTGCGCGCGGAGCTGCGCGCGCGCGGCAGCGAGCTCGCGCTGCTCGAAGGCGACTTCGCGGAGCAGTTCGTCGGCTTCGCGCAGCGTATCGGCGCGACATCGCTCTATTATAATGAAGATTACGAGCCGGAGGCGATCGAACGCGACGCACGCGTGCGCGCGGCACTGGAATCGGCGGGCGTCGCCGTGCACTCCTCGCTCGATCACGTCTATTTCGGCGCCGACGAAGTGCGCACCGAGGGCGGCGCGCCGTACCGCATCTTCACGCCGTACAAACGCCGGTGGCTCGACCAACACGCGCTCGCACCGCGATTGCCGGTGCGCTCGAATCGAGCGAGTGCGGAGCGACTTCTCGCACGCGCGGAGATCGGAGCGACGCTCGAACTCCCCGAGCCGGAGACGTACGGGCACCATTCCTCGGCGGCGTATCCGAGCTGCAGCGAAGCCGGCGCGCGCGCGCGCCTCGACGGCTTTCTCGCGGAGGGTGGCGCGAGTGACGGTTATGCGGTCGGGCGCGATCTGCCGGCAATCGAGGGAACCTCGCGGCTCTCCCCCGATCTGCGCGCCGGGACGATCGGCATACGCACCTGCGTCGAGCGAGCGCGCGCGGCGATGGAGGGCGCGAGCGCGCAACGCCGGGCGAGCCTCGAGGTGTGGCTTTCCGAGTTGATCTGGCGGGATTTTTACCAGCAGATT
>JAJYMV010000178.1 GCA_021786705.1 bacterium
GTCGCCGCGCCCAACCGCTTCGATCAGGTCGATAACCCCGAAGGGACAAGAGACGACGCAATATCCGCATCCATTACAGATATCGGGCTGCACGAAGACGCTGCCGAATTCGTTGCGAACGATCGCCCCGGTCGGGCACGCCTCCAAGCATCCCGCATTCGTGCAATGCTTGCAAACGTCGCTCACCATCGACCAGCTCGTCTTGAGCCCGCCCTCGTCGAACGATTCGCGTTCGACGAAGTCGACGTGGCGCCACGTCGTTCCGGAGAGTTGGCTGGTGTTGTCGTAGGAATTTCCGGTGAACTCGAAGCCGTCTGAAGGCAATTCGTTCCATTGTTTGCATGCGACTTCGCAGGCCTTGCAGCCGATGCAGAGCGTCGCGTCGGTGAAAAATCCGGTCGCCATCAGCGGTTCGTGCCCGCGTCGATGCCGTGCGGGGCTCCCGCTCCATAGGCTCGTTGTTGCGCCGTCGGAACCGGAGCCTCGATACTCCCTGCCGCGCGCGCGGCGCGCCGCCCGGGGCGAATCGAACAGGTCAGCGATTTTGCTTCGTGGATGGAGACGTTCGGGTCCGTCGAGAGCGCGATGAGGTCGCCGGGAGAATCGCCGCGCGCAAAACCGACCATGCGGCCATAGTTGTAAGGAATGCCGATCTGATGTACGCGTTGTCCTTTCCCGATGCGCAATGGTTGCATGCGCCCGCTCACCAACGCACGCGCCTCCATCTCGCCAAGTGCCGTCGATATCGTGACGTAGCTCCCGTTCGCGATGCCCTTTTCGACCGCGAGTTCGGGATCGATCTCGCAGAACGCCTCCGGCTGGAGTTCGGCGAGCCACGGAATATACCGCGTCATAATTCCCGACATCTCGGTGATTCGGTAGGTGGTGAGAACGTAGGGATAATCGGGATCGACCGCCCGGTTATAGCGATTGTCGTCGCGTTTCCATTCGCGCAGGAGTGGGTTGCTCTGCTGGGCGTAGAGCGGATTTTCGATAACCGATTGCAGCGGCTCGTAATGCGCGGGCATCGGTGCGTCGGCGAGCGCACCGGCGACGAAGAGCTGGCCGCGCCCGTCGAGATTCATAATGAACGGATCGGCGCCGGAGTGCGCGTCGATTCCGGATGCGCCGGGGCGCGCGGGCGTCGCCGGGTCTTTCGCTTTTGGAAAATCGGGAACGTCGTATCCGGTCCATTCGCGTTTTTGTGCGTCCCACCAAACGTATTTCTTCCGTTCGCTCCACGGATTGCCCGCCGGGTCGGCCGAGGCGCGGTTGTAGAGCGTGCGTCGGTTCGCCGGCCAGGCCCAGCCCCACCCGGGCGAACTCCGCGCGTCGGCGATGCGTCCGCGCGCATGGTTCGTCGTCTCGTCGGGGCAGACGCCGGAATAGATCCAGCAACCGCAGGCAGTGCTTCCATCGGCGGCGAGATCGGCGAAGCCCGCAACTTGCTTTCCGTCGGCAACGGTAAAGCCGTTGAGCTCGCGGAGAACGCGTAGCGCCGAAGGCTCGCCGGCGGCGCGTTCCCGTTCGTCTTCGTGGTCGTATTCCCACGCTAAATCGAGAATCGGTCGATCCTTCGGATCCTGCGAGTCGGCGTAGAGCGCCTTGAGACGCTTACCGAGATCGTAGAAATACCAAAGGTCGCTCTTCGAATCGCCGATCGGCTCGATCGCTTTGTCGTGCCACTGCAACACGCGCGAGGTCTGCGTCATCGTGCCGTCCTTTTCGAGGACCGTCGCGCCCGGAAGGAAGAAGACTTCCGTGCCGATCTTCGTCGGATCGGCACCCTCGCGATGCCAGAACGAAACGGTCTCGTTGTCGAAGAAATCGATGTTCACGAGCCAGTCGAGGCGCTCCATCGCCGAGCTCACAAGCTCCGCATTCTGCCCCGAAGCACCGGGGTTTTGGCCGATGACGAAGTAGCCTTTCACCGTTCCGTCTTTCATCGCAAAAGTCGTGGGAAGGACCGAATGGTCACCGATGAGTTGCGGGAGGTAGCCGTAACAGAAATCGTTTTCCGCAGTCGCCGCATCGCCGTAAAATGCCTTAAGCAGCGAGATGATGTACTTCGGCATATTCGCCCACCAACCGGTCGCTTTTGTATTTCGCGCGAGGTACCGTTCGAGGCTCCCTTCATCGCGCAACGCCGACGGCATCGGAAGGTAGCCGGGCAAGAGATCGTAGAGCGTCGGGACGTCGGTCGCTCCTTGAATATTGGCGTGCCCGCGCAAGGCCATAATGCCCCCTCCGGGGCGGCCGATATTGCCGAGCAAGAGCTGTAAGATCGCGGCGGTTCTGACGAATTGCACTCCCGTCGTGTGCTGCGTCCATCCTACTGCGTAGGCGAACGCCGTCGTACGCTCGCGCCCGCTGTTCCGCGCGAGAAGCTCGGCGATCTTGAGAAACTCCTTCTGCGGAGTGCCGCAAACGCGTTCGACCATCTCCGGCGTGTAGCGCGCGAAATGTCGGCGGAGAACGTTGAGAACGCAACGAGGATGCTGGAGTGTCTCGTCGCGCCGCAGCGTTCCATCGTCGTTGCGTTCGAAGTTCCAATTCGAGGTGTCGTACGATTTTGTTTCATCGTTCCATCCGGAGAACATACCGTCGAGATCTTCGGTGTCGACGAAATTTTCACCGACGATGGTTGCGGCGTTGGTGTACGCGGCGACGTATTCGCGGAAGTAGCGCTCGTTTTGAAGAACGAAATTAATGATGCCGCCGAGAAACGCAATATCGGTTCCGCTGCGAATCGGCGCGTACAGATCGGCTACCGCGGAGGTGCGGGTGAACGTGGATCGACGTGGATGATGACGGCGCCGCGCTCCTTCGCCTTCATGACGAAGCGAAACGCTACCGGGTGCGCTTCGGCAAAATTCGAACCCTGTATGAGAATGCAGTCGGCGTTTTCAAGATCGGGGAGCCAGACCGTCGCGCCGCCGCGGCCGAACGAGGTGCCCAGACCGGGCACCGTCGAGGAATGTCATATTCGGGCTTGGTTCTCAATCGCAACGACGCCCAGACTATGCATGAGTTTGCCGAGGAGATAATTTTCCTCGATTCCGAAGGTCGCCCCACCGAGCGAAGCGATACCGAGGGTATGGTTGACGCGCTTTCCGTCGCGTTCGCGGACGAACGTCGCGTCGCGCGTTTCCTTGACGCGAGCGGCGATGCGTTCGAGAGCCCACGCGAGCGGTTTCTCTTCCCATTCGGTAGCAAACGGTGCGCGATAATGGACGGTGGTCCAGCGCCGGTCGTTCACCGTCATACCGAAGATCGCCGAGCCTTTGGGGCAGAGGTGTCCGGCGTTGATCGGACTATCGGGATTGCCTTCGACGTCGAGAAGCTTTCCTGAATCGTCGACGTAGGCGAGGGTGCTGCAACCGACGGCGCAATAGGGGCACACGCTGGTGACCGCCTTTGCGCCGTCGATGCGAGCGCGAAGCTGTTTGGTGCGCTGCGAGGCGACGTTCGGCAACTCGCCGATGCGTTCTCCAAGCGAGGCGCGCGTGCCGCGAGCGCTCGCGAGGCCGGTAATGTCGATCGTCGTCTTTGCCATATCGTACCCTACAACCGAAGCCGCTTACGCGTTTGCCGGTGCTTGCGGCTTCTTGATAAAGAATGGAATGACCGCAGCGACGATCAGCATGATCGCAATTGCGGAGAGCCCACCGGTATACGAGCCGGTTCTATCCTGAACGAAGCCTGCGATCGCCGGCCCGACGACTCCGCCGAGGCCCCACGCGGTAAGGATGAATCCATAGATTTGCCCCATGTTCGCGGTTCCGAAATAGTCGGCATTAAACGACGGCATAACGCCGAAGCCGCCGCCGTAGCAGAGCAGGACGATGGCGAAGCAGACCAAGACACCGGCAAGCCCTGCGATATGGCCGACCGTGAAGAAAATAACGACCTGGATGAGGTACATCACGGTGTAGGTGAGATTGCGGCCGAGTCGATCGGAGATCGAGCCCCAGAAAAACCGGCCGAGCCCGTTGAAGATGGCGATGAGTCCGTACCACAGCGCAGCGGTCGGAATGCCGACCGATGCGAATTGGCTGATCATCGGCACCGCATTCGAGATCACGAAGATGCCGGCGGTGACGTTGAGAAAGAGGAGCAGCCAGAGCCCGTAGACCTGCGGGGTTGCAAAGGCCTGCGCCATCGTGAAGCCGCTCGCCGAAGCAGCGCTCGCATTGCCCGAGGTCGGCGGATTTTTCAATGCGAACGCAGCGATACCGCCGAGGATGATGAAGACGATACCCGAGATAAGAAAGATACTCATAAGCCCGTGCATGAGGTCGTGCGAGAGCTGATACGTCGTCGCATCGAACGGCGTTCCCGCTTTGATCGCGGCATCGCGCGCCTTTACGTACGCGAGCGCCGGTTTTGCAACGGCTGCGTAGGGCGCGAGACGCGTTACGATCTGGTTATAGAAAAACGCTCCGAGCCCAAATCCCATCACCACGAGGCCGCTGCCGAGCCCGCGCATATCGGGAAACCATTTCGTCACCATCGCCACCGGCGTGACGTATGCCATGCCGTTGCCGAAGCCGCCGATAATTCCGTAGGTCACGAGCATCCAGGTGTGCCCGAAATGCTGCGTGCCGAGGCCGGCGAGCATAACGCCGACTCCCCACACAATCGCTCCGACGATCGTCACGGTGCGCGGGCCGACGCGGTCTTGCCAACGCCCACCGATGAATGCTCCTAGGCCGAGAAAAAATATTGCGGTTTCAAACGGGGTGGTTGCCTGTTGCGTCGACCATTGGAAGCCGGCGATCAGCGCATTGGTAAAAATACTCCACGAATAGACGGTTCCCAGGCAGATCATCACGATGATCCCGGCGATCGCGATGGCCCAACGGTTGGAACCCGGAGCGGATGCGTCCATAGTTCTCTCCTTCACGAATCGTTATCGTTGCGCCGCAGCAGAGGGGCGCATGCAACCTACAAACAGGGGTACTGCGGTGCGGTTGCAGGAGCCTGGGAGTTCGCCGCTTGATTTATTTAGCGACCGCTCGATTTTCGAAGATATGCGATCGTCGCGAACGAGAGGGCGAGCGTCGCGGCGACGAGGAGCGCGATAAGCGCATCGCCGAGCGGTGAAACGAACCCGAGCCCGGTCGCACTCCAGAATAACCCAAGCGAAACCAGCATCGTTCCGACGATAAACTTCAACGCGTTCTCCGGCACGTTCGTCAACGGACGATGTGCGACGACCGCGAGGAGTGTGACGAGCACCGCGGCGACCGCGGCGCCGCCGATCGACCAATCGAGCGCCCCGTGCGACGTTGCGGCAAAACTGACGACGATGATCGCCACCTCGAAGCCTTCGAGCAGGACGCCCTGAAAGGCCATCGCCATGCCGAGGCGATCGTCGTGCGATTCACTCAAGCGAGCGTTGTCCTTTGCAAAATTCGCCGCTTCGTCGCGCATGGGAATGCGCCCGGCATAGCGGTAGATCGCCTTGCGCAACCACTTCCAACCGAAGTAGAGCAAGAAGAGCCCGACGATTGTTTCGATACCGCGCAGTTCGCTCGCGCGGACGAGAAGCGAACCGAATACGGCGATAAAGAGTGCCAGCGCGAGCAACGCCCCCAGGGTTCCGAGCAACGCCACGCGTAGGCCGCGCGTGAGCGCGACGGCGAGGACGATCGTCGCCGCCTCGACGCATTCGACGGCGGAAGCGGCAAACGTCGTGCCTGCAAGGACGGGTCCGGTCATCGTTTCACTCCATAGAGGGCTTGAAGCACGCCGTTGGCGATCGTCGGGTCGACGGCGTCGGGAATGCGAAAATCCATCGCCGCACTTCGGCGCGCGCCGACGCCGTGCTGCGGATTTTTCGCATCGATATCGATGAGTGGGGCGCGCGCAATAAAGGGAGAGTCGTCGGGGGCGTTGGTAAAGACGGCGTCGAGCGGGCGAGCCGTCGCGTCGTAGATCGAGAGCGGCGGCAGGCCGAGAATAAGTTCGATCGAGCGCAAAACACTCGCCGTATCGTAGCGCGCCGTGACGACGCCGCCGCGCGCGTACGGACTCGCGACATAAAACGTCGAGCGTTGGTCGCTGACGTGGTCGGGGCCGTTTTGCGCGTCGTCTTCGACGATAAAGATTGCGGTGCTGCGCCAGTAGGGCGAGTGTGAAACCGCATCGACGAGTCGACCGACCGCAAGATCGTTCTGCGCGACGTAGGCGCGCGGGGTCAACGCCCCCGCTCGTGCCGCTTCGGTGTGGTCGTTCGGAAGATAGACGATCTCCAGTGCCGGAAGCGTGTGGTGCGCGACGAAGGCGCGAAATTCTCGCTCCCATTCTGCTTCGCGGAGCAGGTCGCTATACTGAAGGTTCCACCCTTCGTATGTCGGATCGAAATGGCCGACGAGTCCCGCCATATTCCCCGCGAGATAGGTCGGGCTCGTCGAATGTGGGACGCCGGTATCCTCGCCGTAATCTCGAAACGTAATGCCGGCTCGGCGCGCGTCGTCCCAGAGATAGCCGCCCTGCGGCACGACCGGCCCGGCGCCGTTCTGGAAATCGTATAACGGCCGGCGCCCGCCGTAATTCGGCGGCCAGAAACGTTCGACGTAATCGTTGGCAAAAGCGGCGTCGGTCCAGTTATGTCCGTCCGCACTCACTTGCGCGTCGGTGTAAGCGTTATCGAGAATGCCGAACCGGCGTGCGATTGCGTGTTGGTTCGGCGTGACGCGCTCGCCGAACCACGCCAGCTGCGAATCTCCGTCGGCGCGCTTGATATCCCCGAGGACCTGGTCGTAGGTTCGATTCTCTTTAATGATATAGATGACGTGCCGGATCGGCCCGTCGGAGCGCAGGACGCTCTCGGCGGGGCGATGCGCGAGCGGCAATATCGTCGCACGTTCCGCGGCGAAGCTTCGCGCACCGGGTGTATCGAATGCCGAGGACGAGATGCGGCGCAGATCGCCCGCTGTCAAGATCGCAACGTAGTTTGCATAGGTCGCGCGCTCGAGCGGCCGAAAGTCGGGATTCGCGTGCATGCCCTCGCCTTTGGCATCGGCGACGTAGATCTCGTCGGAGCCGCTCGCGAGCGCGTCGGGATACCAACCGACCGGAACGCGCGCGACGACGCGATTCCCGCGCACCATCGCGATCTGATTCTCCCCCGCCAGCGCGACGAGAATCGATCCATCGCGCTCGAAGGCGAGTGCGTCGGGAGAGCTGCCGAAATGATTGCCGACGCCGAAGCGCTCGGCGACGTCGATGCGGACGACGCCATTCGCCGGCGAGTGCGTCGAA
>JAJYMV010000146.1 GCA_021786705.1 bacterium
TTTGGGCCGTGAAATCGGGATTCATGGGGTCTGCCATAGAGAAAGTATTGCCACGCCGATACGCGAAAGTCCCGCGAATGAAGCTGCTGCAAAGTACCTCCGTTCTTGCGATGTTGCTGATGGCGGGCATCGCCGCCGCTCCCGCCCAGGGCGCGCTGACGCCGTCATCGGCGTTTGGGAAGGAACCTCCATGGGGGCGCCAACCTGCAGCGGTCTCGTGGTCTCACGACGGACGGCGCTTCACCTACATTCTCCCGTCGCAGGACCCTTCGGAGCATCTCCCGCTGATGCTGCATGCGCGCGACGGAAGCGCACGGGTGTTGCTCGCGCCCGACCGGTTCGGTAAGCACGGGGCGACGCCGTATAACGCCGGCTGGTCGCCGAACGATCGGCGAATCGCCGTCAGTGCCGGCGGTTCGCTCTACGTCTACACCTTCGCAACCCAGGCGCTGCAAAAAATTGCGAGCGGCGTCTCCGATCCGCAGTGGTCGCCGAATGGGCGCGCGATCGCCTTCGCGAAGAAAGCGAATCTCTACGTCGCGACTCTCGGTCCGAAAATAGCGCTCGACCGGTTGACGAACGGTGGCTCCGGGAATGCCGTTCTCGATGGTCAACTCGATTGGGTCTATCCCGAAGAGCTCGGCATCAACCATGGCTTTCGTTGGTCGCCCGATGGTTCGAAAATTGCGTACCTTCGCTTGGACGAGCGAAACGTCACGCGCTTCCCGCTAACGGATTTTCTTCCGAAGAACGGGCGCGTCAATTATCAGCGATATCCGCTTGCCGGGGAGAAGAACCCGGCCGCGAGCCTTCACGTGGTCGACCTTGCGACGAAAACCGATCGCCTGCTCTACGACGCGGCGCCGAAAGATCGGTATATCGCAGCCTTTGCCTGGCGCCCGAAGAGCGACGATCTCGTAACGGAGATTTTGAATCGTCGCGAGCAGTGGCTCCGCGTCGAATCGTTTCCCGGCGACGGTACGGCGCCGACGCTCCTCTATCGCCAGAGTTCGCCCTCGTGGGTCGACGTGATCGCGTTGCCGACCTGGCTTCCGAACGGATCGTCGCTCTGGGTGCTCGATCGCGACAACCTGCGCTCGCTCTACCTACGGAACGTCGATGGAAGCTTGCGGCGCATAACCGGTGATTACAACCTCGGAAGCGAGTATGCAACCAACGGGCTCGTTGCGGCCGGCAAACGGGGGCTCCACGCGTGGGTCTACGCCGACTATCCGACCCGTCGCAATCGCGCGCTGCTGAAGGTCGATCTCCGGAGCGGCGCGCTGCAAGACCTTACCGAAGCGCGCGGCGTGCATCGCATTGCCTTCGCACCGGCGACCCAGGCGTACGTCGACACCTATTCCTCGATGAATCGCGTACCGGAGGTAACGCTCCATCTCCCCTCGCAGGCTCCGCAGGTCCTTGCAGCGGCCGACGCATCGTTGCAGTCGATGCTGTTGCCGGTGAAACGCTTCGAGGTTCCATCGAAATACGGGCCGCTCGATGCCTGGATGATTCGCCCGCCGCACTTCGATCCGCACCGGAAGTATCCGGTCGTCGTGTATGTGTACGGCGGCCCGGCCGCGCCGACCACGACCGACGGTTTCGGCTATACGATGGAACTGATGCACGATCTTTTAGCGCAGGAAGGCATCATCGTGTTCTCCATCGATGGGCCCGCCTCGCAGATCGATAACGACCAACACGTTCGGCTGCTTCTGCATAATTTCGGCCCGGGCTCGTTATTGGGGCAGCGAATCGGTGCGCGCTATCTCGCATCGCTTCCGTACGTCGATGCGAAGCGGATCGGCATTTGGGGCTGGAGTTTCGGCGGTTACGAGACGATCTACGCGCTCGAACACTCCAAGCGCTTCGTCGCCGGGCTCGCGGTCGCACCGGTAACCGACTGGCATCTCTACGACACGATTTATACCGAGCGCTATATGGGGCTGCCGCAGAAGCATCCTCACGCCTACGATCGCAGTTCGAACCTGCTCGACGCGGCGCATCTCAACGGTCCGTTGCAGATCATGCACGGGACGAGCGACGACAACGTTCATATGGCAAACACGGTCGCCTTCTTGCAGAAGACGATTTTGGCGGGGCTCACCGACGTGAACGTGATGCTCTTTCCGCGCAAGACGCACTCGATCGCCGGCCTGATGCAGCGGCGTACCCTCTGGGAGCGAATGCTGATCTACTGGCGCTCGATCTTGCATCCGTAGCGCGTTGCGCGCATACGGCGCAAAATAAAAAGAGGGCATCGGCGTTGAGCCGGTGCCCTTTGGAGTCGCCCCCGGGTTTACCTTAGGATGATAACGATCGGTTAGCGAACCGGCGGTTTGTGGCCCTTCTTGGCAGCGGCTTTCTTGGCCATCGGCTTCTTAGCGGCGGCTTTCTTAGCCATCGGTTTCTTGGCGGCGGCCTTCTTAGCCATCGGCTTCTTAGCAGCGGCTTTCTTGGCCATCGGCTTCTTAGCAGCGGCTTTCTTGGCCATCGGCTTCTTAGCAGCGGCTTTCTTGGCAGTTGCCTTCGTGGCGGTCTTTGCCGTCGAGGCAGCCATGGCCGTACCGGTGGCAAGGAAGGACGCCGCGATCAGTGCAGCGAGGAGTTTGCGCATTCTTTCACCCCCTTTTGTGCGAAAATTCGTCTCATAACGTGTCTGAACAACGTTTGAGAAGGGCGGTTAGTTCGCAAAGCCGAGCTAGCGCCCCTTCCCAACCAGATTGCGCGAAATGACCAGACGCTGGATCTGCTGGGTCCCTTCGTAGATCTGGGTGATCTTGGCGTCGCGCATCATTCGTTCGACCGGGTACTCCGCTGAGTACCCGAAGCCGCCGAGGACCTGGACCGCGTCGGTGGTCACCGACATCGCGACATCCCCACATTTGAGCTTCGCCATCGAGGCCCAGAGCGAGACGTCGGGAGCGCCCTCGTCGCATTTACGGGCCGATTCGTAGAGCATGAGCCGGGCCGCTTCGACCTCGGTCTTCATATCGGCGAGCATGAACCCGATGCCCTGATGCTGGCCGATCGGCTTGCCGAAGGCAACGCGATCGCGGGCGTACTGGGTGGCGTACTCGAGCGCGCCGGCGGCGATGCCCAGCGCCTGCGCGGCGATGCCGGGGCGCGACTTATCGAGCACTTTCATCGCGATCTTGAAGCCCTCGCCTTCTTCGCCGAGGCGATTGGCGGCGGGGACGCGGCACTCGTTAAAGATCAGTTCGACGGTCGGCGAACCTTTGATCCCCATCTTGCGCTCTTTCTTGCCGACGGAGAAGCCCGGCGTTCCCTTTTCGACGACGAACGCGCTGACGCCGCGGCTGCCCGCCTCGGGATCGGTGACGGCGAAGACGCAGACGACGTCGGCGACGCTCCCGTTCGTGATCCAAATCTTCTGGCCGTCGAGCACGTAGGAGTCGCCGTCGCGGCGAGCGCGCGTGCGCATCGAGCCGAGTGCGTCCGAACCGCTGCTCGCCTCGGTCAGGGCGTAGGCGGCGAGGTGCTCTCCCGAGGCGATCTTCGGCAGGAAGCGTCGCTTCTGTTCGTCGTTGCCGCCGATCATGATCGGCAGCATGCCGAGCTCCTGCACGGCGACGATCAGCGAACTCGACGCGCAAGCCTTCGCGATCTCTTCGACGACCTTGACGTAGGTGACGAAGCTGCCGCCGAGCCCGCCGTATTCGGTGGGAATCGGAATGCCGAGAAGATCGTTCTGCGCGAAGAGACGACGGATATCTTCGGGGAATTCCTCGCTCTCATCGATGGCCGCCGCGCGCGGCGCGACTTTCTCGGAGACTAAATCGCGCACCATCTCGATGATCATCGCTTCTTCGTCGTGCGCTTGCGCGGCTACTGACATTCTGAACTCCTCTTCAATAACGAGAGACCGGGTAGTGGAACCTCGCCGATAGCTTCGGGGGCGACCAGGGTTTTGCTCCCGCGACCGCCTATCTGCGCCGGTATGGATAAAGTGTACCCATCGGCGGCCGCGGCCGTCGCCGACATTCCCAGCGGGGCCTCGTTGGCCGTCGGGGGATTTGGCCTCAACGGCATCCCGCATAACCTCATCCAGGCGCTGCTCGCCCAAGGCGCGAGCGATCTCGTCACCGTCTCAAATAATTGCGGGGTCGATGGTTGGGGGCTCGGCGTCCTCCTCGACAACAAGCGCATCGCCCGCACGACGGGCTCCTACGTCGGCGAGAATAAAGAATTCGAACGGCAATACCTCTCGGGCGAACTCGAGGTCGAACTCGTGCCGCAGGGCACCCTCGCCGAGCGCCTTCGCGCCGGGGGGTGCGGCATTCCGGCCTTTTACACGCCGGCCGGGGTGGGGACCCCGGTCGCCGCGGGCGGCCTTCCCTGGCGCCACAATCCCGACGGCAGCGTCGCAAAAGCTTCGCCCGCGAAAGAGACGCGCCGCTTCGGCGACCGCGACTACGTGCTCGAAGAGGCGATCCGCTGCGACTACGCACTCGTGCGCGCGAGCATCGGCGACCGCGAGGGGAATCTCTATTTTTCGAAGGCAACGCGCAACTTCAACCCCCTCTGCGCGATGGCCGGGCGCATCACCATCGCCGAGGTGGAGCGCCTCGTCGAGCCCGGCGAGATCGAACCGGAGGACGTGCACGTCCCGGGGATCTTCGTCGCGCGGATCGTCGAGGTTGGTGCGGAAGGCAAAAGAATCGAGCGCGTGACCACGCGCAAGCGGGAGGGACGATAATCATGGCGCTCACACGCGAAGAACTCGCCGCACGCGTCGCTCGCGAATTGCGCGACGGCATGTACGTGAATCTCGGTATCGGCATGCCGACGTTGATTCCCAACTACGTGCCGCCCGGCGTGCGCGTCGTCTTACAGAGCGAGAACGGCATTCTCGGCACCGGTCCGTACCCGTACGAAGAAGATGTCGATGCCGATCTTATCAACGCGGGTAAGGAGACCGTGACGGTGCTGCCGGGCGCCTCGTTCTTCGATTCGGCGCTCTCGTTCGGAATGATCCGCGGCGGGCATATCGATCTTGCGGTGCTCGGTGCGATGCAGGTGAGCGCGCACGGCGACCTTGCGAACTGGATGATTCCGGGGAAGATGGTTAAAGGCATGGGCGGGGCGATGGATCTCGTGCACGGTGCGAAGCGCGTGATCGTGATGATGGAGCACGTCGCGAAAGGGAACGCCCACAAAATCGTCGGCGAATGCACCCTGCCGCTCACTGGGAAGCGCGTCGTTCATAAACTGATGACGGACCTCGCGGTCATCGATATCGAACCAGAGGGGCTGGTCTTGCGCGAGCTCGCACCGGGAGTAACGGTGGAAGAAGTCCAGGCGGGCACGGGGGCGCCGCTGTTGATCCCGGCGACGCCGACCTCGATGGCCGAATTGTAGATTGTTATCCGTACGCGTACGGCATATCGGCATGTCAAAAATGAAGACCAATGGACCGGCGGGCGAACTTGGTTTACCAATAATGCGGCGCTGCGTTAAACGCCGTTCGAAACGACGCTTTTTAATACGGGCACGTGCTTTTTTTATCGTCACTCTCGCGATAAGCCAATGCATATTCACTCGCCCGAATGCTGCTGCTTCTCCAAAGCATAAATCGAAATGGCTGCACCTGGGTTACGGATCGACCGAAGTGTCGCTTCCCAATGAATGGAAATATAAGAAATTTGTCCACTGGGAATCAGAAATCTATATTTTTTCATTTCGTAATGCGGTCTTAGTTTCCATAACCCTGCAAAATCAAATGCCGGATCCGAATCTTGGGAATCGGCCTCGCCGTACGATCATAAATGGGATTCCGGCGAAGCTCTTTTGGAATAAAGAACGTCCGGTGGGCGTGTTGTGCGCTCCTCCGTGCGGCGTTGACCAGCGGATTTGGGTACGCAGAGAGGGTTGCGTTGGCCGCAATGCGACGATTACGAACTTTATGCTCAGCTTGCGGTGCGTATAAGTTCGTCACAACTGTTAGCGCGCAAGCGAGCGACGACCCCTCGTCTATCCTATGAGGTGCGCAAGCCTTTGAGTCATTTACATAAAATCGGAGGCACCCAGGGAGGAGTCGCGATACTATAGTGAACGGTAAAGTTCATATCGAATGGGGCAGGCACCGTTGCCATGCGTTTTTTCGACGCAATGATCATTGGAATATTCGCGATGCGGTTCATTAGCGCAGCAAAGTCGGGTAATAGATGTGCGTCATCGGGATTGGCTGATAGTATTATAGCATCGTAGCCATATGATACAAGCGTCTCGACGAGCATGCGCGGAGCATCTTGATTTTGCCGAAAATTCTCGCGAAGGTTTTCGGGTTCGACACGTGCCAGCAGGGCTGTGTTTCTTGTGTTTACGCGAGGCTGCCACTCTAATAAACTTTGAAAATGTGGACCACGCACGCCGATATCTGTTCCCAGGTTATCGTTAATACCTTGGAAATCGTTTACGAGAGCAGCAAAACAATCAAATTCGAACTCGCCCGAATGGTCTTCCGGAGGGTCGAAATTCCACGCGCTCAATATGCAGCCTAGACGTGAACCCGGGAAGAGTCGAGTCGATGCCACACGAGCTTCTTCCGGGCCAGGAATAAATTGGATTGCTACGAGGTCGTCGTCCGGGTTCCCGAAAGATGTGGCAGCTCTATTGGAGGCATCGCACTGGAAGATCGGGGGATACCAACCGTACAAAAGCGCCGCTCGTCCATGCTTAAAAAACAGGGGGCCAAGCTTCATCCCGTCCATATTCGGCGTATTCGAATGACAGAACGGCTCTCCTGTTGGGACTCCACTCCCTTGATTTATTAATGGTTCGCTGTGGATCGAACGATCTCTAATCTCATTTTAGTCGACACGGCAGCAGTGCTGCGATAGAGTCGGGGTGTAGTTACAGCAAACTCATACCTTTATGGAGATCGCGTTATGAACCAGACTCCTTCGAATATTCTCGGCTACGTACGCATCGTGGCGTTCGTCTTCGTCGGCCTCTTTGTCGGCTCTGCGGTGACCGCATACGCCTTCGAGCGTCAGCCGCATATGCAGATGGCGCTCGGAGCGCTGAACCGCGCGGCGGCGCAGCTCAATGCCGCGCAGCGCGACAAGGGTGGGCATCGTGCTGCTGCCTACAATCTCGTCGAGCAAGCGATCGGACAGGTCCGCGCCGGCATCGCCTTCGACAACCATCGATAACCGGTCCCGAAAAATAAAGACCGGAGGTCGAGAGTTCTCGGCCTCCGGTCTGGTCTCTGACGGGTTCGAGGTTACTTGATAACCTTGAACGTCATCATCATATGCTCGTGGCCGATGCCGCAATAAATCGCGCAATGTGCCGGGAAGGTGCCGAGTTTCTTGGGGGTGACGGTAACGGTGGTCGGCTTGGAGGTAATCGTGATGACCTTGGTGATGCCGACTTCGGGAGCGATCATTCCGTGGACGCCCTGAACGGCGACGAACGTAATCTTCTGCGGCTTGCCGACATGCAGGGTGACGACGTTGGGCATGAACTGAAAGTTCTTGGCTTTGACGACGATGGTGGCGTTCGCGCTGGCCGAGGCGACCGTGAGGGCGCTAAAGGCGAGAGCGAGAGCTAAAGCGAGCTTGCGCATGGTGTTCTCCTGATACGAGTTTGAAAGGATTACGGAGGGGCTGACCCCACTACTCTTGAGCATAGGGCCCAACGACCGCGGACGGTACGACAAAACTCCGTCTGCAATAGAGTCGAGGCTACGACGGAATGCGTTCGCGAAATTGCGTGCGATAGAGTCGAGCGTATACGCCGTCGCGCGCGATCAATTCGTCGTGCGAACCTGATTCGACGATGCGCCCATCTTCGACTACGAAGATCGTATCGGCATTGACCACCGTCGAGAGGCGGTGGGCGATCACCATGCTGGTGCGGCCGCGCATGAGGCGCTCGAGCGCGCTCTGAATCGCCGCCTCGTTCTCGGAATCGAGTGCCGAGGTCGCCTCGTCGAGAATGAGGATGCGCGGGTTCTTCAGGAGCACCCGTGCGATCGCGAGCCGTTGGCGCTCGCCGCCGGAGAGCTTATGGCCGCGCTCGCCGACGATCGTGTCGTAGCCTTGCGGCAAGGTTTCAATGAATTCGTGGATATTCGCCGCTCGGGCGGCCGCGTGGATCTGCTCGAGCGTCGCATCGGGGCTCGAGTAGCGTAAGTTGGCGATAATCGAATCGTGGAAGAGGTAGGTCTCTTGCGTGACGATGCCGATATTTTCGCGCAACGATTCGAGGCTAACCGTTGCAATGTCGTGGCCGTCCACGAAAATGTGCCCGTCCGAGAGATCGTAAAAACGCGGAAGGAGTTGGGTGATCGTCGTTTTCCCCGCTCCCGACGGGCCGACAAAGGCGGCTATTTTCCCGGCGGGTATTTTGAAATCGATGCCGTGCAAGATCGGGCTTCGCCCTTCGTACGAGAAGTTCACGCCCCGGAAGGCGATATCGCCGCGCACCTCGCCGAGCGCGACGGCATTAGGCGCATCGTAGCGTTCGGTCTTCATGTCGAGATAATCGAAGATGCGTTCGAAGACTGCGAGCGCGCTCACGATCTGCACTTGGATGCCAACGAGTGCCGCAGCGGGTCCGTAGAGTCGCCCTTGTATGTAGCCGATAAACGCGACGATAACGCCGACGTCGAGCGCTCCCTGGAGGGCAAGCCAGCCTCCGCCGAGCCACACGATCGCCGGGCCCACGACGACCATCGCCGTGACCGAGGCGATGAACCAGCGCCCGATCATCGCCAATCGAATCTCGAGATCCATCAACTCCGTCCCGACCTTATAGAAACGCGAGCGTTCGTACGCTTCGCGAACGAAGGATTTGATCAGCGTTATTCCCGAGATCGAGAGCGTTTCTTGGGTGATCGATTCGATGCGATCGCGCTGTTCGCGCGTACGCTTGCGCACGTCGTACATCTTGCGCCCGACGGGGCCGAGCGGAAGAACCATGAAAGGAACGACGATCGTCGAGATCAACGCGAGTCGCCAATTCCAAATCAACATGGCGATCAGCGTCGTCGAGATCATGACGATGTTGGTAACGATGGTCGTGAGCGTCCCGGTCACGACGCCGTCGACGTTGTCGACATCGCTGGAGACGCGGTTCATAATCTCGCCGGTCTTCGTTGCGGTGAAGAACGAAAGCGGCATGCGGTGGAGGTGGGAGACGAGGCTCGTTCGCAGATCGCGCATGATCCCCTCGCCGACCATGGAATTAAAATACCCTTGCGCGACTCCGAGCGCCATCGAAAAAACGGCGGCCGCGAGGATGAATCCGACGTCAACCGTGAGTTCGTGGAAGCTGCGATGCGGAAGCGCGGAGTCGATGATCCGCGCCGTCATATATCCGGGCACGAGGCCGACGATTGCACTCAGAACGATGATAGCGAATACCACCGACTGCTGTTTCCAATAGGGAGAAAACAACGAACGAATGCGCCGCCAATCGACCCGCCTGCGGACGCGCGGCTTCTCGGGGTCGTACATATTCGACCACATGAGGCCGTGTCCGGACATCATGGCGTAACGGTCGATTCGTGAAGCGTGATTTTATTGCCCTCGGGGTCGGTAAAGGATCCGAGCTTACAGACCGGCGTGACGTGGATTTCCTCGGTCGGGACGCCGCGTTCGCGTAATTGCGCGAATGCGGCTTCGATATCTGCGACCTCGAACGCGATCGACGCGCAACTCCCGGGGGCGACGCCCATCCACGCGGAGGTCATCAGCGAGAAGTATCCGCTTCCGACGCGGGCTTCGCAGTAGAGTGCGACGCCGTCCTCGCGGTATGGCTCTCCAAACGCGATGCCGAGGTGCTCGCGGTAAAAGCGCACGAGCCCCTCGACGTCGCGCGCCGGATAGGCGGTAAATGCGATCTCCCGTACCTCAGGCATTCGGTTCGACTACTTCTTCCCGTTCCGCAGATTCTTGAGATCGCGGAAGAGCTTGCGCTCCTTATCGCTGAGATTTTGCGGGAGTTGACCGATGAGGCGAACGTACTGGTCGCCGTTCCCGCCGCCTTTAACGTGCGGCATCCCCTTGCCGCTGAGCCTGAGCAATCGATTGTTCTGCGTCCCTTCGGGGATCGTCATCGCGACGTTTCCGCTCATCGTCGGTACGTGAACCTCGGCTCCGAGGACGAGATCGTAGAGATCGACGGGCAGATCGACGTAGAGATCGTCGCCTTTGCGTTTATAACGAGCGTCCTCGCTCGTTTTCACGATGAGAAACAGATCGCCGTTTGGAGCACCGCCGGTGCCGGCGCCGCCTTGCCCCGTGAGGCGAATGCGTTGACCGTCGCCGATTCCCCGTGGAATCGAGACTTCGAACTTCTTGTTGGTCAGCGTGTGTCCGGTACCGTGGCACGCCGCGCAGAGCCGCCCGTTCTCGGTTCCGGTTCCTCGGCAGCGTGGACAGCTATCTTCGAGTTGCAGCGAGATCGATTTTTTCCCGCCTTCGAAAATGTCGTGCAGCGAGAGCTCGATCGTCGTCTCCATATCCTGCCCTCGCGTGGCGGTAGGCGCCGTTCCGGCCGGACCGCGTCGCCCGACTCCGGAGAAGAACATATCGAAGAAGTCGGAGAACCCGCTCGCTCCGGCTCCGGCGGTCGGTCCGAAGTTAAAGTCGAATTGCGTCGCGCCTTGTTGCGTGCGATAGCGGCGCTGTTGTTCGGCCTGTCGTGCCGCCTGCTGCCAGTCGCTCCCAAGCGCGTCGTATTTCCGTCGCTTATCGCCGTCGCCGAGCACCTCGTACGCCTCGGAGATCTCCTTAAATTTCTCCTCCGCCGCCTTCGCATTGCCCGGGTTTGCGTCGGGGTGCCATTTGCGCGCGAGGCGGCGATAGGCGGACTTGATGTCCTTCTCGGGCGCACCTTTCGGCACGCCGAGAACGGCGTAGTAGTCCTTGTAGTTCATTGATGCTTCGCGACGAGCACTTTCGCCGGGCGGAGGAGATCGTCGCCGAGGCGGTAGCCCTTCTCCGCGACTTCGACGACGGTTTCGTCGGCTTGCCCGTCGGCCGCCGCGACCGTGCCGATCGCTTCTGCAACGTGCGGATCGAACGGATGCCCCTTCACGTCGACGGCGCTGATGCCTTCGGAGGTAAGGACCGCCTCGAAACCGCGCAACGTGCTTTCGACGCCCGAGCGCAGTGCGTCGCCGCCTGCGGGCACCGCGAGTGCGCGTTCGAGATTATCGAGGACCGGCAGCAAGCGTCCGAAAAGGCGACGCCGGTGTTCGACGATGCGTTGCTCGATATCGCGCTGCACGCGCCGCTTGTAATTTTCGAAGTCCGCCATCGCGAGCAAAAACTTGTTGTAGTTCTCGTCGGCGCGAGCGTTGGCTTTGGTGAGCTCGCTCTCCGACTGCACGTCCTCATCGGTCGCGGCGGGGTCGCCGATGGGATCGTTGAGTAGATCGTTATCCATAATTGCGTCTATCTCTACTTCTGTTTATGAAAATGAGCGCATGAAAAGACGGCGGCCGGTGAGGGCGACCGCAGATTGCGGCGCGCCCTCACTCCATCCGCGCGAACGAAAGGCTACTTCGCTTCCTTGAACTCGGCGTCGATGACGTCGTCGGGTGTCGAACTCGCAGCGCCGTTTGAGGCCTGTCCGTTCGTCGACTCGGCTCCCGCCGCTTCGCCCTCGGGCGTCGCTCCGGTGCTCTTGTAGAGCAACTCCGCCATCTTGTAGCTCGCGCTCTGGAGCTTCTCGATCGAGGCCTTGATCTCGGTCGCAGCTCCGTTCTCGCTGAGTTTCTTGAGCTCCGCGAGCGCGCTCTCGACTTCACCGCGAGCGGTTGCGTCGAGTTTCTCTCCGACTTCTTTCAGCGACTTTTCGGTCGAGTAGATCAGGCTCGATGCGGTATTCCGCACCTCCGCCTCTTCGCGCTTCGCCTTGTCGGCGGCCGCCTGAAGTTCGGCGTCCTTGACCATCCGTTCGACTTCCTCTTTGTTGAGGTTGGTCGATGCGGTGATCGTGATCTGCTGTTCCTTTCCGGTGCCCAGATCTTTCGCGCCGACGTTGACGATGCCGTTGGCATCGATGTTGAACGTGACTTCGATCTGCGGTACGCCGCGCGGCGCCGGGGGTAAGCCCTCGAGCCGGAAACGTCCCAGCGTTTTATTGTCGGCCGCCATCGGACGTTCGCCCTGCAGAATGTGGATATCCACGCTCGTCTGGCCGTCTTCGGCGGTAGTGAAGACCTGCGATTTCTTCGTCGGGATCGTCGTGTTCCGTTCGATTAGCGTCGTCATAACGCCGCCCATCGTTTCGAGACCGAGCGAAAGCGGGGTGACGTCGAGCAGAACGACGTCGCGCACTTCGCCCGAGAGGACGCCGGCCTGAATCGCTGCGCCGACCGCGACGACTTCGTCGGGGTTAACGGTGAGGTTCGGGTCCTTACCGGTGAGCTTCCGAACGAGTTCGAGGATGACGGGCATGCGGGTCGAGCCGCCGACCATCACCACTTCGTCGATCTGCGAGATGTCGATCTTTGCATCGGCGAGCGCGCTCTTGAACGGATTGATGCAGCGATCGGTGAGATCGCTCGTGATCTCCTCGAACTTCGCACGCGTCAGCGTGTACTCGAGATGCTTGGGCCCCTCGGCGTCGGCCGTAATGAACGGCAGATTGATCGTCGTTTGCACGACCGCCGAGAGTTCGATCTTCGCTTTCTCCGCGGCTTCGGTGAGACGTTGCATCGCCTGTTTGTCCTTGGAGAGATCGATGCCCTGATCTTTGCGGAATTCACCGACGAGCCATTCCACCACGCGGTGGTCGTAATCGTCGCCGCCGAGGCGCGTATCGCCGTTGGTCGATTTCACTTCGAAAACGCCGTCGCCGACTTCGAGAATCGAGACGTCGAAGGTACCGCCGCCGAGATCCCATACCAGGATCGTTTCGTTGCCTTTTTTATCGAGGCCGTATGCAAGTGCGGCCGCGGTCGGCTCGTTGATGATGCGAAGCACTTCGAGCCCGGCAATTTTGCCGGCGTCTTTGGTCGCCTGGCGCTGTGCGTCGTTGAAATATGCGGGGACCGTGATCACCGCTTGCGTGACCCGTTCGCCGAGATAATTGCTCGCGTCGTTCACGAGCTTTTGCAGGACCATCGCCGAGATCTCTTGCGGGGTATAATCCTTGCCGTCGATCTTGACGCGATAATCACCCTCGCCCATATGGCGCTTGATCGAAGAGATCGTGCGCTCCGGGTTGGTGACGGCCTGACGTTTTGCGAGCTGTCCTACGAGACGCTCGCCGGTTTTCGAAAAGGCGACGACCGACGGGGTGGTACGCGAGCCTTCCGAGTTTGCGATGACGGTGGGCGAGTTGCCCTCCATAACGGCGACGACCGAGTTGGTCGTCCCGAGGTCGATGCCGACCACTTTAGCCATGAATTTTTCTTACCTCGTTGTTGTGATGTGAACCCCGAGCGCGCTCTGGACCAGCTAGATCGAGACGCCGGGCGGTCGAGCCGAGGCGTGCGCACATTCGAGGTTGGTGTGCGCATCGCGACGATCCGGCGACGCTCCGAGCGTCCGACGACGCCTTGCCGCTTACGAACGAATTCGGGCTTGGTTGCCTACCCCATAGTACAACAAGGAGCGGCAATTTGTTCCGCTCCTTGTAACAGCAGGTGGCCCCTCCAGGTTGCGCTCGCCTCGGAGCGCCGCTTCCTAGGGAACGGTTCCGGCGGTCGCCGGCCGCTCCGTTAAGGTGACCGCAGCGAACTTCTTGAGCCCCTGCGCCCAGAGATCGATCCGAACGACCGTACCGGGTTTCTTACCGGCGATATATTTCACGAGATCCTGCGTCTTCGTATACGGCTTGCCGTCGACGCTGAGGATGACGTCACCGGGCTCGAGCCCAGCCTTATCCGCCGGCGATCCGGGGACGACCGCGATCACCGCGATCCCGTTGGGGCCGCTGGTATAACCGATCTGGTTGCGCAGCCCCGGGGTGAGGTCGGCCATCTGGATCCCCATGTAGCCTTCGTTCGTTCCCTGGGTGATGCCGGGGTGCGCGAGCATCTCGGCGACCACGCGTTGCACGGTATTCGCCGGAATCGCGAAGCCGATGCCCTGGGCGTACGCCGATTTCACCGTCGATTGGTTGATGCCGATCACCTTGCCGTGGTCGTCGATCAGTGGGCCGCCGGAGTTCCCGGGGTTGATCGGCGCCGAGGTCTGCAGGAGCCCCTTGAAATCGATCGTCTGGCCGCTATCGTTCTGGATCGGCTCGTTCCGGTTAAATGCCGAGACGATACCGAGGGTCACGGTCTGCTGGAGTTCGAGCGGCTCGCCGATCGCGATCGCCCACTGCCCCTGTTCGACGCGGTCGAAGTTCGCGAACTGCAACGGCGGCGGGAGCTTCTTGTAGTTGTCGACCCGAATGATCGCGAGGTCGGCGCCGATATTTTCCGCGACGACGTGCGCCGGCACGTGGTCGCCGTCGGCGAAGACGACGGTGAGCTTGGTGATGTTCCCGCCCTGCGGCGGGGTGACGACGTGGGCGTTCGTGACGATATCGCCCTTCGTGTCGTAGACGAAGCCCGATCCCGATGCCTTCCCCTTATAGGGTTCCTCGACGCCGGGGCCGCCTTGGCCGAAGAAGCCTTGGAAGAACGGCACGACCCGCTGGCCGTTGACATCGAGTTGAATCGCGACGACCGATGGCTTCGTGCGCTTGACCGCCGAGACGATGCGATCTTGGTCGCTGATTCCTTGCAGCGGCGCGGCGGAGACGGCGGGGAGCGAGTGATTCGGCCCGGCGACGCCGGCGAAATGGGTGCTGGCGTAGAGCATCATGAGGAAGCTGCCGATGCTCGCGCCGACGAGCGCGATGATGAGGGTGGGGAGAACGCGTTGTTTCACAGTTACAAATACTCCAAGCTGTGGAGAAGGCTCGTTACGATTGAGGGGTTGCCTCTTGTGGAACGATGGAACCTCCCGAAAAGTGCCCGCGTGCGGTCGGTGTGTCGGAGAGAACGAGCCCGTCGCGCAGGCGCACGACGCGGTCCGCACGCTCGGCGACCTCTTCGTCGTGGGTGACGACCACGATCGTGCGACCGGCGCGGTGAAGACTTTCGAAGAGCGCGAGGATCTCCTCGCTGGTGGTGCTGTCGAGGTTGCCGGTGGGCTCGTCGGCGAGCAGGACGGCGGGATTATTGATCAGCGCCCGAGCGATTGCGACGCGCTGTTGCTGGCCGCCCGAGAGTTCGCTCGGCTTGTGGTGGCCGCGATCGGCGAGCCCGACCTCGGCGAGTGCGGCGCGCGCCCGCTCGCGGCGCTCCCGCGGTGAGACCTTTGCATAAAAAAGCGGCAACGAGACGTTTTTCAGCGCGTCGGTACGCGGAAGAAGGTTGAAGCCCTGGAAGATAAAGCCGAGTTTCTCCAGGCGAATCTTTGCCAGCGCGCGATCGTCGAGTGCCGAGAGATCGATGCCGTCGAGATGATAGTTGCCCGAGGTCGGCCGGTCGAGGCAGCCGATGACGTTCATTAGCGTTGATTTTCCCGAACCGGAGGGGCCCATGATTGCGACGTATTCGCCGCGCTCTATGCGAAGCGTAACGCCACGCAGTGCCTGCACTTCGATGCTGCCCGACTTGTAGGTCTTGAAGATTTGTTGGAGATCGATTGCGATGTCATTCATAGCGTAATGCCTCGATGGGGTCGACGGATGCCGCGCGTAGCGCGGGAAGGGTGCCGAAGACGAGCGTGACGACGGTTGCAAAGAGCGTGGCGAGGAGGATCGCGTGCATCCACGGAAGCGCCGCGATCGTCCCCGAGATGCGCGCGATAAAGAGCTGTTGTGCGAGTTCGCCGATCCCGAGCCCGGCGAGCATGCCGACCAACGAACCGCTGAATGCCAGGACGAAGGCTTCGACGAAAAACTGAATGAGAATCGTCGCTCGCGACGCGCCGATAGCGCGCCGTATTCCGATCTCGCGCGTCCGTTCGCTCACCGAAACGAAGAGAATGTTCATAATCCCAATCCCTGCAACGAGCAGCGAGATCGCGCCGACGGCACTCACGATCGTTCCGACGACGCCGAAGAAACCATCGATCTGTTTGGTGAAGAAACCAAAATCGAAGGTTTGGTAGATCGAGCCGCCGTGCGCTTGCGAAAGAACGCGTTTGGAATTCGCTTCGAGCGTCGCCAGCGTCGCATCTCGGCTGCCCAATACCTGGATACCGAAGAGCGGGCGACCGCGCTGGTAATCGTTGTAGAAGGTCGTGTAGGGAATCACGACGTCGTTATTGATATCGAAGCCTAACGAAGCGGTCGAGAGCGTCGCCGGGCCGAGCACGCCGACGATGACGTAACGCTTCGGACCGACGTAGACCGATTGGCCGAGCACCGTGCTCGGATCGGCTGCATGGGGGAAGAGGCGCGAGAACGCCTTCGACGAGAGCACGCAGACCGGGGTCGCTTGTTCGACGTCGGTGCGCGAGATCGCGTGCCCGGCGACGACCGGCGCGGTGCTGAAGCGGCGATACGATTCGCCGCCGAACTTCAGCATGACGTGCTGGTGGCCGGCGCTGACGATGGTGCGCGTTTGTCCGAATGGAATCGCAGTCTCGACGCCGGGAACGTTTCGCTCGAGGAGCGTCAGGTCGGAGAGCCCGAGATTCGCTCGTTGCGTGCTGCCTTGCGTGGATTTAGGGAAGAGAAAGAACGTATTAATGTTGATCCCGCGGAAGGCGCCGTTCACCGCTGCCGCCATCCCGGCGGCGGCGACCTGAATGGAGATGATTGCGGCGACGCCGACGACCAGGCCGATTAACGTGAGAATGGTTCGCGTGAGGTTTTCCTGCATGAGTTCGAGCGTTTCGCGCATGTAGTCGAGCATGTTAACTCCGCAGCGCCACGACGGGATCGAGTTTTCCGGCGCGGATCGCCGGATAGGCGCCGAAGCCGATACCGATGCCGATGGTAAAGAAGGCGGCGATCGAGAGAACGAGCGCCCATGGTACCGGCGCGCTGCCTACGAAGTGCACGAGGCTTCCCCGCAATGCAAGGACGATGAGGACGCCGAAGACCGTGCCGATCGCGCCGCCGATCGCCGAAAGGATCGTCGCTTCGATTAAAAACTGCAGCGAGATATCGCCGGAGCTCGCTCCGATCGATTTGCGGATGCCGATCTCGCGCGTGCGCTCGTTCACCGAGACGAGCATGATATTCATGATACCGATTCCGGCAACGCAAAGGGCGATGCCGCCGATGAGCGTTATTCCGACGCCGATGCCGCCGAGAACGTGGGAGAATATTCCCAGCGACTTCGCCTGATCCTGAATCCTGTACTTCGCATGGGGTCCGTGGAGGCTCCGGAGTGCGGCGGCGGCCGCCGCCGTGACCTGCGCGGACCTGACGCCGGGAGCGCTATAAAAAATGATGCCGTCGATCGGCCCCGGAGCGATGCGATGCATCGTCGTGTACGGGACGTAAATCGCGTCGCCGACGGCACTGCTGAGAAGGCTTCCGGTCGCGTCGAAAACGCCGACGATTCGTAGCCGCGTGTTGCCGACGGAGATGCTGCGCCCGAGTGGATCTTCGTGCGGGAAGAGCGTTTTGCGAGCCTCTTTCGAGATCATCGCGACGTTCGCTGCGGCCAAGACGTCGTTGTGGTCGAGCTTACGTCCCTCGAGGATCACCATGGCGTTGTCGCCCTTGTCGGTGCCGTGGAGTTGCGGATAATGCGTTTTACCGCCGACGTTCACCGGAAACGGGCGACCGAAATACCCCGCGTACGCACTCGCGATTGCGCCGTTGCTTCGGGCGACGAAGCGCGCGACATCGCGATAATAGAGCGTTGCAGCGAGCGGGTTATCGGAGGAGCGATCGACGAAAACGACCCACCCCACCGAATCGGCATTGCCCAACGACGCTTCGAGGCCCCGCGCGCCGGCCTGGCTTAAGCCCAAGACGGCGATCGTCGACGCGATGCCGATAATGGTGCCCAACAATGAGAGCACCGAGCGAAGGCGATTGCGCCAGAGCGATGCGAGCGCCTCCTCAACGTATGCGGCGAGAACGCTCACGGAGTTTCCGAGGGGCTGCTCTGCGGAAGCGGGACGATTCGCATTCCCTCGTGCAGTGCCGGTACCGCCGAGGCGACGATCGTTTCGCCGGCGGTTAAACCGGAGCGAACGATGCTTTGGAGATCGTTACTTTTGCCGAGGACGACGGCGACTTCGTGAGCTTCGCCCTTGCGGACGACCCAGATCTTCGTGGCTTTTTTTACGTGGACGATCGCGGCCGTCGGAACGACGAGAGCGTTCGGGATGCTCGTCGTCAGGATATCGACGTTCGCCGTCATCCCGTCGCGAAGGACCGGATTGCTTTCGTCGAGGGCGACCGTCGTGAGCACTTCGCGTGCGGTCGAACCGGCGTCGGTGGAACGGGTCGCAAGCGGCGAGATGCGCTCGACGTGGCCATGCAGGGTGACGTTCGGAAAGTCTTCGCTCGTGACGTTGACCGGCATGCCGAGGGAGACGGCGTGGATATCCTGTTCGTCGACCTGTGCCTGCACGACGTAGTTGCTGCCTTCGGCTATCGTGAACATCGCCTGCCCCGCCGAGACCGCGTCGCCGGGAAGAATGGTGCGGTTCGCATCCGTCGGTCGCGGTGCGACGCTCTCGATCACTCCGGAGAATGGAGCGACGATACGTTCGAAGCCGAGTTGTTGCTGCGCTTGGTCGTTGAGGATCTTCGATTTTAGAGCCTGTGCTTTGGCGGCCTGAACCGAGCTCGTTCCGTATCCGGTCACCGCTCCGAGCTTGAGTTGCTCGACCGACTGGTCGTAGGCGACCTTCGCCTGCTCTTCTTTTGCGCGATCGGCGTCGAGTTGGCTTCGCGGGATCGCTTTGTCGGCGTAGAGCGTTTCGTCGGCGGTCAGGACGCGGCGCGCTTCATCGAGGTTGCTTTTCGCGGTATCGACCCCGGCTTGATACTGCACGCGAGCGTTGCGCTCTTGAATCGCCGCGGTCCGTACGTTCGCGACCGAACTCTGATAGTCGGCGAGCGCTCCGGCGGCGCTCGCGTCGAGCGATGGATTTTCGATCGTTGCGAGCAGCTCGCCGGCCGAGACGTGGCTACCGGCCTTCACGTCGATGCTCGCGAGATTTCCGCTGACCAGTGCCGGTACCGTTTCCATGTGCGGGTGCATCACGGTGCCGTTCTCCGGGAGCTTCACGACGAACGTCGTCGGCTCGACTTTCAACGTTTTGGCGGCGATCGAGTTGCTCGAATGGGGGCGGAATGCAAGCGCGAGTCCGACGGCGACGATCGCGACGACCGCGACGATGACGATGATCCGGGCGTTCTTGTTCATGCTGCTCCTTAGTGAAGGTCGGCGACGGCGCTCGTTGGTGAAAAAATACCCATGGATGTGCGCAACCGGACGAGCGCGTTCACGTACGCGACACGCGCGGAGATGAGGTCGTTTTGCGCCGATATAGAGGTTTGCTGGGCTTGTACGACATCGGAGAGAGCGGCGACGCCCGCCTTATATTGAAGCCGTTTGATATTCGCGCTCTCGATTCCTAAACGCGCCTCCTGCCGTGCGTATCCGACTTGTGCGAGGGCGGCCTTCGCGGCGCGGTAGGCGCTGCGAACGTCGTTGAGCGCCACGAGTTTTGCATTGACGAGCGCGAGCTTGGCGCTCTTCACCGCTGCGTCGTAGTTCACGCGTGAGAGGCGCCTGGCGCCGTAATCGACGATCGGAAGATTGAACGTGGAGACCGCCTGAATCTGCCAGAAACCGGGGGTTCCACGCGGCACGAGAACCTTACTAGGAATCAGGCCCGCGGCATACTCGTTATCGAGTTGCTGTTGTTCGAAGACGGCATTCGTCGGAGAAAATTGGTTGCCGAGTGCGGCCGAGAGTTGGATCTGCGGGAAGAGCTGCGGCAACCAACTCTTTCGGTTGAGATCGGCGACGCGGAGCGCGTCGCGGGCGCTCGCGATATCGGCGCGGTTCGCCAGCGCGATGCGTTCGATTTTTTTCAACGAAATCGACGGGAGTGCGGGGAGCTTCAGCTGCTTCGGCAGCGCGAAGGGCGTTCCGAGCGGTGCGCCGATGCTCTGGCAGAGCGAATCGAGCGCGTTAGCGACGTTGGCCTGCGCCGCTACGAGCGTCGATTCGCTCCGTGCGACCGCAACGCGAGCCGAGAGGACGTCGACGCCGGCGGCGACACCCGCGCGTTCCTTGACCCGCGCATTTTGTAATAACAAGCGCTGGTATTGCAAATCACCGCGATCGACGGTCACGAGTTCGTCGTCCTGCACGACGGTATTGAAGGCCGCCGTTACCGAGGTAGCGACCTGAGCGCGCGCGTTGCGCAGGTTCGCCTTGGCCTGTTCCAAGTTCGCTTTCGCAACCGCAAGTTGAATTCCCGAGAGACCGCCGGTCGTCAGCGTGTACTGCGCCTGTAATTGCGCGGTATTTTGGCTGAAGATGTTCTGTTGCTGAGCGCCGATGACGGCGTACGCTCCGCCGTAGTTCGAACTCTTCGACATGACGTTGTTCAGCGAAGCTCCGGCCGTTGGCAGATTCTGCGTTTTTTGAACGGCGAAGGTGGAGCGAGCCGACGCGACGGCGGCCGCCGAGGCGGCGACCGTGGAGTTGTGCGCGAGCGCGAAGGCGACCGCTTGCCGGAGGGTCAACGGCTGCGGTGCGGCGCCGGCCGGGCCGGCGAAGAGTGCCCCTGCGAGAAGTGCGGGGGCGCATGTCCAAACGAAAAGTAGGCGACGCATACGTCGCCTACTACGGGGCAGCGGTAGAAAAGTTTCAGGAGCGCTTAGGGGCTCGCCGAGGCGCTCGTCGAGGGAGGGGTGCCGGTCGTTGCGGCCGGTGGTTGAGCGGCGAAAGCTGCGCCGATCAGTGCGGGGACGAGTAGCACCGCGAGTGCGGCTGCCCACGCTTTGGGGGCCGCCAGGCGAGCGATGTGTTGCATGAGGAGAGAGTTGAGCCAGAGGACCCAGAGTGTGAACGGGGTGAATGCGGCGAGCAACGCAACAACCTTGATGTTCGCAGACGGAATTATCGCGGCGAGCGAGAGTGAATTACGATAGATATCCATCACCCCGGTGAACGCGTCGGGACCGCGCAGCGCGAGGACGATCGAGCCGATCAGCGATCCGATTGCAATGACGATGAACACATTCATGCTCGCACACCAAAGTTGCTTGAAGGTCGCTTTCCCGCCAAGAACGGCGCTGAAAACGAAAAGGATGACCGTTGCGATCAATACGAAGAACAGAATGCCGATCGGCGAAAAGACCCAAGCGAGCTCCGAAATTTTCATTCCGATCGCCGCCGCGGCCCTAGCGGCTGCCGCTTGCTGTGCGTTGGCCGCTTCCGCGATCCTTTGCTCCGTTAAGAGACGAGCGATATGTCGCTGGACCGGGGCGCTCGCCAAAGCGCTGACCACGGTGAGCAGGGAGGAGGCGATGAACGCCCAGCCCCAGGTTTGCTTCTCGGCGAGGCGGTCGAAGGCGCTCGCCGGGGCGACGATGGTCTCCACGAGGCTGGAGAGCCCCGCGTTCTCTTGAGGTGGTGGTGCAGTTGTCATGGCTGCGACTATTGGCGGGCGGCTCCTCGGTTCTTGCCGCGAGCCGCGGATCGGCGAGCAGGCAACCGATCGGCACCCCCGCCCGCAGCAGTCGCTCGAGGCGCCCGAGGCGCTCCCGGCGCAGTTCGAGCAGATGGAGAACGAGGATATCCCGCGTTTGGCGCAGGGCGTGCCACGAATAGAGCAGTTCGGCCCGTGGTTGCGACGGCGGGGGCGCGGGTGCGTGTCGCTTGTGGTGGGGGGTGCTACCGAGCAGGGTCGCGGCGAGTAGCGCGAGCGTGATAGAGTGGCTGTATCGCATGGGCGTTCCTCCGCCCGTCATTCCCACGCAAACAGCCGTTGTAAAGGCCCCATATTGAAGACGCAGAGTATCTCCGTTCCTAAAGCTCCGAAGGAGCCGTTCGTTCGCGTCGTCCCGCTCGGTGGATGTGGCGAGATCGGCCGCAACATGACCGTCATCGAAACCAACGACGATCTCGTCGTGGTCGACTGCGGGCTGATGTTTCCCGACGAGGAGATGTTCGGCGTCGATATCGTCATTAACGATTTTAGCTACGTACGCGAGCGCGCGCACAAGCTGCGCGCGGTTTTAGTAACCCACGGGCACGAGGATCACATCGGCGGCATCCCCTACTTCTTGCGCGAATTTCCGAACACGCCGATTGTCGGCACGGCGATTACCGGAGCGCTCATCAAGGCAAAGTCTCGCGAACACAAGCTCGGCGAGATGCCGTTGGTCTCCGTCGCCCCCGGCGACCGGGTTCGCTACGGCGAGATCGAAGCCGAATTCGTCCATATCAATCATTCCGTCGCAGGCGCATGCTCGCTCGCGATTCGTACGCCGAGCGGCACGATTTTTCACACCGGGGACTTCAAATTCGATCAAACGCCGATCGACGGGCGCCCGGCCGATTTCGCTGCGCTCGCTCGCATCGGGGAGGAAGGCGTTCTCTGCATGCTCGCCGACTCGACGAACGCCGAGCGGCCGGGGCACACGCAATCCGAGCGCGTCGTCGGAGAAGCGTTCACGACGATTTTTTCAAAAGCGACCGGGCGCATCCTGATCGTCTCCTTCGCCTCGAACGTCCCGCGAATTCAACAGGCGATCGATCACGCTGAAAAATTCGGGCGGAAGATCGCGTTCCTCGGGCGTTCGATGAACAACGTGTTGCACTTTGCGCGCGAGCACGGCCACCTTCGGATCCCACCCGATATTCTGGTGAAGATCGAGGACGTCGGAAATCTCCGCGCCGATCAAATCGTCGTGATGACTACCGGCTCGCAGGGCGAACCGATGAGCGGGCTCTCGCGAATGTCGGTGCGCGACCATCCGAAGTTCGCCATCGATCCCGGCGATACGATCGTCATCAGTGCGACGCCGATCCCCGGGAATGAAAAAAGCGTCTATCGGACGATTAATAACCTCTATCGCCTCGGCGCTACCGTGATTCACGGCAACGAAGGGCGCGCGCACGTCTCCGGACACGCCTCGCAAGAAGAGCTGTTGCTCATGCTCAATCTCATCCGCCCCGAGTATTTTATCCCCGTCCACGGTGAGTATCGGATGTTGGTGACGCACGGCCGCTTGGCTACGAAAACCGGCGTGCATCCCGAGAGCGTCTTCGTCATCGAAAACGGGGATATCGTCGAGTTCACCGCTGAATACGGCGACAAGATCGGCAAGACGTACGGTGGGATGGTTCTCGTCGACGGAACCGGGCTGGGAGAGATGGGCGAAGCGGTGCTGCGCGACCGGAAGATGCTCTCGCACGACGGTATCGTGACCGCAGTCGTCGCTATCGACGCAGAAGAGGTGCAGCCGATCGGCGTTCCCGATATCGTGACTCGCGGAGCGTTCTACGAACCGGAGTCCGAAGAGCTGATCGAACATCTGCGTTCGCACTTGAGCGCGATGTTGGCGACGCTTTCGAACGATGCGTTGCGCGATACCAACTCGGTGCGGGAGCACGTGCGTGCGACGCTGGCGAAGGAAATATTCTCGCGCACGCGGCGCCGCCCGGTGATCGTGCCGATCGTCATCGAGGCATAACTTCGCCCTTGGGGGTCCTCTTTGCGCTCGTCGCCGCCGCCGCATACGGTAGCGCCGATTTCCTCGGCGGAATCGCCGCGCGTCGTGTCGCCTTGCTCGCCGTCGCCCTTGCGACGCAGGCGGTCGGCCTTCTCGTTATCGCGATCGTGCTCGCGGTGCATCGAGAGGCCTTCAGCGTCGTCTCGTTGGGGTGGGGCGCGCTCGCGGGCCTCGCCGGTGCCGCGGGAATCGCGCTGCTCTATCACGCGCTCTCGATCGGTCGCATGGGCGTCGTATCGCCGGTCACGGCATTGCTCGCCGCTGCGGTGCCCGTCATCTTCGGCATCGCGACGGGCGAGCGGCCATCCCCGCTCGTGTATGCAGGGCTCGTGCTGGCGGTGGCGGCTATCGTTGCAATTTCGGCGTCGTTCGATAGCAGCGGAGAACGCGAATTCTCAACCGCGGGTCTGCGCGAGGCGGTGCTCTCCGGTATCGCGTTCGGTGCGTTTTTCACCCTGCTGGGAATGGCGCGCGACGGCGCTCCGCTCTTTGCCTTGCTCGGCTCGCGCCTCGCTTCCGTGGGCTTGCTCGGTTCGATCGTTTTCGTTACTCGCACCTCGATGCGCTCGAATGGCGCACTCTGGATCGTCGTCCTCGGCGGGGCGCTCGATATGGGTGCGAACCTCCTCTACCTGCTCGCCGCTCGAATCGACGGGCTCGCGATCTCGGCGGTTTTAACCTCGCTCTACCCGGCATCCACGGTGCTGCTCGCGGCGATGGTTTTGCGCGAGCGACTCTCCCGCATTCAATGGGCCGGCGTGCTCTGCGCACTCGTTGCGGTCGCGATGATTGCCGCGGGCTAGAGCGCCGGTGCAGGCATGCAAACCTTCGCAGTCAAAGGGCGTTCTTGCACGTCATGAAGAGTTCGCGGAGAATCTTTCTCGCAGGCGCCGCACTCGGCGTCGGTGCCGCCCTGTTGCCGAGCGCGCCGATGGCTGAGCCGTCACCGGCGGCGACGCCGAGCCCGGCACCGGTGCCGACGCCATCGCCCGGAGCGCTCGATCTCGCGCGATCGATGCGCCGTTTCGATCCGCAGCTCACCGAGCCCCAGATCGAAAAGATCGCGGCGGGCATCGAACAGGGATATACCTTCGGTTCCTCGTTGAACCCGCACGGTACGTTTTTACAGAATGGTGACGCGCCGGTTCCGCAATTCGAGGTGCGCCCGTGAACGAGATCGATCTCGCATTCTCCGACGCCGTAACGCTCGGCCGCGAGATCGCTCGCAAGCGTATCTCTTCGCTCGAACTGACGAAACTCTACCTGGCGCGCCTCGAACGCTATGGCGCGCGCTTCGGTGCGGTGGTGACGATTCTCCACGAACGCGCATTACGAGAGGCGAAGGCCGCCGATCGCGCGCTCGCTCGCGGCGAGCGAAAGAGCCCCTTGCACGGCGTTCCGTATGGAGTGAAAGATTTGCTCGCCGCCGTCGGCGCGCCAACGACGTGGGGTGCCGCGCCGTACCGCGACCGCACCTTTGATTTCGATGGCGCGGTCGTCGAGCGATTGCACGCCGCAGGTGCCGTCCTCGTCGCAAAACTCGCGATGGTCGAACTTGCGGGCGCGTTCGGCTACAACGGCGCCGATGCGTCATTTACCGGTCCCGGAAGAACGCCGTGGAACCCGGAGTATTGGAGCGGCGGGAGTTCGAGCGGACCGGGCGCTGCAGTCGCCGCAGGGCTCGTCGGCTTTGCGATCGGGTCGGAGACGAACGGATCGATTTTAACGCCGAGCGCGATGTGCGGCGTCTCGGGGCTGCGCCCGACCTTCGGGCGCGTCAGCCGATACGGTGCGATGGCGCTGATGTGGAGTTCGGATAAGCTTGGGCCGATGGCGCGTTCGGCGCGCGATACGCTGGCGATTCTCCGCATCGTCGCCGGGAGCGATCCGCGCGACGACAGCACCCGCTCCGCGCCGCTCTACGCGCCGAAAAAAACGCCGCGCGTTGCCGTCATCGTCGGAGCGCGCAAGCAAACGCAAGCGGCAGTGGTGAAGAACTTCGATGCCTCGCTCGCTGCAATCGCGGATGCGGTGACGATCGCCGATGAGGTAAAACTCCCCGATCTTCCGTATGGCGCGACGATCGGCGCCTTGCTAAACGGTGAGAGCGCCGCGGCGTTCCGCGATCTCATCGAGAGCGGAAAGGCGCGCGAATTACGGTCCCCGGACGATCGTATCGGCGGATACGTTCAATACGAAACCCGCGCGGTCGATTACGTCGATGCGATGAGGCGGCGACGAGAGATCGTCGACGCCGTCGGGAAGACGATTGCCCCTTACGACGCGTTGTTGTTCCCCACGCTTCCGACCGTTGCATACCCGATCGGAACGCCTTTCGATAAGGTCTACCCCGACGCGCCCGGTGCGGTCGATCCGGTCACGCCCGGCAATCTCTGCGGCCTTCCGTCGATGAGCGTTCCCAACGGTTTCGGCGAACACGGTTTGCCGACGGGTTTTGGAATGATGGCGAACCCGTGGCGCGAACGCGATCTCGTCGCGCTTGCGATGCACTATCAGGAGCGCACCACGTTCCACTCCATGCGCCCGCCCGGGGTCGAATAGTTACCCCTCGAGAACGCGTTCGTACGCTCGGCGCGTCGCCTTCGCCGCAAGGGCCCACGTGAATTCTTCGACGATACGCGTCCGCGCGCGCGCGCGAAGCTCGGCGTCGCGTTCGTAGCGATGCCAGGCTCGGTGCGTCGCACGGAGGATCGACCATGCGTCGCAGGGGTCGCAGTAACTGGCCGCTTCGCCGAAGTACTCCGACTCGAATCCGAGATTTCCGACGACGATGGCGGTGTCGGCGAGTAACGCTTCTAGCGACGAGAGCCCGGGAGATTCAAAAAGGCTAGGGAGAAGGTGGACGCGTGCCGCTGCATAGAGATGGCGTAGTTGCTGCTGGGGAATAGCCGGATAATAATAGACTGGTGCCTTTCTTTTCGCTCCGAGATCGCGGAAGCGCGCAAAAATCTCGGGATCGGTCGCATCGCCAACGAATACGAGCGGGTACTCGGTATGCTTGAGTGCGAGCAGCACGAAATCTTGTTGTTTGCGCGCGTCGAAACGCGCCGACATTAAGGCAAAGGGTGTCGAGCGAAGTTCGTCGGGAACCGCCGTCGCATCACCGGAGCCGAAGAGCGCTGCGTCGACGGCATTTGGAACGACCGCATGATTGCAAAAATCGCCGAGATAGGTGAAAATCGCCGCGAGTTCCATCCAGGAGTTTGGGAGGATAGTATCGATGCGGGCGAGGACGCCTCGGCATGCCGCCGTCGACGGATGTGCGGTCCACGCAGTGAGCGTAACGCCATCGACGGTGATATTAACGCTGCGCCGCGCGATCTGTTCCAAGATGTCGCGTGCGTTTTCGATATCGAGTGCTCCCCTGTCGGGCCTGCTTTCGAAGAGCCATCGGCGCGCCGCATGCATCCATCGCAGCGTGTGGTGCGGTGCCCAGATCGGCGAGAGGACGACGCGCACGCGTTCGCGGACCGGTGCCAGTGCGTCGAGCTGTCGGTCGAGAACCTCGGGCAAGTGCAAGCTCGTCCACAGATGGACGATATCGAAGTCCCCTTCCAGCGCACGCTCCGCTCCGGCGATCTCCACCTCGATACCGTCGGCGCGAAGTTCGCGCGCGGTCGCTTCCATCTGCACGACGTCGCCGCCGAAGACGCGGTGACCGTCGCCTCGCGGAACGAAAAGGACGCGCATCGAGCGTTACTTTTCTCCGGTGCGCAAGCGACGCAGTTGCAGCGCGTGATTGAAACGAACGATTTCTTCGCGCGAATAGCCGTCGAGGTTCACGAACTCGACGCCGAACGAATTGCGGCCTTCGACCGGCGCGAGCTTGGCCACCACCTGAGCGCGCGCAAAAATTTGGTCGAACGGGCGCCGATTATCGGGAACGCGGACGCGCCGTGCCCCGAACGGCGTAATCTCGGTGCGCTCGCCGCCCTTTGGAAAAACGTCGAGGACCTCGTTGGGAAGGGTGAAGCGCAACTCGATCTCGCTACCGTCCTCGATCGCATCGCCGCAGACCAAACGGATACCGCCCGCGCTGACGTCCGCACAGAACCCGTTCTGCCAGATCGAGCCGGGCCGACGGAATGAAATTGGAAACGAGACGCTCTGCCGTAAATCTTTGCGCCGTTGGTCGTTCTGCTGCGCGGGCCTTTCGTCGCGTGCGTGCGCGCGTGCGGCGGCTTCCCGTCGCTGCATCTCCATAATTTCGGCGAGCAATTGCTTGCGCTCGGCAGCCGAGACGCCGTCGAAGGTGATGCCGTATTCGTATCCCGCGCCGTCGGTTGGGGCTCTGCGCCCGGCAACGTGGCCGCGCAGGCGCAACGCCGCGCCACCGCTGCGCCGTAGTTCGAAGCGGATAACGCAATCACGATCGAGCAAAATCAGGGAACGAAGCCGGCAACCGGTCTCCGAGATATCGATGAGCGTGCCGTAGACCTGAGCGGCTTTCCCACCCGCTTCGAACGAAATGGGAATCTCGAGCGACTGTCGGAACGTCGCCCGCTTCGGAGTCGCGTTTTCGCCGTTCGAGCGCGGAGGGTTGCCGGAGCCGCCCGAACCTCGCGTTATCCAGGACATGCACGACCTTATTCACGGGGCGGCGGCCGAGACCCCTTAAGGAAGCGGCAACGAGCCGGGGCGCCCCATCGCGGGGCGCCCCGGCGCAGAACCTAGAGCGAGGACCAGACCTCGAGTTTGCGTTTCACGCCGTCGATCACGGCGTCGGTGAATTCGGTGGTCGTCGCATGGCCGCCGAGATCGGCGGTGGCGACGCCGCCGTGAATCGCTTCGAGGGAGGCTTCGTAGATCGCGCGCGAAGCGTTGCTCGCGCGACGATCGTCGATGTATCCGAGCATCGCTCCCGCCGCTAAGATCATCGCCAGTGGGTTGGCGACGTTTTTTCCGAAGAGTCGCGGTGCGGTTCCGTGTGGGGCTTCGGCCATGACGATGCTGGGCTTGAATGCCTCGCCGGCTTCGGGAGAGCCCTCGAAGGAGAGAAGAACCGATTCGGCGCCCGCGATCGACCCGAAGAGTTGCATGACGAAATCGGAGAGACAATCACCGTCGCGGTTGAGCGAGGGTATGACGAGCGGATCGTCGCCGACCGAACTTAAGAGCAGCGCGTAGGTCGCGTCGATGAGCTGCGGTTCGTACGGTACGTCTTTGTTGCGATCGGCCGCCGCATCCATCTCTTCTTTCAGCATGCCTTCATAGACCGGGCTGACCGTATACTTCGGGCCGCCGAAGACGCGCCCGCCGACTTTGCGGGCGTGCGCGAACGAATACTCGGAGACGTAGCGGCAGATCGTCCGCGAGATCGATTCGGTGCGGTAGGCGATCTCGTCGCCGTCCGCGCTCTCGCGCCATTCCTTCGCGCCATACGCGTCGCCGACGGCCATGCGCACGACGGCGATCGGCGCGTGGATGCCGCCGACCGGGCGTACGCGCGGCAGGCGACGGCCGGTGCGAACGATCACCTTGCCGTCGATCTCTTTGCGAAGAATCGCGTTGGGCGAGCCGACGTCGTCGCGCTGTTCGGGGGTGATCGTGGCGGCTTTGATGCCGAAGCGGTGCTTCCGCATCGCGGCGGCCGCCTCGTGGACCACCGCGTTATTTCCGCTCCGCCGGTTTTCCAGCGAGAGGTCGAAGCGCAGCAGCTCGAGATCGAGGTCGATCGTTTCGCGCGCGATGACGCGCAACGATTCCTCCAATAATTCCTGTCCGGTTTGATCGCCCTCGAGGACGACGACGGTTGGCTTGCTCAAAAGAACTCCTCGTACGATGACGAATGAAATCGCCCAATGGCACGCGTGCGTCGTAAGGCAAGTTCGAGAGATCGCCTAAACTCGGAGATCGTCGGGCTTCTTGCGCTCGGATGCGCGCTGCTCTTCGGAATCGCGTTGGCGCTACCGCAGCATTCCGGCGAGATCGGGCGGTGGGGCGCCACGATGTTGCATCGCATCTTTGGTGATGGAGCCCCGCTTTTCCCGGTGCTCGTCGCTCTGATCGGCGCGATCGTCTTTCTTGAAATCGACGTTCCGCGCTTGATTGCGACCTATGGCGGAGCCGCCGTCGCGTACTTTTTACTCGCCGATGCCGCCCTGGGAGCCCGGAGCGACCGTTCCGGAGGCATTCTCGGCGCCTCGATATGGTGGATGCTTCATCGACTCGTCGGCGGTCTCGGCGGTGCCGTTTTTCTCATCCTTGCGGCGATCGTGCTGACGATGTGGCTGGCGAACCTCAGCCTCAAGCGCGTTCTTGGGCTCCTCGCGCTCCTGCTCGCACGGATGCCTCGTCCCCAGGTGCGCATCCCCGAGTTCAAGATGCCGCAGTGGCGGATGCCGGATTTCTCGCGCCCCGCACTTCCCGCCGCGCTTCCGGAGCGGCCGCTCCCCGCAGCGCCGGAGCCGCCGCCTCGCCCCGAGCGAGCCGCCTACGACGAAAGCGCCGCCTATACCGAGCCGCCGCGCGCGCCGGTGCCGGCGCGCATTCCGGGCCCGGTCGAGGGTGAGTATCAGGCCCCCGATCCGGCGGCACGGGCGCGGACCTATCGTCTCCCCGACCTCGCACTCTTCGATCCCCCCGCCCGACAGGTCGTCGACGAGAGCAATCGCGCACACGTCCTCGAGGATACCCTTGCCTCGTTCGGCGTCGGAGCGAAGGTCGTGCATATCGAGCGCGGTCCATCGATTACCCGATACGAATTGCGCCCGGAGCGCGGCGTCAAAATATCGCGCATCGCGTCGCTCGCCGACGATATCGCCCTCGCACTTGCTGCGACCAGCGTTCGCATCGAGGCGCCGATTCCCGGAAAATCCGCGGTCGGCATCGAGGTTCCCAATGCGAATATCTCCGTCGTCGCGATTCGCGAGATACTCGAGGCACTTCCCAACCGCGGGCAGATCCCGCCGCTCTGGATGGCACTGGGCAAAGATATCACCGGCCGCCCGGTCTTCGGCGATCTCGGGAAGATGCCGCATCTTCTCGTCGCCGGTGCGACGGGTTCGGGAAAATCGGTCTGCCTCAACACCATCGTCGCCTCGCTACTCGTTGCAGCGACGCCCGACCAAGTACAGATTTTAATGATCGATCCAAAGCGCGTCGAGCTGACCGTCTATAACGGCATTCCGCACCTGATCAAAGAGGTCATCACCGATCCGAAGGTCGCGGCGGGTGCACTGCTGGAGATGACGCGCGAGATGGACGCGCGCTACGAACGGTTCGCGAAGGCGGGCGTGCGAAAGATCGAAGAGTATAACGCAAAGTACCCCGACGAGCGTCTACCCTTCGTGGTGATTATTATCGACGAACTCGCCGACTTGATGTTGGTCGCACCCTCGCGCGTCGAGACGACCATCATGCGTCTCGCACAACTCGCACGCGCCACCGGCATTCACCTCATCGTTGCGACGCAGCGCCCATCGGTCGACGTCATCACCGGGTTGATCAAAGCGAACATCCCTTCGCGCATCGCATTTGCGGTGAGTTCGCAGGTGGATTCGCGCACGATTCTCGACCAGGCGGGCGCGGAGCGGCTGCTCGGGCGCGGCGATATGCTCTTTCTCCCCATCGACGCTCCGAAGCCGATGCGCGCGCAGGGCGCTTTGATATCCGGTCCCGAAGTGACGCGGCTCGTCGAGTTTTGGGCGCGACAAGCGCGCCCGGAGAATTTACTCGAAGTAGAACTCGTACCCGTCACCGACGAAGAAGAGAACGGGAGGCGCGATGTCGATGCGCTCTGTTACGACGCCGCAAAATTCATCATCGAAAGCAACGTCGCGTCGACCGCCGCTCTTCAGGCGCAATTCTCGATCGGACATCCGCGCGCGGTACGCGTGATGAAACAACTCGAAGATTTCGGCGTCGTGGGGCCGCACGAGGGAACGAAACCGCGGAAAATCGCGCTCTCGCTCGGCGATTTGGAGTTGCTCGCGCCGCGCATGGGCAGGGGTGAAGGCTCGCAACAGGGGCTCTTCGACTGATGCAGCGCATTGCGAAAGTTTCGCTGTTCTTCGCGAGTTCGATACTTGCGTACAACATCGCGTTTGCGATCGGCTCGTTCGTCGGACGATCGGCCGATCCGGCGCCGGTGATGGCGTTCGCGCGGGCGATCGTGGGAGTGCGCCCGCACCTCGCCTGGGATTTCACGCTGATCGGGCGCCCTGAGGTGCTCGCCCCGCTTGGGATCGCGCTGATCGTCGCGGCGTTCGTCTTTCGCGCCTGGAGCGGGCGGATCGCGTTTTCGCTCCTCTCGTTGCTTGCATCGTGGCGCTTGGATGCGTTCTTGCAGCACCTCTTCAAGCGGCCGCGTCGTACCGATTGGGTGCTCCACCACGAAACCTCATTTTCGTACCCGAGCTCGCACGCGGCGATCGCCTGCGGGTTCTATCTCCTGTGGGCTTATTTCGTCGCGCGAAGCAACCTACCGGCGGCCGTGCGCGTCGCTCTTCCCGGCTCGCTCGTCTTGCTCTGGATCGCCATTCTCTGGTCGCGGCTCGCGCTCGGAGCGCACTATCCTAGCGATCTCCTGGGCGGCACCTTCGTCGGTTTGGCGGCGATCTTCGCGCTTGCGGCGGTGGTCGAGACGATAAAGGTGGTAGGCGCCACCTCGCGGCGGGCATAGCATCGTCGTCAATGAGCGTTGCGACGGTGGCCGGCGACCCTACGCTGGCGAAGATTGAGGAAAAGATCGCGGCAGGTCTCTCGCTGTCGTTCGAGGATGGGCTCGCGCTCTACGCGACGCGCGATTTGCATACGTTGGGGCGATTGGCCCGCGAACAGAAAATGCGCAAGAGCGGGGACCGCGTCTATTACGTTCTGAATCGCTATATTAATTCGACCAACGTCTGCTACGCCGGGTGTACGTTCTGCTCGTTCGCCGCCGACGAGTTTAAGGAAAAAGCGCGCGTCTTTCGGATGACCCCGGATCAGGTTTTTGAAAAGGCGCTCGAGACCGGCCGGAACTTCAACCAATTACACATCGTCGGCGGGCACGACCCGCGCCAGCTTTCGTTAGATTATTGGCTGCCGCTGATGCGGCGCTTTAAGGCCGAGTTGCCGCACGTCCAGCTCTCCCTCTTTACCGCGGCCGAGATCGATTATATGGCGCGGCGCCACCGCCTGAGCTATCCGGCGATCGTCGCTCGGCTCAAAGAGGCCGGGCTCGACAACGTCAACGGCGGAGCCGCCGAAATTTTCGCCGAGGAGACGCGCAAGAAGATCTGTCCGAATAAAGTGACCGCCGACCAATGGTTGGAGGTCCACGAAGAGCTCCATCGGCAAGGCGTCGCGAGTAACGCGACGATGCTCTACGGCCATATCGAGTCGATCGAGGATCGCATCGATCACCTGATCCGTTTGCGCGAATCGCAGCGACGGTCGCCGGGCTTTAATGCGTTCATCCCGCTCGCGTACCATCCCGATGGGAACGAGTTGAGCTATTGCGGCTGGACCGGGGGCATCGACGACATTAAAACCTTTGCCGTCGCACGGCTGATGCTCGACAACTTCGATCATATCAAGGCCTATTGGATGATCCAAGGGCTCCACGTCTGCCAAGTAGCGCTCGAATTCGGCGCCGACGATATGGACGGCACCCATGGGTCGACCGACGAAGAGATGATCTATCATGCTGCCGGAACGCGCTCGGGGCAGTACGTCGACGATCGCGAATTTCGACGGTTAATCGAGAACGCGGGGTACACCCCGGTGCGCCGCAATTCGACCTACCAGACGTTCGCGCACGACTGGAGCCCCGATGCTTAATTGCGGTCGAATTCGCTATACCAACGATTTACCGATCTTCGCGGCGTTCGATGAAGGAGTGATTCGGTATCCCGGTACGTTACATGAAGACGTACCGACGCGCTTGAACGCGATGCTCCTTTCCGGGGAACTCGATCTCGCCCCGATCAGCGCCTTTGCTTGGGCTCGCAATGCCGACCGGCTCGCTTTGCTTCCCGATCTCTGTATCGGCGCGCGCGACGAGGTCGTCTCCGTCGTTCTCGTTTCGCAGACGCCGCCCGCACTGCTCGAAAACACGCAAATATTCGTAACGCAGGAATCTGCGAGCGGGCGGAACTTGTTGCGCGTCCTTTTGGAGCGGCGCTACTGCATCTCTCCGTCCTACGTAGAGGACGCCGCGCCGATCGAGCGCGCGCGTCGCGGTTTTCCGGCGCTCTTGATCGGTGATGGCGCGATTGACGCGATCGAAGAGTTTCCACGCTCGCAGGTCTACGATCTCGGAACGCTCTGGCACGAATGGACCGGGCAGCAGACCGTTTTTGCGGTTTGGGCCGCGCGGCGCGAGATCGTCGACGAGCGAAACGAGGAAGTGCGCGCTTGTATGGACGCATTGACCGATGCGCTGACGTGGTCGAAGCGGAATATGGGAACGGTCATCGCCGCAGCGCAACGACGTTTCGAACGCCCGCCGGGCTTTTACGAGGATTATTACGAGAAATTGAATTTCACATTTCATACCGCCGCACGCAACGGGCTTGCGGCCTATTGCCGGGAGCTCTTTGCCATCGGTGCGATTCCGCAGGCGCCCCTCGTCGCTCCGGAGGTTACCGATGCCGTCGCTCGCTGACCTGCTCGACCGCGCCGCCGCCGGCGGCCGCCTGAGTTACGACGAAGGCGTACGCCTCTATCGCGAGGCTTCGCTCCACGATCTCGGCGCGGCGGCGCACGCACGCCGTATGGCGATGCATCCGGGCGACACGGTTACCTACGTTATCGATACCACGATCAACTACACGAACGTCTGCAACGTCCACTGCACGTTCTGCGCCTTCTTCCGCCCCGAACAACATAAAGAAGGCTACACGATGTCGCACGATCGCGTGCTCGAACGGGTGAAGTTCGCCGCCGACCAAGGGGCGACGCAGATCATGATTCAGGGCGGCGTCAACCCCAAGCTCGGGCTCGCATGGTTCGAAGAACTCTTCGAGCGCGTGCGCCGCGAGTATCCCGAGGTCGATATCCACTCGCTCTCGGTCTCCGAGATCGTCGGCATCGCGAAGGTCGAAGGCTGCTCGACGCGCGAGGTGTTGCAGCGCTTGCAGGCCGCCGGGCTGAAATCGCTGCCGGGTGCGGGAGCGGAGATTCTCGTCGAACGCGTGCGCAAACGCATCTCTGCGCGGAAGGTCGTGCCCGAGGCGTGGATCGGCGTCATGCGCGAGGCGCAGCAACTCGGCATGCCGACGACGGCGACGATGATGTTCGGATCGATCGAGACGCCCGAGGAACGGATCGAACACATGCGCGTGCTCCGGGATCTTCAGGACGAAACGCAGGGCTTCACGGCATTTATTCCTTGGTACTACGTGCCGTTCAAGACGCCGTTGCGTGGGAAGGAAGCGACGGGATTGGAGTACCTGCGCGTGCTCGCGATCTCGCGGCTCTTCCTCGATAATTTCCCACATCTCCAGGCGTCGTGGTTGACCCCCGGTCTCAAGATGGGGCAACTCGCGTTGCTCTACGGTTGCGACGATATGGGCGGCACGATTCTCGAAGAGCAAGTCGTGCACGATGCCGGTTCGACGAACGAAGCGACGCGTCGCGACCTCGAGAACGCAATTATCGGTTCGGGGTTCCGCCCCGTGATTCGCGACACGTATTGGAATCTTCGTGCGGAGCCCGCGCTCGCTACGGCGTGATGCTGACGCCGAGCCTCTACCCTGAAACGCTTAGCGATAACGACGTCTGCTATTTCGTAACCACTGCGCAATCGTTCAATTGTATCAAAATCGCCTAGCAAAGCGTTGAGAGCGCTTCGGAAGGTTGCAGCGGAGATATCCTTCCGGCTACCGAAGGCCGCTCGATGGCAGTACCGACATTCGACCAATTGATGCGTCCGCTTCTCAATGCGCTCACGGACGGGAAATCACACCGCCTTTCCGACCTCGCCGATCCAATTTCTTCGTCGATCGGCCTATCTGAGGCTGACAAGGCGGAGCAAATCCCATCCGGACAATTACGGTTTCGCAATCGAATTTACTGGGCGAAGCTTCATTTAAGCAAGGCAAAGGCCGTCGAGACGACGGCGCCCAGTACGATTCGTATTA
>JAJYMV010000039.1 GCA_021786705.1 bacterium
GCGCGCGTGGCGCCCGGTCGCGATATTGGTGCTGCCCGGCGTCGCGATCGCCGCCCTCTGCGTCGCCGGCGCGCTGGTATTGCTCGCATTCCCCTGGCCGCTGGCGTGGACGGTCGGTGCGGCGTTGAGCGCGACCGATCCCGTCGCCGTGATCGCCTTCGCGCGTTCGGTCGGGGCGCCCCCGAGGTTGGTGGCGATCGTCGAAGCGGAGTCGCTCTTCAACGACGCCTTCGCGGTCGCACTCGTGCGCGCGAGCAATCTCGCGCTCTCGCTCGTCGCCGCTCTTCTCGGCGCCGCCGTCGGCGATTTGGTCGGACGCCTTGCATCGCGGCTGCGCCTTCGCCGCCCGTTCTCGCTCTGGGCGCTCAGCGTGCTCGGCGTCTACGCCGTCGCGATCGCCGCCGATGCGTTCGGAGGATCGGGAATCGTGGCCGTGGTGACGCTCGGCATGTTCATGCGAACGCGCATCGAGAGGACGCTCGATTCGGCAACGCTCGACGGCGCCGAAGCCTATTGGCGTTGGGCCGCCGTCGCGCTGAACTTCGTGCTCTTTGCATGGATGGGCGCGAGCTTCAATCTGCTCGATGCCCGCAGTGCGTTGATCGGTGCCGGGGCGGTCGTGCTCGCGCTCGCGGCGGCGCGCCTCATCACGACGATGGGGCTCCTACGCGTGCTGCCGGAGCTCGATGCCGCGCGGCGACGATTCATCGCCGCGGCGGGCGTGCGCGGAGCGCTCTCGCTGGCGCTGATTTTTACGATCGACGCGCACCTCCCGGGAGCGCAGAGCGCTCGCGGGATCGTGTTCGTCGCGGTTCTGGTGACGATGCTGGTGGGAACGCTCGCGCTGCCGCGCAGCGCGCGAAGGCTCTTAGCCCCCCGCTCCTAACATCTGCGCGAGCCGCTCGCGCGCGCCGTTTTTAACGACGGCGATCACGCGATCGCCGGCTTGCAGGCGCGTGTGGCCGCTCGGGACCACGATCTCCTCGCCTTCGCGTTCGATGGCGACGAGGACGGTATCGTTGGGAAGCGCGATCTCGCCGATCTCTTTACCGACGACCGCGGAGAGCGCGGCGACCGACATCTTCGTGAGGTGCAGGTTCCCTTTTCCAAAGAGATGCATCGTCTCGAGAACGGCGCCGTATCCCGCCGCACTGACGTGTTCGTTGAGCACGTCGAGGATGATCTCCGTCGACGAAATTACGGTGACCGGCTCGCCGGTATCGAGCGATTCGAAGATGCGTCGGTTGCGTGGATTGTTCACGCGCGCGATGCATCGCGCTTTGGAAATGCGTTTGCTCAGCAGGACGACGACGAGATTATCCTCGTCGTCACCGGTATCGGCGACGACGATATCGGCGCGCTCGACGCCGGCGGCGCGCAAAACTTTCGGATCGCAGCCGTCGCCGACGACGGTCACCTGCTGGCCGATGAGTCGCTCGAGATTCTTTGCTTTGCGTTCGTCTTTTTCGACGACCACGACCTCGCTTTTGCGGTCGAGCAACGCGCGCGTGAGATAGGAGCCGACTTTACCGCCGCCGACGATGAGAATGAACACGTTACGACCTCACCGGTTTGGCTTTGCGCGCGTCGGGGAAGGATTGGACGAAGCTCTCGAAGGCATCGGAGGCGACGACGGCGTGCACTTCGTCGCCCTTTTCGAAAATCGTGTCGCTCGAAACGACGAGCAGACGGCCTTTCCGAATGAGGCCCGCGATGCGAATGCGTTCGAACTCTTCAAATTCGCCGACGCGTTTATCGACTTGTGCCGTGCCGACGTGCGCGACCAACGTGGTAAGAACGCCGAATTCGATCTCCGGGGTGCTCTTCGTCGACGACTCGACGAGCCGATCGCGGATGAGTTGTGCGTTGACGGTCGTCGGACAGACGGTTTCGACGCCGAGATCGCGATAGAGTTGCCCGCGCTGCGGATCGTAGATGCGCGCGACGATCTTTTGAATGTGAAACTCGGTGCGTGCGATCAACGCCGCCATAATGTTGCGGTTGTCGCCGTTGGTGACGGCGACGAACGCATTCGCCTTCTCGGCGCCGGCGCGGCGCAAGACTTCGGAATCGATACCCGTGCCGACGACAACGTGCCCGCCAAACTCCTTGCGAAGGCGTTTGAATGCGGTGGGGTTTTCGTCGATGACGATGACTTCGTGCCCATCTTCATCGAGCTTCTCGGCAAGGGCGGAACCGACTCGTCCGCAGCCGACTATGAGATACCTCATGCGCGCTCGCGGCTTCTCTGCGACGCTGCGTTCCCCTGTGAGCAGGAGCGAGACTTTACGGTTGAGAAACGGGGGGAGCCTTCGGGGCGTGGCTCAGCTTGGTAGAGCGCTTCGTTCGGGACGAAGAGGTCGCTGGTTCGAATCCAGTCGCCCCGACCATTTTCCCCCTCACCCTACGAGTAAAGTCTTTAGGCGTTGCTGTCACGATTCGACTCGGCGGCTCGGCGGGTCATGCATACCGCCGAGCAAGAGTCGCGCAATCACAATCATTACTATATTGGCGCCGAGCACTTGCTCGTTGCGTTGCTGGAGGAGCGCGATCCCTCGGTCATGCAGCGTCTCGAAGGGGACGGCATCGATATCGGTGACGTTCACGCCGCCGTGCGCCGTGCGCTCGGGACCGGCGACGACCGCAGCTGGGAAGGAGTCCTGGTGACGCCGCGCGTGAAAGAGATCGTCCGAGTCGCTCACGAGCTCAGCGAGGGTGGCGAGATCGCGCCGCTTCATCTGCTCGAAGCGCTTCGCCGCGAGGGCGGAAGCCGTGCCGCCCACATCCTACGCCTCGCCGCGCCGAGCACCGACACCGCCGAACGGAGTTAACCACCGATGCAGCACGCCGTCGTTTCGTTCATCGACCACGCCGGCCTCGGCGGGCTCTTCATCGCAATGGTGCTCGGAAATATCGGTGCACCGGTCGGCAGCGAGGTGGTGCTGCCGACGGCGGGCGCCCTCGCGGCGACCGGGCACCTCGGGAATCTCTGGGTCGCGATCGTGGTCGCGATTCTCGGCGAACTCGTGGGGCAGGGGCTCGGTTACGCGATCGGCCGCTTCGGCGGGCGCCCGCTCGTCGAGCGCTACGGGAAGTACGTCGGCTTCCATCACGATCGCCTCGACCAGGTGCATGCTTTTTTCGGCCGGTGGGGGAGCTTCGCGGTCTTTCTCTGCCGGTTCATTCCGGTGATCCGCGGCATCGACGGCATCCCGGCGGGAATCGCGGAGATGGATCTCGCGCCCTTCTTTCTTTGGACCGCGCTCGGATCGACGATTTTTTGCGGCGGTTTAATGCTGCTGGGGAACGCCCTCGGGCATCACCTCGACCAGATTCTGCCGCTCTTCCATCACTACGCGCGCCTGCTCTTTATCATCGCCGCGGCGGCGATCGTCGCGGCGGCGGGGGTCGCACTGCTGCGACGAAAACGCGCCGCATAAGGTTCTAGCAGTCGATGGCCGCCGCGCCGCTCGAACTTACCCTCGCCCAACTTCCCGACGCGCCGGGCGTCTATCAGATGCTCGCTGTCGGCGGCGAGGTGCTCTATATCGGGAAGGCGATCTCGCTACGCAACCGCGTGCGTTCGTATTTCCAAGGGAGCGCGCAACACCATCCGCGCATCGCCGCGATGGTCGCGCGCGTCGTCGACGTCGAGACGACCGTCGTCGGAAACGAGATCGAAGCGCTCATTCTCGAAGCGAACCTCATCAAGCGGTACCAGCCGCCCTTCAACGTGCGGATGCGCGACGACAAGCGGTATCCCTATCTCAAGGTAACGAACGAACCGTTCGCGCGCGTGCATTTTACTCGGACGCTCGCCCCCGATGGAGCCCGTTATTTCGGGCCCTTTACCAACGCCCGCGATCTCCGCGAGCTCATCGATTTGGTACGCATGGTCTTTCCGCTGCGCACCTGTCGCGAACCGATCGACGGCAAGCGCGCGCGCCCGTGCTTGCAATATCACATCAAACGCTGCATGGCGCCCTGCGTCGGGTATCAGAGCCGCGAAGAGTACGATGCCGTCGTCGACGACGTGGTGCTCTTCCTCGAAGGCAAGCACGAAGCGCTGCTCGCGCGGCTCAACGCGGAGATGGAGGCGGCGGCGAACGAAATGCGCTTCGAAGCGGCCGCGTCGATGCGCGACCGCATCATCGCGGTGCGTCGCGTTACCGAACGGCAGCGCGTGGTATGGCGCTCGCGCATCGATATGGATCTCATCGCCTGCGCGCGATCGCAGGGGCAAGCCTGCATGGAAGTCTTCGTCGTGCGGGGCGGAAAGCTCGTGGGCCAAGAGCACGTGATTCTCGACGGCGTCGCGGCGCGCGAACCGCAGGAAATTTTTGCGGAGTTCCTGACGCAATTTTACAGTTCGCGGGCGGCGGGAGAAGAGCGCCGAACCTTCTCGACGATCGCCGAGGGGCGCGCCGCGCGCGACAATGCAGCGCCGGCCCCCGCGAGCGCGCGCGCGCGTCCGTACGCCGCATCGGTGGTGCCGAAGGAATTGCTGCTCGAAGCGATGCCCGAGGATCGCGACGAGATCGAACGATGGTTGAGCGGAGTCAAAGGGCAGCGCGTGCGCATCCTCGTGCCGCAGCGCGGGGAACGCGCCGATTATCTGCGCTTGGTCGCGCGCAACGCCGAGCAACACCTCAAAGCGTTTCTCGCCCACCAGGAAGTGCAAGAGAGCGCTCAGGCGCGCGCGCTCGACGAACTCGCGCAGGCGCTCGAACTCCCCGATCTGCCGCGCCGCATCGAGTGCTACGATATTTCGAACGTGCAGGGAACCAACCCGGTCGCCTCGATGGTCGTCTTTGTGGAAGGGCGCGCGAAAAAAGCCGCCTACCGCAAATTCGCGATTCAATACAAACACGGGCCGAACGATTTTGAGATGATGCGCGAGGTGCTGCGCAGGCGGCTGCGCTATCTCGCGCAGCGAGAAGAAGAGGATGCACTCGGCGTCGATCGCACGAAACGGGAGCGCTTTTCGGCGCGCCCGGACCTGCTATTGATCGACGGCGGGAAAGGGCAGCTCGGCGTCGCGGTGGAGGTGCTCGACGAACTCGGGCTCGCCGGGATTCCGGTGGCGGGGCTCGCCAAGGAGCACGAGTGGCTCTATCTGCCCGAGCGCAGCGAGCCGATCGTGCTGCCGCCGGGCTCGCCGGCGCTGCACCTGGTGATCCGCGTGCGCGACGAGGCGCATCGCTTCGCCATCACGTTCCACCGCCAAAAGCGCGATAAGGCGATGATCCGCTCGGCGCTCGACGAGGTGCCCGGGCTCGGGCCGGTCCGGCGGAAACGCCTGCTCGCAGCCTTCGGCTCGGTCGCGGCGATACGGCGGGCCGATCTCGACGCGGTCGCGGCGGTGAAGGGGATGACCCCGACGCTCGCCGCGGCGGTCCGGGCGCACCTCGGCGAGCGCTCGACGGGATAGGAGCCCACCGCACTGCGAGGAACGTCGCAGTCATGATCCTCCGATTTATCGTCAACGCCATCGCGTTGTATCTCATCTTGAAGTTCGTACCGGGCTTCAACCACGATGCCGGGATATGGACCGCCTTGATCGCCGCGATCGTCTTCGGCATCGTTAATATGCTGCTGGGGCCGATTCTGCGCCTGATCTCCGCGCCGATTACCTGGCTGACCCACGGGCTCTTCTCGTTCGTGGTCAACTACCTGCTCTTTGCGATCGCGGCGCACTTCACGCCCCATTTCCGCTCGAGCGGCAATTTTAACCACTGGCTTGCCTATCTCTACGGCACGATCGTCATGATGCTGGTCAGCACCCTGATGGAGCGGAGCACCTCCGGGAAGGCGGCGGGGGGCTCGTAACCCCTCGCTTGCCGGATCGGTTATACTGAGTGTCGATGGTCGCGGGGCTGAATTAGGTTCGACGTGAGGATCCGCGGTCGATGTCAGCAGGCGGAGTTGCGAGCTCTCCTAAAACGATCGCAACGGCAATAACTGCCAACAACAACTACGCACTGGCTGCCTAAATAAGGTAACCACCGGACGCGAGGGGTCGGCCCGAACCACTTCGCCTTCCGGTCAAAAATTCGGGCTGGTTCGCACGGATGATGTGACGCGCAAACGAGATTGACTGCATCTGCGACGCACGATAGCCCAGCTTTGGGGCGATCGAGCGGCTAAGACAAAATCAAAGCTGAGCCTGGAGAACGCATCGGTCCGGCTTTGCGGACTCGGGGGGCAGTACCCCGACAGCTCCACCATTTCTGAAAAATGCGCCGTTCCGGCGCATTTTTTTGTTTTGGTGCGCCCGGCATGGGCGTTGACTTGGTGGTGCAAGTTCTCTGTGGGGCCTGGTCGTGGCAACCACTAGCCAAAGGCAACGGTGTCCACCGCGAGGTGGAATCGGAAGGAAGCCGGCGGCAAACCCGCGCGCCGAGGAACACGAATCGTATCAGGCGTTTGCATTCGGACGAGTTCGCTAAACAAAACGAAGTCCGATACGGCCAAGGGATGCAGGCGTAAATGCGGCGGCGACATGCGGGGAAAGTCAACGTTCTTACCCAGGGAGATCTGCCGATAGGTCAGCGATGACAACCGCGCCAGTGATGACGCACTGAATCGGCAGAAGTCAGCAGAGGTCGTAGTACCGCAAGCGATTGCGGGAAGGACCGAACATTGAATCGAGGTGCAATTTGTCGAACTCGCAGTCCAAACAACGAACGCAGCAAACTTCGCAAGAAGCCTCGCAAGCGGAAAATAGGGTGAAGCCCGAAGGTATGCTTGGAGAGCCGAGTACGGACGCGGTGAATGCAAATGACGCATCCTCAAAGACCGAACACCTCATGGAGCAGGTCGTCGCCAGAGAGAATATGCTGGCGGCGCTACGACGCGTTGAGCAAAACGGCGGCGCTCCCGGCACCGATGGGATGAACGTGGACGATCTCCGCGCGCATCTCAAGGGGCACTGGGAGTCAATCAAAGCAGCGCTCCTTGCGGACCGCTACAAGCCGCAACCCGTCCGCCGGGTGGAGATACCAAAGCCCGATGGCGGCGTGCGACTTCTCGGCATCCCCAACGTCGTCGACCGCTTGATCCAGCAGGCGATTCTTCAAGTGCTTACGCCCATTATCGACCCGACGTTTAGCGAGCAGAGCTTCGGCTTTCGGCCGGGGCGAAGCGCGCATGACGCGGTCCGATGTGCGCAAGCATTCATCGAAGCGGGAAACGATTGGGTCGTGGA